>CAZFPQ010000576.1:0-1605 GCA_964521065.1 uncultured Bacteroidia bacterium | reverse complement strand
CGCTTTCTAATTCGTGAGGCAGTGTCTCACAAATTGGGCTAGCAACACTATTCCGAAACCAAGAATCCCCCAATCTTAAAGCAGATTGGGGGATTTTTTTGGTCAAGTTATAATCTGCGTCTACTCACACTTCAGAAAACTGCATCTTCCTACAACGAGTCTATCACCTCAGCTAGGCCTTCTACGAAGCTGCCTGAGGTACCAAAAGGACCAAACGAATTGGAATATGCTGCTACTCCGCCCACTATGTCTTTGCCTATTCCTGGCCTTGCTCTTTTCTTGCCAGTCGCCCCAAGAGGGATCTCAGGGAAGTGACTTCGCCGAGAAAATCAACAACTACTCAGAGATGGGACAAGACGATCAGGAACTACTCACTTTTTTTACCCAAGAAAAAAAGCCTCTAAGCCCAAGCTTTCAGGCATTTCCCACGGGTAGCAACCTTCCCCAGGGCTGGCTGCTAGAAATGATGCAACAAGACCTACAAACGGGCATGGTGGGAGCTCTGGATGAGCTGTATCCGGGTATCAAAGCTGATGACTTGTACCACACCGCCCGCAGAGGGGGCTTGGAAGATGTTCCTGAAATGGGAGACCTGGTCCTGACTGGGGCTGCTTGGGAAACCTCTATCATGTGGTGGAACGCCGAGACCATTGGAAATTGGTGGGATGGTTTCGTGAGGCATGCCTACCTAACCCAAGATGAGGCTTCGATTCAGCAAAGTCGAGCCATCGTCGACAATTTACTCAGCTCTCAAGATGAAGACGGCTACCTAGGGATTTACAAGCCGAATTTGCGCTACCAACACGAAGGATCTAACGGAGAATTGTGGGCCCAAACCACGGCTTTTCGTATGCTGCTGGCCTTTTATGAGCTGACCGATGAAGCCGAGGTCTTGGAAGCGGTAGAAAGAGCCATGGCGGTTACCATGGAGAATTATGGCCCGGAGGCCAAAAATCCCTTTGACTTGAGCAGCGCTTTTGGTGGAGTCACCCACGGGCTGATTCTCAGCGATGTTTGTGAAACCTTGTATCGGATCACCGGCCAGCAGACCTATCAAGATTATGCGGTCTACCTTTACCAGGCCTTCTCTCGCTTTAATCTCAATCGCTCCTTCAATGACCTTCGCTATCCTTTTTTAGCCAAAAAAGAAGAGCCCTTCAGCGGTCATGGGGTCCATACCTATGAACACTTTCGCACCCTGCAGAATGCCTATTACCAAACGGGCTACCCAGAACTGAAAAGCGCCTATGAAAATGCTCTTCACAAGCTAGAACCTTGCTTGCTGCCCAGCGGAGCCGGACATGCCAATGAGTGGATCGCAGGCTTAGAGGCTGATCCGACGACCACAGCCTATGAGTTTTGTGGCCTCTTAGAACTAAGAAATTTCTTTGGTACCGCTGCCCAAAGAACCGGGGACATGAGCTTTGCCGACAAAACTGAAAAACTCACCTTCAACGCCATGTTGGGGGCCCGAAACGAAAACGGCACCGCTCTTACCTATGGCAAACCCGACAACTGCTACCGACTTGATGGCAGATCTTTGGACGGAGAGGAAAAGGAACTGCGCTACAAATATTCCCCTACTCATTCGGAACCGGCCGTCTG
>CAZFPQ010000575.1:0-1610 GCA_964521065.1 uncultured Bacteroidia bacterium | reverse complement strand
CGAAAGCATTTCCCATGTTTCACATTGCAGAAGATCAGATCGTATCAGACTATGACTTGATCTACTTTAAAAACGGATTGCTATTTATGGGAGCCAAGCATGTGGACGGAACTCCATTTGATAAGGTCGAAAATCGCCCCCACCAGCTTCAAATACCTCTTGAAAGGGTTTCGCTATGATGATTCAAAAAGAAACCCAGGTAAGCCTTCCTGCTTGGTGGTTCATTCTGCCGGCTTACCTGACGCTTTGGTCACTTGCTTTCAGCTTTTGGAACCTGGCGGATGGAGAAGGGATGATGAAGGCCTTCACCATAGAAACTGGTGGGGCAAGCGAGTTCATCATGCTCAATTCAGCCTCTCGTTATGTAGCCATCGCCATGGGAATGGTAGTCGGAATATGGGTTTTTAAGACACTAAAATCCATTTTGACAGCCTTAATCATTCGCTTGGTCATGGATATCCTGGATTTGTATTCAGGAATTGCCACAGAGGTAATCGTGGAACTAAGTGGTGTCTTTCAATCACTATTGATGTTTTTGATACCAAACCTAATCTCCATTATTCTTCTGATAAGACTCAGCCGAAAACAGTAAGACAAAGATGTTCTTTACCTTACTGATAAGATATCATTCAAGGCTATGAAAGCATATGTCATTACTCATCCGGGAGGACCTGATTGCCTTACGTTGCAGGAAGTCCCGGACCCGATAGCCAAACCCGGGCAGGTACATATTAAGATTAACGCCTTCGGGTTGAATCGGGCTGAAGCCATCACACGGATGGGCGGGTCAGGCAAGGCGGTAAGGTTTCCTCGAGTCATAGGGATTGAATGCGTCGGAGAGGTGTTGGATTGTCCTGGTGGAGAGCTAAAAAAAGGACAAAAAGTATGTGCAGCTATGGGTGAAATGGGAAGAGCTTATGATGGCTCCTATGCGGAGCAAACAGTTGTACCTGTATCCAACGCCTTCCCGATTGATACTGCACTTGACTGGACTACTTTTGGAGCCATACCTGAAACCTACTTTACCGCCTGGGGATGTTGCTTTCATTCGATGAAATTAGACAGGTTTGAAAAGCCTAAGGTTCTTGTGAGGCCAGGAGCTTCTGCATTAGCTATCGCAATTACTCAAATTATCAATCACATGGGTGGTCAGGTCATAGGGGTTACCAGAAGCGATCATAAAGTAGAGAGGATGCTGGAGACCGGCATGCACAGGGTCATCGTTTCCTCAGGGCCTGTCGCAGATCAGGTCTTGAAAGAATGGACTGAGGGAGCGGATGGAATCGTGGATACTATTGTGAGCAAAACAACGCTAGCCGATGACTTCAAAATAAGAAACAAAAAAGCCCATCTGTGCCTTGCCGGCTCCCTGACAGACAGCTATGAGAAAGACAAAGCAGGAAGCTTTGCCAGTGCCATGGTCCGCCCAAGAGTTGGTTTCTATGACAGTGGGACGATCTCCGTCGAAAAAGACGGAGCGGTAATACAAGAGATCATCAAAAGAGTGGAGAACGGAACCTACAACCCTCATATCGATTCAGTCTATCCTTTTGAACAACTCATTGAAGCACATGAAAAAATGGATAAAAATGGCTTCACTGGAAAAGTGG
>CAZFPQ010000574.1:0-1619 GCA_964521065.1 uncultured Bacteroidia bacterium | reverse complement strand
TTGAGAGCAAATCCGTGCTTTGAGTCATCAATCGAAACTCAAAGCAATGAAACGACTTTTTATCACCTTCATATGCCTGCTGACGATCGCGGGTCTACGTGCCCAGACTGAGGGCGTTAGCATCAACAGCACTGGAAATGATCCAGATGCCAGTGCCATTCTGGATGTGCAAAGCACGGCTAAAGGGCTGCTGATCCCACGAATGACCACAAGCGAGCGGGATGCCATTTCTACCCCCGCCGATGGATTGCTGATGTATAATACCGAAGACTCCGCTTTCTATTACTATACCGGTATGGAATGGGTACAAGCATCCGGTCCCTGGAAGCAGCGAGGAGATACGGTTTACTACGATCAGGGCATGGTCTCGATCACACAGGATTTTTCAGTAGCTGGAGGATATGCTCCTACTTCAACCGAGGTGGTGAATGTTTCAGGCTCAGCAGTAATAGGTAACACTTCCCCTTTTTGGCAATCCTTTAAAAATACGACTACCGGATTGTTGGATCAGATTGAACTGGGTTTCCATGTCCAATGGCCTATTGGCATTGACAGGACTATCAGTTTATATAAGGGAGAAGGAACCAGTGGTACGCTCATCGCAAGTCAATCATTTCCTCTCTCAGCTTATTTCAATGGATTAACATCCATTACCTTCTCCAATCAAATTATCCTGGAGGAAGATTCCATGTATACCATCCATATCAATATTGGCCAATATGTCCGTTTTAACGGAGGCAATCCATATCCTGATGGGATGGTAGGGAATGACCCAAATAAGGATGCTAATTTTACCGTTCGTGTGTTTGATGAGCGTAGGGGCTTAAATGTCGTAGCGGGTGATGTTGGTATAGGAACTGACGCTCCCACCGAAGCATTAGAAGTGCTAGGAATCATAAAAGCGGAGGCATTTGTCGGCGATGGTTCCGGCCTGACCAATCTGCCTGTTAAGGATGAACAATCTTTGGCGATTTCTTATGATAGTTTACTCATCACCAACGGAACAGGGATCCAGCTACAGGAACTGAAAGATGAGATGTTTATTGATCATGTCAGTGGAAATTCTGTAGCAGATGCCAAGCAAGACATAGCCAATGGTGGGCTATACACTATATCTAGTACCGCATGGCAGTCATGGACCTCTACGCGAGCCACATTTCTGGAGGAAATACATTGTGGCTTACTTAACAGCTATAATGGAGGATATATTTCTATTTATGCAGGAGAAGGCGTAAATGCAGCTAATCTCATTCAACGGGTACAGATTCCTTCTCTTTCAGGCAACTGGACGGTTTTCTCTTTAAGCGACCTACAAATTAAGCTGGAGCGAAATCAGCAATACACCTTCGCTGTAGTAGATACAGTTAATGATTTTTTTTGGGGGCACAGTGACAACAATCCCTATTCGGGGGGAAGGGGAAATTTTGATCCAAATGAAGATTATAGGTTTCGAGTTTTTGTTAAGCCATCTGTCAACCTTGCTGTTGATACCTTGATTGCTACTGCCTTTGTAGGCGATGGTTCTGGCTTAACCAATATTCCTGGTGATGATTTAGGAAGCCACGTCGCAACACAAACACTAAACCTGAATAACAATAATATCACCAATGGAGGGACTG
>CAZFPQ010000573.1:0-1623 GCA_964521065.1 uncultured Bacteroidia bacterium | reverse complement strand
TTGCGGCCAAGGAAGTAACCGTCTTCTTCTCGGACATCCGGGGCTATACCAGCCTCTCAGAGAGCATGAGTCCACAGGAGAACTTCAAGTTCGTAGAGGCCTATGCCCGACGCATGGGGCCCATCATCGGGCAGCACCAGGGCTTTGTCAACCAGTACCTGGGAGATGGCATCATGGCCATTTTCCAGCAGAGCCCGAATGATGCCCTGCAAGCGGCAATTGGTATGCAGCGGTCCATCAGTGAGTATAACCAACACCGCGCCGCCGAGAACCGTCAGCTGCTGCGGGTAGGCATGGGACTCCACACCGGTCCCCTCATCATGGGCATCATCGGGGACCAGGACCGATCAGACGCCACCGTCATCGCCGATACCGTCAACACCGCCGCGAGACTAGAGGGCCTGACCAAGTATTACGGCGCTCAGATCCTGCTGAGTGAGGACAGTTTTGCTTTACTGAGCGAGGAAAGCAAGGCGCAGACCCGCTATCTGGGCTTGGTGCAGGTCAAGGGACGGCAGCAGCCCATGGGAATCTATGAATGTTTTGCGGCTGATGGGTCTAAGCTTGAAACGCTGAAGCAGCAATCCTCGAAAGCCTTTCAGAGTGCTTTGCGAGCCTATCTTGGAGGAGACATGGATCGGGCCGCAAGCGGCTTTGGAACCTTGGCTGGAAAAGGCGATCGGGTGGCCCAGCACTTTTTGGGTAAAGCGTTGGATTACCGCAGTCAGGGCTTGCCAGGGGATTGGACAGGGGTAGACGTGATGGAGAAGAAGTAGGGGCGGGACCCTGTTAAGAATTTTTTATCTTAGAAAATTCTAACAGAGGAGAGTTCTATGCGGATAATTGTCAGTTTGGTCGTTATATGGGTGTCGGTGATGAGGGTATTGGGGCATCGCCCGGATTCAGAAGCAGAAAACGTTCTAGACCAAGCCCAGATTTGTTTCGCTAAGGGGAACTCCCATTGTGATTCCCTGCTGGATCGGGCTTTAATCATCGCTGGAGAGACCCAAGACGATACCCTGCTGGCCCACATCTACGGCGATATCTGTGTGCTGCTGGATGAATTTGGCACCGAGGAAGAGCTACAGACCTATGCCTTGGCGGCCTGTGAATTAGATGGGAGACGACACCCCATCCTCACCAACTCTTTCCACCGCGAACTGGCCTTGAGCTACCGAGCAAGCGGGAAACTGGATTTGTTTGAGCAAGAATTTGAGCAGGCCATGTATTGGGCAAGGTATGCGAAAGACTCCAGCACCATGGCTTACACTTATCTCCAATGGGCAGGGGCAGTGCTACACTCCGGCAACACCCATCGTGCGATTGAACTCTTGATCGAGGGAGCTCCTTGTGCCCACGCCAGCGGCGATTTGCATCGAGTAGCGGGACTTTCTTTTCTGATGGGCATGTGCTATGCCCAGAACCTTGACTTTGAGCAAGCGATGGAAAAGTATGACGAAGCCGCAACAGGCTTTCTGACGTCAGAGGACAGTTTTATGTACCACATCACCCTGGCCAGTCGAGCCTCTGTCGAAGTGGAGGTGGGCCTGGATTCCCTGACGGTGGAAACCCTGCCTAGGGTGATCGACTATTTTGAACGGGTAGACCCCAATACGGCCATCA
>CAZFPQ010000572.1:0-1626 GCA_964521065.1 uncultured Bacteroidia bacterium | reverse complement strand
GCGGGCCTTACTTTTTTTGAAAAAAGTAAGCAAAAAACTTCGGCATTCCAGGCCTGCACACTATCCGCCCCTGTCCACCGAATGCCGCCCAACGCCGCCACAAGCTTATCTTTGACTACCATAAACCTAAAACTCAACAGAGAATTAATCAACATCAATCTGAAACCTTGAAGTTGAATAAGTAAAAATAAGCCTTTGCAAGTCGTCAAGGGAGGTTTTCATCCATTTTAATATGGCCAAAGTCCAGCTTAGAGGCTGTTCGGAAATTCTCCTTTACACACCAAGAGTCAGAAATCAAACTTACATCGTGTAGATAGTAGATCCAAGCCTTGGGACCTGTCCTGGCTTATGTATCTTTGGTGGCATGAAAATCACCATTTACACAGACGGTGCTGCCTTAGGCAATCCAGGTCCAGGTGGCTATGGGGCAGTCTTAATTGCCGGTCAACACCGCAAGGAATTGGCTAAGGGATACCGCAAAACCACTAACAACCGAATGGAGCTACTTGCAGTGATTGTCGCTCTAGAAGCCCTAAAAAAACCAGGATCTCAGGTAGATATCTATACTGATTCGCGTTATGTAGAACAAGCCGTCAACAAACGATGGGTATTTGGTTGGGAAAAGAAAAACTTCAAGGATAAAAAGAATCCTGATCTGTGGCGGCGGTTTCTGGTAATCTATCGCAAGCATCAGGTCAATCTGCATTGGGTCAAAGGACATGCAGGCAACCCCCTCAACGAGCGTTGCGATGAATTGGCCACCACTGCAGCCAAGGAAGAGCCTTTCCTCATAGATGAAGGCTATGAGGGCATTTCTAACAAACCGGGAAGTTTACTAGATTGATCAGTCTCTGAGATTTCGACGGGTGGGCTTCTTGGACCCACGGCCGGCCTCATCCAAGGCAGAGCGCTTCATCAAAATTTTTCCATCCGCGCCTCGAATGTCATCTTCTTCTAATTCAAGATAATCTAAGCGGGATGAGTCACGGGGAGCTTCGGAAGCCTTGCTGGCAGGCACAACCCGAAGGATGCGGCCATCAACCCGTTCTCCATTCAATTCTTCAATGGCCTCCTCGGCATCTTCTTCGTACACCATGTCGACGATGGCAGAAAAAGTCTCTTTGCCGGGATCAGGCTCTTCGTTGAGTTCCAGGGAAGCAATGGACCCAAACTCTTCAAATAGATCGTACAGCTCGTCCTCGCTGGTGGATCGATCAATGTTGGAGACCTGGATTTTCATCTTGAAATGCTGGTAAAAATATAGGGTAAGAGGTACTGAAATCAGGATTGTTTGTGTATCAGTAAGATAAGCAAAAAAATCCGCTTTGTTGAACTGCTAAAACAAAGTAGCACAAAAAATCATCTAAATCTTGCGCAAAAGTAGCGTTTACACTTGCGAAAACAAGACTGAGAACATACTTTTGTGCCCACCTTTGAGACACAGGCCCGGGTGGCGGAATTGGTAGACGCGATGGTCTCAAACACCATTGGAGCAATCCGTGTCGGTTCGAGTCCGACCCTGGGTACTACAAATGAAAAACTCCTCAACTGAATGTCAGTTGAGGAGTTTTCTTTTTGAGTTTTTAAACAGTTTTATAACTTCTCTATCTACTTTTTCACTACTCT
>CAZFPQ010000571.1:0-1627 GCA_964521065.1 uncultured Bacteroidia bacterium | reverse complement strand
GCCCTTCTTCTTTACTTTCACCTGCCTCTAATTTACCTCCTGGAAATTCCCAGCGCCCATTTGGATCTTTGTCAAGAGCCACCTGTGCCCCAAGCAAACGCCCCCGTTCCCAAATCAAAGCGCATACGACTTGTAGGGGTGGTTTTTGCGACAATTCATTCATGAAGCTATTTCTACTGGCCTGTGCTTCCAGTCAATTCCCTGGAATCTTCGTATGTTTATCAAGTATCCCTTAGAAAATACCTTTTTCATGGCTCAAACGCCCATCAAATACCTCGATCCGGTCATCGTTAGCAAGCTAAAGCACATTGAGATCAAGGCCAAACTCATCGTAGAAGGCTTTATCACTGGCTTGCACAAAAGTCCCTATCATGGGTTTTCAGTAGAGTTTGCCGAGCACCGGCCTTACAATGTCGGAGAGTCCCTGCGCAACATTGACTGGAAGGTATATGGTAAGACCGATCGGCTGTTTTCAAAACGCTATGAGGAGGAAACCAACCTTAGGTGCCAGGTCGTATTGGACGTAAGTGATTCTATGCGCTATCCTACCGAGGGAATCAGTAAGCTGGAATATGGCTCATATCTGGCTGCAGCTTTACAGTATCTGATGGTACAGCAAAGGGATGCGGCTGGAATGACCCTCTTTGATGATGATTTGCGGTATTACGCGCCTGCTAAGTCGCGCTACTCCTATCTGATGCCCATTTTCGCCAAACTGGAGGAGGTGGTTTCTCAGAAGGATTATTTTACCCGTAGAACTGCTACGGCAAAAGTTCTCCACCAAGTAGCCATGAAATTCCATCGGCGTTCTTTTGTGGTATTGATTACGGATCTTTTCGGGCAGGAGGCCCACTCTGACGAGTTGTTCAAGGCCTTGCAACACCTTCGTCACGAAAAGCATGAGGTATTGGTGTTTCATTTAATGGACCAAAAAACCGAACAGAACTTTGATTTCCCCAATCGACCTTTGATACTCAAAGACCTGGAAACGGGCGAAAAAATTGAAGTTCAACCCAATCAAATCCGAGATGAATATCGCCAATTAGTCACCTCCAATAAGGCTCGCTTTAAACAACGGTGTTATGAATATGGGATGGACTTCGTAGAAGTGGACATTGCGAAGCCTTATGACAAAGTCCTTACCGATTACCTTGTCAAGCGAAGAAAGATCAAGTAGTCTAAAGGAATGGACTGCTCTGCTTATTTTTGCTTGGAAATACGTATGAAAAAAGGCATATTTAAAGCATCCCACCTGCACCTTAGCTTAGGCTGATTGTATCACCGCAAACGGCGCTAAGGTTGCCTTGAGCCTCTTCCGCTGCCCGCCTGGAAGAGGTTCTTTGTTTCAGAAAGATTTAAGAGGCGGTATGGGTTTTTCTTTTGCGGCTTCAACTTGCCTTGCCATGCGTACTTGGGATTAAGGGCCCCAAGTAGGAAGGAGTATGCCTGCACCGATTTTCCTCGAAATAGACCGCTATCCCTTCAAAAATCTGCTTGTCAGAACCAAAAAATCCTACGTTTGGGCTCGAAATGCCCAAACCCAAACAGTCTCTAAGCTGGACTTTGGCCAAAATGCTGGTCATAACCCATAGCGGTGTCACCTTTCCGATTCCCGGAATCTTCGATC
>CAZFPQ010000570.1:0-1647 GCA_964521065.1 uncultured Bacteroidia bacterium | reverse complement strand
ACAAAAACAAATTAGGCGACTAGATCAAGCATCCCAAGAACAACGCCGCAGAGAACAGCAGCGATTACTCCTACTGGCCGGTGGCAGTTTGCTGGCCTTGCTAGCCACTGCCGCATTCATGTTTTTCCAACAACGAAGCCTAATCCATATGCGAGAAAGTCTGGATCATAAGATTCGTCTCGCAAGCACCCGCATGAATCCCCATTTTATCGGCAACACCCTCAATGCCTTGGACAACCTGATCTTGACTGGTAAAACCATCGAAGCCTCAAAATACTTGGTTCGCTTTTCTCGTTTGGCCAAAGACACCTTTCGCTTCGTGGACCAAGCGAGTATTAGCTTACAGGAGGAATACAACCTCTTACAAAATTACTTGATGCTAGAAAAACTGAGGGTAGGAGAAGACTTTGCCTACAGCATTGACATTGATGCTAGGCTTGATAAAAAGGCCATCCAGGTGCCGCCAATGCTGATGCAACCCTTGGTAGAAAACGCCATTTGGCACGGTCTACAACCGATCTTGATAAAGGGGGAGAGACCTGGACATTTACATATCAGCTTTGCCAAAGAAGATGCTTCGGAGTCAAATCCCCCCATGCTGGTGTGTGTAGTAGAAGACAATGGGATTGGTCGTCCCTCTGCCAAAGCTTATCAAAATTATGCCCTGATAGAGCGTCGAGACCGAAGCAGTACCCAAGTAATGTTAGAGCGTTTGAAATTAATTGGGCACGATAAAGCCCAGCTGGAATTTACAGATTTAGTGGATCAATCAGGAGTACCCACCGGAACCCGGGCAGTGCTGCGGGTTCACCTAAAAGAGGAACCCAAATAACAATCCTCGGCTATCTCTTGGTCGACAAACTTGCTTAATGCAAAAACTACTGGCCCCAACAACCCAAATACCTTTTATACATGAAAGCAGTCATTGTTGAAGATGAAGCCCGCGGTCTGGAAAACATTCAAATAAAACTCAAGCAATTCTGTCCACATGTTGCGGTGGTAGGAACGGCACGAAGCGTAGAAGACGCGGTCAAAGAAATTCGGGCTACCTTACCAGATTTGGTTTTCCTTGATATTCATTTGGGTCCAGCCAATGGCTTCGGCGTTATCGAACAGTTGCCCCACCTGGACTTCAAAGTCATCATTACTACTGACCACCAAGAGTATGGTATTGAGGCAGTTAAGGCCAATGTGGTAGACTACTTATTGAAACCCATTGATCCAGAGGAATTATCTCAAGCGGTAGACAAAGCCTTCAAACTCATGGCCTCCTCACCAGACCAGAATGGCCGTATCGCTATTCCTGTCGCTGATGGGAGAAGGGTGATCTCTATGAATGAAATCCTATACGTGAGGGCTAACAACAAGTATTCATCTATTCATTTGTTTAGTGAAAAAACGATTGACTGTACCAAAGTCTTGAGTGAGGTAGAAAAGAGCTTGATGGGCCATGATTTCTATCGAATTCACCGCTCTCACTTGGTCAACATGGAATACGTAGAGCAGTTTTCTAATCATGGAGGTAAGCATGTCGTTATGTCCGATGGCGCTCAGCTGAATATTTCAGACAAATTTGAAGAAGCCTTTATGGCTCGAATAAGAAGCTCTTTTTGATGAGAGTTAAGAGAGTTAAGAGAGTTAAGAGAG
>CAZFPQ010000569.1:0-1664 GCA_964521065.1 uncultured Bacteroidia bacterium | reverse complement strand
TCAAATGATGATTTGAAGCGGCGTATCCTGCTTGGGAGCGTAGTTTAGCTCAAAAATCAAGCTATGCAAAAGGTCCTCTTTGTCCTCCTCACCAGTCTATTGTTTACTGCTCATCTGTTTTCTCAGTCAATCAAGAAAATCGATGAAGCAGCCATCACCAAGATGCTCTCGCAATATGTAGATGGTGTCTCCCCTGGTTTGGCCGTGGGCATTGTCCATGAAGGACAAATTGTCTACGAGCAGTACCTGGGTTACTCCAATCTAGAGCATCAAATCAAGTTCGATGAACATACCCGGTCCAACATCGCTTCTACGGCTAAGCAGTTTACCGCCCTGATGATTTTGGAACTAGCATTAGAGGGAAAACTGAGCCTAGAGGATGACTTCAGAAAATACATTCCATCCTTGTATCCCAAGGTAGAAGAGGAAATCAAAATCCGCCACCTGATCAACCATACCAGCGGCATTCGCGACTATGTATTCATCTTGGAAATGATGGACCGGCCTTATTGGAAGCAGATTGGGATGGACAATGATGACGTCATAGAGCTATTGGCCAAGCAAGAGGAACTGGTGTTTGAGCCGGGGACCGCCTATTCCTACAGCAACTCGGGATACAACATCATGGCCGAAATCATTGAGGCGATTTCCGGCGAATCCTTCAACGATTACTCAAAAGCCTTTTTCGAAAAATTGGGGATGGAGGAAACAGAGTTTGTCCGCCGCTACATGGGCGTAATCCCCAATCGCGCAGACGCTTACTCTGACTGGGGGGATGGCTTGTGGCTCAGTACGCCAAACCTCACCAAGTTTAATGGAGAGGGCTTTTTGTACACCACCCTCAGAGATCAGTTGATTTATGAGCAAGCGGTTCAACGTGCCCAGGAAGACAACAACGAACTCCTAATCAAAAGCCAGCAACCCATTCCCAACAGCGAGATTCAAAGCTATGGCTTTGGCCTAGAGCTAGATGGCCGCTTAGGCCGAGACGCCCCCTATCATTCTGGCTCCACCTTTGGCTATCACTCCCACACCACCCGCTTTCCTGAAGAAAAACTTTCCGTTTTTGTGATGAGCAACAATGGAAGAATTTGGAGCGGAGACATCGCAGATGAAGTGGCTGCCGCACTTCTACCCGAAATCGAAAAGCCAGCCTTTGCCTACGATGAGCGATTCTATGACGAGGACAAGGGTCGGGATGAAGCCCCAATTCTTGGACAATACCTCTCTTCAACCGGGTCTCTGGTGCGAATCGTAGAGGAAGAAGGGAAGATTTATTGGAGGAGAAACAACAGTAGACCAATTGAACTGCTCTCCGAGGGGAATAACACCTACCATGTTGATTATGACTCTAGGACCAAGGTCGTTTGTTACGAAACCGAAGTACGCCTCTTTTTTCCAAGTGGAGGGATGGACACCTATACCCGAAGCAGCGACCTGCCTGCTTCATTTGCTGACCTAGAAGGCTTAGCGGGTGAATACTACAGCCAAGAATTAGATATGACCTTGAAACTCAGGTTGGGGGAGGATCGTGAACTAAGCACTTCGTATGCAGATTGGGGGGACGAAAGAGTAGAGGTGCTGAACCGAAATGAGCTATTGACGCCTGACTTTATCATAAAGGTACAGCGGGATCAGTTTGACCGCGCGACCAATCTCTTGGT
>CAZFPQ010000568.1:0-1708 GCA_964521065.1 uncultured Bacteroidia bacterium | reverse complement strand
CTCCACACCGACCTGCGCCAAGACGACTTCAACGAAGGCCGCAACCTAGACGAAGAAGATTTGGACCTGGGCTTTGACTTTGGTTTTGAGGAGGAGGACAAAGAGGAGTCACCCAAGGTATTTGGCTTGCTGAAGGAGCAGTATGAGATGTTGAAAGCGGAAATGAAGTGAGGGGGAGGAGGGTTAAAAAAGTTAACAGAGTTAAAGAGTTAATAGTTAAGAGTTGGGAGAATAAGGCTGCCATACTACTGGACATAGGGAGGGGTATTAGAATAAAAACCATTGCTACTCTGCCTTATACCTTATTTCCTCTATACCTTATACCCGCCATGTCCAGTAGTGTGTAAAGCTGCTTAAGTCTGAGTGTTATGGGGATTGATCTGGTGTTTTTATCTGAGCTGAAGCAAATGATCCTGCAAAGCCGCTATCGGGCGGCACAGCTGGCTAACCGCGAGTTGCTGGGTTTGTATTTCCGCGTAGGGAAAATGATTTCAGAGCGGGCTGTTGCGGAGGCTTGGGGTAGCAAGGTATTGACGCAGGTATCAGCACAGTTGCAGCAGGAGCTACCGGGCTGAGAGGGTTTTCGGCTAGTAACCTTAAGAAAATGCGCCTTTTTTATGAAGCATGGAGACAGTATATAGAATTTGGTTCGCCAATGGTGAACCAAATGGGACATCAAGCTTACGAAATGCCCTCAGGCTTCCAAGAAGCTTTTTTGCAGGCTGGGTTTACCCACCATCAATTAATTCTTTTCAAGGCCAGGTCGCTTGAACAGAGGATTTTCTGCATCCAACAGACGGCGAAGAATTTTTGGTCTAAACGCACGCTGGAGCACCACCTCAACAGCCGACTCTTTGAATCCCTGGGCCAACTGCCCAACAACTTTGAACAGACTCTTTCCCCTGAGCAGGCCGGAAAAGCTACCCGTAGCTTCAAGGACAGTTACCTGCTTTCCCCTTTAACTTTCTGGTTCAGTGATATGCTTGATGGGCAGTGCCTTTGGAGTACCTCGGCCTTCCAGGCCGATGAAGCCTCACGGCTTAACAAGCCATGGTACCTCAAGGAGACAGTTCCAATATCTATCTGTTCCGGGATTTCTGTAAATTGATTACAAAATATCGAGTTATGGCTTTGATCATTCCTGATGAAATCCTTAGACAAGCCAATATGTCAGAAAGCGAGCTACTAGTGGATCTTGCCTGCTATCTCTATGAACGGAAGCGTCTCAGTATGAGAAAGCACGTACTTTGGCTCGTATGAACCTGTTAGACTTTCAAAGGGAACTTGCTAAGCGTGACATTGATCTACATTATTCAGAAGCTGATTTTGAGCAAGATTTACGAAACCTAGGGATTGATCTTCCGGCTTAGCCAGGAATTGGTAGACAAGGTACTGAAGCGACTGGGAGAATAAACCTCTATCATTCCAACCCCTATAGATATACCCATGCGACTCCTTAAACCCCTTATCTTCTTCACCCTCGTCACTTCCTTAACTCTTAACTCTTCTTCCGCCCAGACCTATGAAACCTTGCGCGACTCCGGCTTCCGGGCCTACGATGCCCTGAAGTTTGAAGATGCCATCGTGCAGTTTGAAGCAGCGGAAGTACTGGCTGAGGGAGCCCAGCTCGTGGAGGTGGACTCGCTGATCGACTGGGCCAAGGATGGCTACATCCGAGAGATCATCAAAGCCAAGGAATATGCGGAGG
>CAZFPQ010000567.1:0-1710 GCA_964521065.1 uncultured Bacteroidia bacterium | reverse complement strand
CGCATAGAGTAAACCTTTTCTTTGTTCATCTTCACGAACTACTCTTGTGTATGCTCCATTTGGTATTCCTGAGCTGATGTTCGTCCAGGATTTACCATAATTGGTAGTTTTATACAAACCAGGAGTGTGATCATTGAATTTGTATCTTGTAGTAGCTATGTAGGCTGTAGCTGGATCATGCGGGGATATTTCAATAGCATTTATCAAGCACTCTTCTAACCCTTTCGGAGTCACATTCGTCCAGTTAACACCGTTATCCTGTGTTATAAAAACGTAACCATCATCACTTCCTGTCCACAAAACACCCTTTTCGTGGGGTGATTCGGTCATGTAACTAATGGTTCCATAATTCTCGGCCCCAACCGCTTCGTTAGTGTACGGTCCTCCCCCGTTTCCTTGTTTTGAATCATCATTACGGGTTAAGTCCGGAGAAACTTCACGCCAGGTTTGCCCTCGGTCATCAGTTCTTAAGACATATTGCGCTGCATGATAAAAAGTACCCGGTTCATGTTTAGACCAAATGATTGGAGCATTCCAATTAAACAAGTATTTCATATCCCGGGCTTCCCTTCCCAAGTACTGAATTGGAGCCGCCATTATCGCTGTACCGGCCATAGCTTTCATGTCCAAAACCTCGATCGTACCCAAATAACTGCCTCCCATCACGTATCTGGGATCATCCGGATCAAATGCTAGAAATGCACTCTCACCTCCTGCCGAATAAGTCCAATTTTGCTCCGTAATAGACCTTCTCGCAAGCGCCTTACTCGCAATTCTGACCGAAGTATTGTCTTGTTGGCCTCCATAAATATTGTAAGGAAATAGGTTATCAACATTAACACGATAAAACTGCGCTGTGGGCATATTTGACTGCGTGGACCACGATTTTCCATAATTAAAGGAAATTGCTGCTCCTCCATCATTGGCTATTACCATGTTTTTGGAATTGGTAGGATTGATCCATAA
Source organism: uncultured Bacteroidia bacterium (assembly GCA_964521065.1). Lineage (GTDB taxonomy): Bacteria > Bacteroidota > Bacteroidia > J057 > J057 > CAYVAP01. The sequence continues at coordinate 744 of CAZFPQ010000567.1, read as the reverse complement.
GTCGTGATAGTCACCATGCGTCCCCGACAATCTTTCCCAGGTTTTGCCACCATCAATCGACCTCAGCGCCGGAGCGCTTAGCACATAAACCGTCTGATCGTCATTGGGATCTGGGAAAACTTCAATGTAGTACCAAGCCCGTTGAACTAATCTGTGATCGTCACTCACACGACTCCACGACTTACCTGCGTTATTTGAAACAAACAGCCCACCCTTCTCTTCATAGGTATCACTTTCTATAAGTGCATAGACTTTATCAGGGTTGGCTCGGCTCACAGCAATCGCCATTTTCCCTTTTTCCTCCGGCAGCCCCTCATGGATTTTCTCCCATGACTCACCTCCGTCAGTACTTTTATAGAGGCCACTTCCTTCTCCTCCACTTATGACTTTCCAAGGCTTTCTTTGGTGATGCCACATCGCAGCATAGAGAACCTCGGGATTATTCATATCCATGGAAAGCTCTGAACATCCAGTCAAGTCATTTACGTACAAAACATTTTCCCAAGTCTTACCACCATCCACAGATTTGTAGATTCCGCGCTCCTTCGTTGGTCCGTACAGCGCTCCCTGAGCTGCAACAAAGACAATGTCAGGGTTATTAGGATTGATAGCAATTCGAGAAATATGTTGTGTATTTTTCAATCCAACGTGCTTCCATGTTTTACCTGCGTCTGTAGACTTGTACACACCATCGCCATAGGAGGTCATCACGCCCCTGGGTGCATGCTCGCCCATACCACAATA
>CAZFPQ010000566.1:0-1710 GCA_964521065.1 uncultured Bacteroidia bacterium | reverse complement strand
TATTTACTTTATTTGTTATAGAACAAAACTATCACCCGAGGATGAACTTCCAGCAGCTCAGTTACATCGTGGCGGTAGACCGCCATCGCCACTTTGCTCAGGCCGCCGAGGCTTGTCACGTATCCCAACCCACGCTGAGCATGATGATTCGGCGCCTCGAAGAAGAGCTGGATACCCTGATTTTTGACCGCAGCCGGCAACCGGTCGTGCCGACCAGTGTAGGGGAAGCCATCATTGCGCAGGCTCACATCGTTCTCCGGGAAAAGCAGGTCTTGGAAGACTTGGTAGAGCAAGGGCGGGGCAAGCCTCAAGGAAAACTATCGGTGGGCATCATCCCCACTTTGGCGCCTTACCTGGTCCCGCGCTTCATCGGGCGGTTTCTGGAGCAATATCCCCATATCAAGCTTCAGCTGACGGAGCTACAGACTGAGGCCATCGTTGATCAGCTTAAGCAAGGGAATCTTGACGCGGGTATCCTGGTCACACCGCTGGAGGACAGTGGCATTCACGAGCAGCCTTTATTCTTTGAAGAGCTCTTTGCCTATACCTCCGAGCCGACCAACAAATCCTTTTTCCTACCAGAAGACATCGACCCCAAGGAACTCTGGCTGCTGGAAGAGGGACATTGCTTCCGCTCCCAAATCATGAATCTCTGCGCCCTGCGACGCCAAGCCCGCCGAGAATTTGCCTACCAAGCGGGTAGCATCGAAACCCTGAAGCGCTTGGTCGAGCAGCAACAAGGAGTCACCATCCTCCCCGAACTCTGTGTGGAGGACATGGGCAAGACCGAACGCAAACGGGTGACTCCCTTTGAAGAACCCATTCCTGTCCGGCAGGTGAGCCTGGTGACCCATCGACCCGGCCTAAAGGCCCGATTGAATCAAGCTTTGGCTGAGATCATTCAGTCGGGGGTACCTAAGCACATGCTACACCGGGAGGATGTGCAGGTGGTGGAGATCTAGGGTAGAGCTGACGCATAGACACGCCTAACCACCCCCTTGGGTCATGCCGAGCGAGAGCGAGGTATCTCACGGGGGCTGCTTTCCCAGGGGATGCGGAGCCCAGGTTGCCGGTGAGATCCTTCCGCGCTTTGCTTGTCAGGATGACTCTAGGATTGTGTTGGCGTAGCGCTGCCATCTGTCAACCACCCCCATGGGTCATGCCGAGCGAGAGCGAGGTATCTCAACGGCCCTACTTTCCTGATGGGCGCAGAGCCCATGCTGCCGGTGAGATCCTTCCGCGCTTCGCTTGTCAGGATGACTCGGGATTGTGTTGGCGTAGCGCTGCCATCTGTCAACCACCCCCATGGGTCATGCCGAGCGAGAGCGAGGTATCTCACGGGTGCTACTTTCCCAGGGGATGCGGAGCCCAGGTTGCCGGTGAGATCTCTCCGCGTTTCGCTTGTCGAGATGACTAAGGATTCTTAGCTAGCGGAGTCAGGTCACCCATCAACCACTCCAATTGGTCATCCTGAGCCTCGCTGGCGAAGGATCTCAACGGCCCTACTTTCCCGAGGAACGCAGAGCCCAGGTTACCGGTGAGATCCTTCCGCGCTTCGCTTGTCAGGATGACTCAAGGTCCTTGGCTAGTGGCCCCTATTCACGGCGCATATATGCGCACGCTTACGCACGTAATTACGCATAAGCCATTTCTCCTGTTAAACGCTGGAATCGCCGTTTTTGCCGTAAATAGGGAAAACGCCCGCGCATA
>CAZFPQ010000565.1:0-1744 GCA_964521065.1 uncultured Bacteroidia bacterium | reverse complement strand
AATACCGTCCCTCTCTGTCAATAAGTGATATTGTGAAACGTTTAAAAGGTCGGAGTTCTCGGAAGTTGCAGCAAGAGTTTCCAGAGTTGAATAAGCGTTATTGGGGTAGGCACTTTTGGGCGATTGGCTACGGCTGCTGGAGTACAGGAAATATTACAAATGAAATGGTAAATGAATATCTGGAACATCATCGAAAACCCTCAGACAACGATTCCTCAAACTTCATCATAGAATAGGGGACTTTCAGTCCCGATTAAAACTATGGACTTTCAGTCCATAGTGGTTTATTTAAAAATAAATATGCCGGGAAGTGAAGTTAAGTCTACTTCATGACATTGGATTGGCGTATATTTGGTGATTTTGTGAAGCACGACTTCCAACTTCTACCCCAATGAAAACCCTCCGCCTAAATTTTCCCAACCGCAAAGGAATCCAGCTTTCCGCCCACCTAGATCTCCCCTTGGGGGAGCATCCCCGTGCCTATGCCATCTTGGCCCATTGCTTTACCTGTGGCAAAAACCTCCGAGCCAAGCGCAACATCAGTCTATCTCTTACTCAAAATGGCTTGGCTGTTTTACGCTTTGACTTTGCTGGAATCGGGGAAAGTGGAGGGGAGTTCTACGACACCAATTTTTCTACCAATGTCTCAGATCTATTGGATGCAGCGGATTTTCTGGCCCAAAATTACGAGGCCCCTCAACTGTTAGTGGGGCATTCTTTAGGGGGAGCAGCCGTATTAATGGCCGCTGCTACCATTCCGTCCGTCAAGGCGGTGGCCACGGTGGGAGCTCCTGCTGAGCCTGAACACGTCAAGCATTTATTTTCGGCGGTAGAGGCCATGATTCATGCTGAAGGGGAGGCCCGGGTAGAAATTGCCGGACGGCCTTTTACCATTAGAAAACATTTCCTAGAAGACATCGCTCAGGTTAAGCTTTCGGATGTGATTGCTAACCTAGATCGGGCATTATTGATCTTACATTCTCCTCAGGATACCATCGTAGGAATCGAAAACGCCAAGCAGATTTATGAGGCGGCCCGCCATCCCAAGAGTTTCATGACCTTGGACGGTGCAGATCATTTGTTGGTAAACAAGGCTGATTCACTCTATGCAGGTCAAATGATCGCCCAATGGGCTACTCGGTATTTGGATCTGCCTGAAGAAGACCCCCTGGTTACCGATAAGCAAGCCGTGGTACGCCTGGATGGGGAAGGGTTTACTTCCGAAGTGCAAGTGGGCAAGCATCGCTTTTTGGCCGATGAGCCTCCTTCCGTAGGTGGAGATGACCTGGGCCCAAGCCCTTATGATCTGTTGGTGGCCAGCCTAGGAACCTGCACCGCCATGACCTTGCGCATGTACGCTGATCGCAAAGGATGGCCCGTTAGGGAGATACGGGTCCACCTGGAGCATTACAAAGATTATCCCCAAGACCAAATTGATCCTGAGGACCAGAAAAGTAAAATCGACCACATCGATCGCCATGTGGAGATTGAAGGAGACCTGGATGAAAAACAGCGGCAGAGACTGCTGGAAATTGCTGACCGTTGTCCAGTGCACCGGACCTTGCATAGCGAGATTGTGGTTAAGACTGAGTTAAGGTGAGGTGAACCTACCTAGATAAGGCTGATGAGAGCTCACCAGTTTCGTTTTTGGCAATGAGGTGCGAGTATAAATTTTTGCTACTTTTCGCCCTCATTGTTATTACCACCGAATCGACATGTCTTCTATTATCCGCTGGGGTATCCT
>CAZFPQ010000564.1:0-1752 GCA_964521065.1 uncultured Bacteroidia bacterium | reverse complement strand
ATAATACCATCACCTCTTTGGCAGAATCTCCGCTTGATGAAAACCTCATCTATGCTGGTACTGACGATGGCATTGTACAGCTAACGGAAGATGGCGGTAAAAGCTGGCGCAAAATCATGCTGGGTTCTATCAAGGGCATTCCGGATCGCGCTTTTGTCAATGATGTGAGAGCTGACCTTCACGACCCTAATACCGTTTATCTCTGCCTCGACAATCACAAGGAAGGTGATTTTAATCCATACATTCTAAAAAGTAGGGATCGCGGTAAAAGCTGGAGTTCGATTAGCAGTAATCTTCCTGAGCGCACACTGGTATGGCGCATGGTACAGGATCATGAAGCACCCAACCTACTATTTGCCGCCACGGAATTTGGGATCTACTTCACTATAGATGGTGGAGAAAAATGGGTAAAGCTGAAAGGAGGCGTACCTACGATCTCTTTCCGTGACATCACCATTCAGCGTCGAGAAAATGACTTAGTGGCAGCATCCTTTGGGCGTAGCTTCTTTGTATTGGATGACATTTCTCCGCTACGCCAGCTTTCAGCTGAAGTCTTGGCAGAGGAAGCGATGATGTTTGATATCAAAGATGCGCTTTGGTATATGCCGAGAATGCGTGTAAGCTCTCAAGGGAGCGCTAAATATGTAGCTCCCAACCCTGCTTTTGGCGCCACCTTTACTTATTACCTAAAGGACGCTTTAAAAACACGAGCACAAGAACGTAAAGCCGAGGAAAGAGAACTAGCAAAAGCGGGTGAGCCCCTTACTTTTCCAGGCTGGGAAGCCCTAGAAGCCGAAAAGCGGGAGCAAGCTCCCCAAATCATGTTGATCATCAAAGATGAAGCAGGAGAGGTAGTTAACCGTATCAAAGGCAAAAACTCCCCAGGTATCAATCGTGTGAGTTGGAACTTGCGCTACGCTTCACAGGGTGGTATCGAACTAGACCGAAAATCAAATGGGTCTCCTTTTGGAGGATCTGGGATCATGGCTACGCCTGGCACGTATACTGTTACTATGGTGAGCGTCGTAGATGGAAACATGAAACAGCTAACTGAACCCAAATCCTTTATTGTGAAGCCACTTCGTCAGGGCGCCTTGCCAGGTGCTTCTAGCGAGCAATTCACGGCCTTTAGGGAAGAACTACAAGAGCTACAGCAAAATATGACGGCTACCTCTGCAGCACTAAAAACAAGCATGAAGAAGCTTAAGGCCATGTACAGCGCGCTCGGACGTACCACCAAGGATGATCCTACCTTGATGCCTCGCTTATACGAGACCCACCAACAATTACTTGATCTAGAAAGTAAAATGAATGGAGATCCAGTCAAGGACGAAGTAGGAGAACCCTCAGCTCCTACCCCTCGCAGCCGCATGTATGTCGGATTCAGAGCTTTGGGTAGCACCTATGGCCCAACCCCTATGCATCGGGAGAGTGTCTCCATTGCCAAGGAAGATCTGCAAAGCATAAAAACAGAACTCGCTGTGATTATCGACAAAACACTGCCTGCACTCGAAGCAGACTTGATCAAGGCCGGCGCTCCTTGGATGGAAGGACAAGCCTTACCAGGTGAGGAATAAAATTAGAGATAGAACTACATATTTACATGAAACCCCTCTTCCAAGCTTGGAAGAGGGGTTTCAATATCTTGGGATAAGCGTTCCGCGCAGCGGTAAACAAAAAAAAGATCACTCGAATAAAACAGTTTTTGAGGTAGAGGAGAGAGTCTTTTAATTACCGGCTCGGAAGTTTTTC
>CAZFPQ010000563.1:0-1757 GCA_964521065.1 uncultured Bacteroidia bacterium | reverse complement strand
GGACCAACTTTTCAAAAAATATATCTTGACACTTCTTAGGGCCGGAAAGTGGGTTGTAAGGTTTGATTCTACCAAAAGTCGTCTATAGGATTGAGCCACGAGATAAAATAGTCAAACTTGTCGACCATGATGCATTTCGTTTGTTTATTCGGCTCAAACTTGCTGCCAAAAGGTTGAAGGATGTCCCCTAACATCTGCTTATAATCCACCCTACAAATATGGAACCTGGTTTAGAATTGTTAATCCTTTTCGTGAAGCACCCTCTCCCTGGGCAAACCAAAACACGCCTTGCCGCGGGAATAGGGCAGATAAAAGCCCTTGCAGCTTATCAAGAAATGTTGGTACACTTACGCAAAGAAGCCCAGCGACTAGAGGTCCCTGTGGTGGTTTTTTATGGCAATAAGGTGCCTGAGCAAGATTTATGGTCAGAAACCAACTGGCCCCGCCTCTTACAAGCAGGCCGGGACCTTGGAGACCGCATGAACCACGCCTTTTCCTGGGGAAAAAAGCAAGGCTACCAGCGCATGGTCTTGGTTGGGAGTGACATTCCGGGTGTTCAAGCGGAGTTGCTTAGAGAAGCATTCGATCAGCTCCAACATACAGATGTAGTGGTGGGTCCCTCATCCGATGGGGGATATTACCTGATCGGCCTCCAAGAACCTCGAATAGAGCTGTTTGAGGAGATGAGTTGGTCCACAGATCAAGTGTTGACCAAGACCCTACACAGAATACAGCATCACAAAATGAGCCTTGCCTTATTGAGGGAGGAGTCAGACGTAGACACCGTCGAGGATCTACCAGGAACGTTTTTGGAACATTACTATCCCTCTTCCAAAGACTGAAGCTCCTTCTGAACCTTTTTGGGAAGTTTCTTTACGACTTCTTGATAGGAGTGATCAATCAACTCCTTGATGAACAAATCACCCAAACGGCCATTCAAGATGACCGTATTCCAATACGCTTTGTGCATATGATAGCCAGGTAGTATTTCTTCAGGGTGTTGATCCCGCAACTCTGGTACCCAGTCTGGATCGCATTTAAGATTCATGCTGCCTTTTTCCAGGGAAAGTAGGCCAAACATTTTGCCCATGACTTTGAAAACCAAGGTATCATTGTCAAAAGGAAATCCTTCGGTGGTACCCGCCTTAGCTAGACAGTAATCCCGAATTGTCTCTATATTCATCTAGGGGTGAGCTTTATCGTATTGAGAATACTGGTACCTTACCCAAGATCACTGTATGAGGACAGAAACTCAAATCTTATCCCAAAAAAGTTGGCTCTTCCAGCAAGTTGCCTTTATATTTAGCATGATAATTTTTTACTTATGCTAGGTCCCCTCATCCTCATTGGGCTTGTTCTTGCTACCCTTGTGCTGCTATACTTGCGGTATCTAGCCTTGCAGCGCAGAATGAGGGAAGCAGGTTCGGGTTCTGTGCAATACACGGGAAAGATGGAGCCCCCTAAGCTCGACGAGGATCTCTTTTTACCTGGTAGCCGTTTGGGGGAGCGCATGGATGGGCGCCCTTCGGAACTTGCCGATTTGGAAGTAACCCCTGAAGTAAACAAACCCAAAAAGAGGACAGCCCGCAGGCGAGGCATTATCCGAAATCGCGCTGATATACGTCGGTCCTATATCGTAGACGCCCTCTTAGAAAGACCTAAGTTCTAATCACTAGAAGACGAATGAAGCGGGGTAAAAACGGTTAAGGGAGTTAAGGGAGTTAAGAGAGTTAAGAGAGTTAAGAGAGTTAAGAGAG
>CAZFPQ010000562.1:0-1787 GCA_964521065.1 uncultured Bacteroidia bacterium | reverse complement strand
TTGCGCATATATGGGTCACGTATGTCTCTATTTTCTGGTAGGGGCGATTTGCAAATCGCCCCTACGGAGAAAAACGTGGATTCCATGCGGGAATATGCGTTTTGGCTTGCTGCTTTATCTTTCTGCTTGCCATCTTTTTGTGGCTTCGATGTGACTCAGTAACTTCCCTCCAAACAACCCATCATGCTTCGTGTGCTACTTGTTTTTGTGCTGTTAGCTGGCCTGTTTTCGCTGGGTGTTAAAGCACCTGAGAGAGCTCGCCAAGGCAAAGATTTTGCCCTCTTCTTTGCGGTGGATACCTACGACGATGTGGGCTGGACTGACCTAAAGAATCCCGTGCGAGATGTAGAGGCAATCAGTCGGGAACTGCGTGAGGTCTATGGGTTCCAAACCGAAATCCATCGTAACCGCACCCGTCGGCAGATTCTCAACACCTTGCTGGATTGGCAAAAAAAGCCCTTTGGCAATGATGCCCAACTATTGGTATTTTTCTCTGGCCATGGCACCTTCAGCGAAGCCTTCACCCAAGGCTTCTTCGTTCCTCGGGATGGAAAAGCGGAGGACCCACTGCATGAAAGTCACTTAGAGCTTACACAGTTAGGGAACCTTGTCACCAACATCTCTTGCCCGCATATCCTGCTAGCCATTGATGCTTGCTATTCTGGCACCATTGACCAGAAAATCGCGTTCAAAGGAGGAAAACCTGCCTTTGCGCGGCCCATCCCTACTGGCAACACGGATCCTCGACAAGCTACCATTGACCTACAACTACGCAACCGCTCCCGGCTTTTACTTACCTCCGGTGGCAAAGAACGTACCCCTGATGGCATGGAGCATTCCCCCTTCGCCGGGACCTTTCTTAAAGCTTTACGTCGGGCCTATACCAGTGGAGATGGCCTGGTCTTGTTCAGCGATCTACTGGCCCTCATGGAGCGGGTACGGCCCACACCCCATCATGGGGATCTTCCAGGTCATCGTGAGGGCGGATTTGTGTTTGTAGGACCACGGTCCAAGCCTACCTCTACTCCCCCAGCTTCTACTTCTACCACAGACATACCTGACGGCTTCGTCTTTATACCTGGCGGCACCTTCGAGATGGGCGACGTAATGAGGGACCATGAGCAAACAGATGAAACCGTACATACCGTTGAGCTCAGCGACTTTTACCTCGCAGCCAGGGAGGTCACCTTTGCGGAGTATGATGCCTTCTGCGAGGCCACGGGCAGAGAAAAGCTGTCTGACGAGGGCTGGGGCCGAGGAGATCGCCCGGTTATCTATGTCGACTGGTACGACTGCATTGAATACTGCAACTGGAAGAGCAGAGAAATGGGCCTACAACCCGTTTATACCATCGACAAGAGCAGACAGGACCCGATTAACAAAAACGAATACGATGACAAAAAATGGCTGGTAAGGGCCAATGGGCAGGCCAATGGCTATCGACTACCTAACGAGGCAGAGTGGGAGTATGCGGCACGGCAACAGGGGCAGGAGGTCCGCTTTGGCAATGGACAGAATATCGCTGATCCCAGTCAGATAAATTTCAATGCTTCAGAACGCTACAAGAAGGCATACTCCCGGGTCGGCACTTACCGTTCGAAAACCACCCATGTCGGCAGCTTTGATCCCAATAGTCTGGGACTCTACGACATGAGTGGAAATGTCCGGGAGTGGTGCTGGGATTGGTATAGTAATTATCCAAAGCTCAGGCAGGCTGACCCTACTGGTCCTACATCTGGCGTGTACCGTGTGCTCCGGGGGGGCAGTTGGTACAACTACCCGCGGTA
>CAZFPQ010000561.1:0-1789 GCA_964521065.1 uncultured Bacteroidia bacterium | reverse complement strand
CTATTCTTCCTGATCACGGATAAGGAAATTTATAGTGAATTCCTTGATGAAGACCTAAAAAGACCGATTCAGGGACTTCAAAAGCTGATTCTTGTAGCCTTGATCCCGATTCTCTACCTGAGTTACTGACTTCCCCGGTGGAAGCCCCTGTTATGAAGTGCTTGCTCGGTTCCCCATCTAGCATGGGGACCAAGCTGGGCACCTGCATCTCTTGTTCTCGTATTTAGTCTTCTCTAAACACCTAATGCTATGTGTCGACAAACACCCTGGCTGATTCTGCTCAGCCTTGCCTTGGTCCTTTTTGCCTGTCAAGAACAAAACCTATCCCCCGCCCCTGCGGTTTCTGAACAAAAACTAGAGACGGATCCTGACGTCTACGTTGAGCAAGCCGAATTGGCTATCGCAGAAACCGAAGCTCAGGTCCTCGAGAACCCCCATTACACCCAAGCCAAAGCCCAGGTGACCTTACTGGCGGGTTCGGTGGATGGCCTAGCTGCTGCCATCGCTCAGGCTGGTCCTTGGGGGAAGGTCATCGTGGAGTCTGGCCTCCACATCGAAAGTACTACCGTCACCATTACCCATCCCATTCGCATCATCGGGAAAAAGGGTGCCGTGATTCAAAGTGGCCTTGTGTACCAAGCCCCTGCAGTGTTTCCCGCTTCTTTTGCCCCCGTATTATTCGTTAAAGGAGCAAACTTCGTACAGATTCAAAACATTAATTTCGTGGCCAACCCGACTACAGGAGTTGGGGCTATTGGCATCTCCGTGCTCGACTCAGACCATGCCTACCTGAAAGGTAATTCTTTCACCAATTTTGGGAGTGCCCTGTGGATACAAGGGTCTGATCATCTCTTAGCTCGCGACAACTCAGGTGAAGGACTCTACACTGAAGATCCTAATTTTGGCACCGGTGTAGGGGTGTTTCTGTCTACTGGTAAGCAAGCCAAGTTTTTCCGGAATAATTTTAAAGACTTTGGAACAACTTTCTTTGTCTGTGATAAAAATGGCCTTTTGCTTCGAAATGATATCCAAGGGGGTGAATTTGGCTATCTCTTCTGTAAATGGCCTTCTGGAATTTTTGCTTTCCCTGATGCAACCTCATTTGAGGCTGACGAAGCGGCTAAGAAGTGGCTAGTCATCGGCAATAAAGCTGATAATTTTGACATATCTAACTACTTCATCACCGATGGCGCTAACCAAAACTTACTACTTAACAACCAATCTTCTCACCCCGGTCTCTATGACTTTGAGTTCTCGGGAGAGATTGATGATCCTTTCCTTGGTCTGCGTCCTGCCTCTTTCAGCAACGTATACATCCAGGGCAGCTTTTCAAATCAAGTTATCAAAGATTGTGGCATCAACAACACCCTGATCGGAGGTGCCCCCGTAGATCCCAACTTAGACCCCTGTCTGTAAGCTAGGGCTTTCAGACCCCAATAGGCCTCACCCATATGAAAGGTGGGGCCATTTTCCACTCCCAAAGATCTCAAGCGTCGTTCTTTACACACCTGGCCCCTTCGTATGCTTACAACTATTCCGCGTAAGGGCTAAGGGGAGGGTAGTCTCGTGCAGAGGTTGCCCTCAATTGCTTTAATCATAAAGGTCGCCGTAGTAGTAGCACGTGGCCAGAAGAAATTGGGGTATGGCGGTACGGGCCATGGTTATGAGAATATATGAATACCTACCATACCCCCTAATTCCATACCCCGCTTAAAGTTTTTCTTTTGGCCTTTTGCTTAATAGCAATCTATCCACCTTTTATATGAGGTTTTGTAAATATATTAGGGCA
>CAZFPQ010000560.1:0-1858 GCA_964521065.1 uncultured Bacteroidia bacterium | reverse complement strand
TGTACCTCTTGCTTGTAATCTTCTGTATTGAAAAGCCTGGCTTCTAGATACCTTTCATGAGCTTTTCGCAGTTTTTCAATAGGAATTCCCCCAGCATAGACACTCAGGTAAAACTGATCTTTGATTTGTTTGAAAGGAATATGAGCGACCTCCTTTTTACCCTGCTTGAGAATTTCTAGCCCAGTTAACCATATGATTAGCTGATCTTGGCAGAAGGCCTCTAGCTGGGTAGATACGTCCCACTCGTTTTTATCTTCCTCCATCAACTGTAAATTCCTTACAGCTTGAAAGTAGATGGGGAAACGCGGCACAATTACGCCGAGGCTATCCTTCTTAAATGCCACGACAAAGGGCGAGGCCGAATGAATCTTTTTGCCTCCCTTGCCCATATCCATCGCCTTATTTGCATCAACCCAGCCGCTGTGTAGCTGATACGTTAAGCAAGTCTGCAATGTCTCAGAGTATCCTCCTTCGACTGGACACCCGTTTTGCTGATCGTATTCTACCTTTTTCTCAACATAGGCATATTGGATGTCTGAAGGACTTCCGACTTCATTGAGATGTACAATTATATGGAGCCCATCTCTGGGCCTGAGATTCTTCTGGAGTAAAGTTGGGTCATCTGCAAGAAGAAATCCTGTAAATTGTGTCAGTTCTTGTATCATCCCACTTTTGTTTTATGTTCTTTTGTTCTTCATTCTTCCTCTGCAACATTCCGAAGTTATACCCTCCCCCCTCGAAACCACTTCCTCCCCCCTCAAAAAATTTTAAAAATTCATCCCCCGCACCATCCCTCGCAGGTGATCCTTCAGTTCATCTGGGCTTACTACTTCTACGTTCAGGTGATAATTACCTAGAATAAAATTGGCCAATCCATAAAACTTAGAGTTGACCTTGGCCTCAAAGTCAAATTTGTCCGGCTCTGCCGCCGGTCGGATGTACATTCGAGTGAGAGGAAAACGCTCAAGTAATTCATTGTAAGCTCCCACGGACAGACGAAGATGAACGTGTACTGGATGTGCATCTACGATCCTAAAGGGGTCAGTAGGCATGATTTGATGCTTACTTTCAAAGTCCCAATCCTCATCGACAGGGAGAATATGGCCTATCCGAGAGATGCGAAAATGTCGGATTTTTTCTATTTCTACGTCCAAGGCATGCAGGATATCCTCCTCGGGACTGACGTGAAAAGGCTCCACCAATCGATCCCTGATGTCACTGCCGTGGGACGAGTGGTATCCCATCAAATTGACACGCCGTTTGTCGGCTTTGGCTTGCTGCAGCAAATTGATTTTGGCCAGATGGGGGCTGCGCAGGTTCTCGTAGCCCAGTTTGGTGAAATCGTAAATCGCTGACACCTTACGCTGAATCCGTTCGCTACCCTCGCTTTGTCGGTCAAAGTTGTATAAAGCCTGAATCAAGTAATCTTGATCATGCTCTGTAAAGTGCAACAGATCTTGCAAGGCTTCATAGACTGGATCACTCTCAAACCGATAACAGTGCTTCTCATCTTTGACGAGATCGAAGCCTGCATTTTTAAAGTCGGTAAAGTAATTACCGATGGTGTCGGGATGTACCCCAAACTTACTCGCCAGCGAACGCTTGGTATAGTGACGTGGCCTTTCGAGTAAGGCCCGCAACACCAACAGCAATCGCAACTTATGTCCATATTCTTTTTCCTGAGACATGGTTGAAAGATTTTCTAGTGACTGTTACCCCACCCCCACAAACCCAAAGCCCATCGAATTCTTCTCCCCCAAACCCACCGACCAGACGAACTCCAACCAACTCGGGTCGGCTTCCAGCCGAAAGTCGTATCGATAGCCCCGTACCCGGGTTTCGCGGGGAGTACCGGCGG
>CAZFPQ010000559.1:0-1900 GCA_964521065.1 uncultured Bacteroidia bacterium | reverse complement strand
AAGGAGTGAAGGAGTTAAAAAGTTAAGAAGTGAAGGGGTTTGGGTTTTTTCCGTACCCCATATCCCTCCCAATCAATCATCCCAATAGGCCGGTTTGAGGGTTTTATCCAATCCATGAACGATGTCGCAGTCCCAGCATTGGCATGGAGTAACAAAGCCTGTACCTGGAGCTGGGATTTGAGGAGGGCACTCGATGTTCTCGCCACTTCCAGGGCGGCATCCGTCGCGGATGATCTGGTTGAGGTCATTTTCATTCAAGGACAGGCGCAGGGTATCCGCTACTGATAACTCAATGTAGCCCAAGATGATGCGGTTGCTATCGGCTACGTCGTATAGATTGCCACGAACCGCAGCGGGTATCTCGTCATACAGAGATCCATCAAGCTGCGACAGGCGTTCGAGCTTTTGGTAATACTCATAGGCGCGTTCATCAATGGAATGTCGATATACATTGAAGTAGTGTTGGAAAAGAAAGGAAGCATCTATTTCACGAGAAATCACCACTTGGCGTGCAAGGCCCGACGACAGTTCATCAGTTGCCAAAATCAAGGAAGGATAATCCGCTACCGTGCGGGAGAGGTAGCAGACTTTGGCGGTATCTGGGGTAAATATTTTCACTGTATCAAAAACAATCCCCACTCCGATGACAAACCTTTCTTCAACCGTAATGAGGGTATCTACGGAAGGTTTTGGGACTTCCCGAAATTCCCAGACATCTTCCATCTGATATCGAAAATATCGGGTGGGTTGCTCTGGCTCTACCGGGATTTGTACCAAAATTTCGACTCCAGCCACCTCTTGGGGAAGGCCTTCAGAGTTTTCCACCGTAGTAAACCCTCTGCGCCAGTCCAAACTTTGATCCGGGATATCTTCTGAGATGGTTTGGGGAAAACTGCGATAAACCTTGCCATCACTTCCCGTGATGATTTCAACGTGATAGCTACTGCCCCGCTCAAATGTAAAACCAGAAGGAAGTTCCAGTTCGCCTACCTGCCCAGGAACTTCAATCATCTCAGCCACCTCCTGTCCATCTTTAAAAATGCTGGCGCTTACCTCTCCTATGGGGCGTATCGCTTGATTTAAGTCTTGGGATTGCCCTATTTCTATGCTGCGTAATCCTTCACTGTTGGTCAATACACCCCGGATCACCAGGGCAGTTTGCAGGTCCGCATCTATCTCTAGGGGGGAAACACAAGCGGCTATTCCCAGGGAGAATAGCAGGAAAATCCATTGAAAACGTAGCTTCATGGGTAGGTAAGCATTGGTAGTAAAGCGGGGGCAAGCAACCCCATCAACGATCTCGGGGGTGAAATAGTTGGTTTCTGGGCACAAGTTCAAGGCCTTAGTCGAGGTATTTACTTTGATGGCCGATCAATTTTAGTGCATTTGACTTAGCAAAGTAAATTCGTTTCTATCGTTTGAAAAAAATTGTTTTTCATAATAACTCTCTTTGGTATGCACCAATTTACCTTGCATCGCCGCTTTTTGAGCCTGGCTTTAGTTGCGCTAATGGGCCTGACTGGTCTTTTCGCCCAGGAGCTAGACCTGGAGCTATTTTCTACCCTGGCCCCACGTAACATTGGACCAGCTGGCATGAGCGGGCGAATCACCACCATCGACGTGGTAAATGCCCAACCCGACATCATTTACGCGGGCTCGGCCTCGGGAGGATTATGGAAGTCTACCAGTGGAGGCATCGACTGGGACCCTATTTTTGACGACCAGGTGACTGCTTCGATTGGTGCCGTGGCCATCCAGCAAAGCAACCCTAGCGTCGTATGGGTAGGCACGGGAGAAGGCAATCCTCGTAACAGCCTTAACGGAGGTTATGGCATTTTTAAATCGCTTGATGGAGGCAAAAATTGGCAAGCCATGGGCTTGGAGGAAACCCGCCATATTC
>CAZFPQ010000558.1:0-1903 GCA_964521065.1 uncultured Bacteroidia bacterium | reverse complement strand
GAAACTAGGCGACGAAAGCCAGCAACGAGCCGCCCGAAAACTGATCGAAGAAAAGCTAATTTTTTCCGAAGAAGGCATCAGTCGACGCCTGAGCGTACTCCCTGAGCAGGCCAGGCAACATGGGGTGGATGGACCTTTGCTGCGTCGCTTGGTGGACAGCTACCTGCTGCGCAGCGAACCCGATCCCCGAGGAGGAGGCTATACCTATGAGCTGTCACACGACGTACTGATGGAGCCGATATTGGAGCTGCGACGAGAGCGCCTCGCCCAAGAAGAGAAACAAAGGACCCTGGCAGCGCTAGCTGAAGAAAAGAAAAAGCGCCGCCGGGCTGCCTGGTTGGCCATCGGAGGGGTTAGTTTGGCCTTGGTCGCCTTTACGGCCATGATTTTTGCCTTCTTGCTTTATCAGGAAGCCGAGGAAGCCAAAATCAAAGCCGAGGTCCAGACTGCCATTGCTCAAGCAAATCTCTTGTTCAATGACAGCGACTTCCATGTAGCATACGCCAAGCTGGATTCCGCTTACAAATTGCTGGCCAGCCGTGAATTGCAGGATGACAGCCTTATGGCCTTTCCATTGCGTGAGTGTTTCATCGAAGGAGCGACTAGAATTGGGTCCATAGATGCGCGAAGATACGACTATCTAACGGCTGCTTTGCGCTTTCCTTTTCACCATGATAGTATTTTGGTTAGAAGTAAAAAGTTGTTGCTAGACACCCGATTGATCTACCAAGGCGAATTCCTAAAAGCTTTTCCTTATCTGCTTGAGATTCCTGGCATAGTAGATTCGCTGGCTAGCTGGGGACAAGAGGCGGCTAAAGAACCGCCTTGGGGGGACGAACTGATATTCTGGTCTTTGCTGCAATCACAAAGTCAGTCAGTTCCCTTGGATACCTTTCAACATTTGGCCCTCCAATACCAGCGGCTCGGAGCTTATGAAAACTTAGCAGAAGTCTTAGCCATCATCCAGACCTATCCCGGCCAGGCAACATGGGTAAAGAGGCAGGCTGAGATGGCACTTAACGCTACGCAAGGTCAGCCCTGGTTTTTCGCCAAACAACAACTCTCTAGGCTACTCAATCCAAGGTCCTTCACAGACTCCTTAGCAGAAATCGCCTATCCGTATCCTAGCTTGGTCTCCGTGCCAGCGGGTACTTTTTGGATGGGGAGTCCAAGGGAAAAGGGTTATGGTGATGAGCGGCCCAGGCATGAGGTTGAGCTTGATGCATTTGAGCTGGGAACCTATGAAGTCACCGTAGGGCAGTACTGTGCCTTTTTAAACGCTCAAAAAGATAGCCTTTCCCAGGATTCTTTAGAGAGATGGCTTGATTTGGGACTGCAAATTCAGCGCAGGACCGATGGCACCTTTTATTGGATTAGGGGAGAAGAAGGGTACCCTGTGTTGGATATAAGTTGGTACGGTGCCCAAGCCTACTGTCGCTGGCTCTCTCAGGAAACGGGCCAAAGAATTTCCTTACCTACCGAAGCCCAATGGGAATTTGCCGCCGTCGGAGGAGCGCTTGGCCTAGATAAGCAGGGGCGAAAAAAATACACCTACGCTGGTCCCGATCCCTTGGATAGCCTGGGCTGGTATGAAGACAACACAAACGGATTGTGGCACCCCGTGGGACAATTAAGACCCAATCCTTTGGGCTTCTACGACCTGTCCGGCAACGTGTGGGAGTGGTGCCAGGATTGGTTCGGCAGTTACCCCAGCACTCCGCAGAGCAATCCTACGGGACCTGAGCGCGGCTCCTACCGGGTCATCCGCGGGGGCAGTTGGAGCGGCGACGCCTACGACTGTCGCGTCGCCGACCGCGACCTCTTCCACCCCGACTTCCGGGGCAGCAACCTCGGTTTCCGCATCGCCAGGACTCTTTAACTTTTGGGCTTTTTGCCTTTTAGG
>CAZFPQ010000557.1:0-1971 GCA_964521065.1 uncultured Bacteroidia bacterium | reverse complement strand
TACTGCCCCTCGACTAAGGTGGAGGTATCGAGTTGAGCCTGACTTTGGGGCTTTGACAGGTCTAAGGTTTGGACGAGTTGGCCAGCTTGGTTGTACAGCTGAATTTGCTTCATTTTGCTGTTTCCCTCCCAGTGCAACTGAAGTTGGTCTTGGGCGGGATTGGGGAAGATCTTTAGGGGAGAGTAGGGCCTTGCCTCAGACATAATCCCGGTGGCTTGACCTTCGGTACAGGCCGCGATGAAGATGTTACCGGAAAAGTTCAGGGGTGTTCCGACCAACGTAGTGTCCCCCAAGGTGATTTCTCCGGAGAAAAAGCCTCCAATCACGGCGGTATTGCTGCCCGCCGAGGTGATGGTTTGGATGGGGCTTGATTTGAAGCCAGAAATACCTTTAGCCCAAGCCAGTTCTCCATTCGATTGGTACTTGGCCATGACTCCGTTGAGCTCCCCGTTGATGGTAATGGCTCGCCGGTTGTTGCCTTCCCCCAGTAATAGATCGGATAAGCCTTGGCTGCTAGCTGCATGCATGGCTACAAATAGGCCTCGGTCATCACTCAGGGCAAGGTCATACCCCAAAATTCGGTCTGCTACGCCATGACTCTGCTTGGCCCATGCTAGCTCGCCTTGGCTATCAAATTTGGCTACATACATATGATTGCCTAGGACCGAAGGCTCCGTCAAGGTGATGGCTCCTAGAGAAACGGTATCGGTAAACTGGCCCGCAATAATGACCGAGTTATCTTGGCGGTCTACCACCAGGTTGCGGCAACTGATGTTGGTGGCTTTGTTGGGGTCGTTTCCTCCGTAGTGATTCAGCCACATCACGTTTCCGGTAGAGTCAAATTTTGCAAGGAAAGTCTCTCCTGCCGAGGGAATCAGAGAAATGGTATCGAACACAGACACGGTGGTGCCTTGAAGAGAGGTTTGGCCTACCCAATAGATGTGGTTGTTGGCGTCAACCGCTACTTCAGTATCGACCTGAAAGGGGAAAATAGCCCCATACGCCCGGACCCAGTTGATGCTGCCATCCTCGTTATAGCTCGCCAAGAATAGATTTTCACCTACGTCCAGGGTGATGCCCTCAAAGATGACATGGTTGTCCACATGGCCTGAGACAATGATGTTACCCGTGGGGCCTATGGCTACTGAGTGGCCTGCCGCACTTGAGAAGCCAGGCTGACTATCACTCATAGATACCCATTGGATGTTGCCGTTGGCGTCAAATTTGGCCAAGATCATTTCACCAGCGGTGAAGTTGGTGGACAAAGCAATGGTATCTAGTTGGATGTCATTTTGCAGGTTGCCCACGATATAGACGTTACCCATGGCATCGGTAGTGAGGTCGGAGAGGGAGAGAATTCCCGTGCCGTAGAAACTTTTGACCCATTGGGGCTCTCCATTAGCATTGAGTTTGGCGAGGAAGGAGGCATTCAAAAATACCCCAGGTGCGAACTCAGTTCCGTGGATGACAAAATTTCCAAACTGCATGCTGTCTGCCACGGAGCCAGTTAGGTAAAAATCTCCACTGGCCGATCGGGTAAGGTGGTACTGAGTAGTAGGGATGAGAGGGGCATCTCCTATGCCTTTGCCGTGGAGAATCCAGTCTGTGCCTTGGGCCGAGATCAAGCTCGGAATGAGGAGCAGTATGCAGAAGGAGGAGAGGAAAAGTATGTGGCGGATTTGCATGTTCGTTTTGCTTAATGGGATTTTAGTGTCAAGAGAAGGCCTACCTTCTCGGGTCATGCTGCACGTAACAAAGCTCTCTTTCCATGCACCGCCAGCCAATCCCTCATATGGGGTAAATTTTTAACGCCTTTTTTAGGCCAAGTCTTTTTCTTGGGGCTGCTTTCCTCCAATGGGAATTATCGAAAGAAAAGGATAAGATTACCTTCTCCTGTAACCTTCCAGAAATAGCCACGTAACATAAATCAACCCAAATAACCCATGAAGAAAGGCCTCTCGATCCACGGGA
>CAZFPQ010000556.1:0-1974 GCA_964521065.1 uncultured Bacteroidia bacterium | reverse complement strand
AGGGGTAGCCAGCCTGCTGCCCCCTTCCTGGCCTTTTGTGCTCAAATCGATGCCTTTCTCTATGTCAAGTGCTATTTCCCCTCGGCCTGGCCTAAATAAGATTTGGCTTGATTGCTTGCTAAGCCTCATCCTAATCCTTTCAAGCGGGCCCCTATTTGGGCAACTGAATGAAAGCGACAGTGCTGCCTTTCAGCTTGCTTGTAGTGCGACAGGGTATGTACAGACTGGAAATGTGCGCTTCTACACCTTTTCAGGAAGCATAGAGGCGTTGCTAAACGGAAATCAAAGACTTGTGGCAAAGTCGCAAAATCAGACCCTTTATCAAGCCTTTGCTGGGGTAGTAGCGGACAACGATTTATTGAGTAGGAATTATTTGTATTTGGATCCTTACAAGCGTTTCTACCCCTTTGCCATTGTGTTTGTGCAGACCAATCTTAGGCGAAAGGTGGACTTAAGATACTTTGGGGGAGTTGGATATACGTTTCAAGCCGTTAGAAACTCAAGGTCAAATGTCAAGCTTTCGGTGGCGGGCTTTTATGAGCAGACAAGTTTTGATGGGATGCAGTTTAGTGAAAGCGCCTACAATGGCGATTCGCGGATTAGCCTCCTCAGGGCCACCGCCTACCTCAATGGCTGGCATATGCTACTGGATCAACGGATTCATTTGTCTTATTCTGCCTATGTCCAGCCCTCGCTAGACGGTATTGCCAATACGAGGCTACAAGCCATGCTTGCTTGTACAGCTCAAATAGCCAAGGGACTCAATTTTAGGATCCAATACCTCTATCGGTATGAGCAGGTGGTGATCGAAGGGGTCCAGAAAACAGATGGTATTTTGACACTAGGACTCTCATACCAGTTTTTGAGAAAGTAAGTTCATGATTGTAAAACGAAATTTTAACCCAGCAAAGGTCTGGCAGTATATCCAGCGGCCCATGTGGTTTGTGATCTTTTGGTCTGCCTTGGTTTGGGTCTTGCACAAGCTGATTCCGGGAATCAATCTATCGCTCAATTTTACGCCCATCGGGGTACTTGGCTCTGCATTGGCCATCTTCATTGCCTTTCGCAACAACTCTGCCTATGGCCGCTGGTGGGAGGCCCGGCAGATATGGGGAGGAATTGTCAACTCCAGCCGCGTATTGGCGCGCTTGGTGATTACTTTTACCGATAGCCATGCTCATCAGGACAACTACGAACGGGGGCGAAGTGAGGATTTTAAACGGGAAATGGTGTTGGCAGGGGTTGCCTGGGTTCATGCCCTACGCCTGCATCTGCGGCAACAACATGACTGGGAAACGCTCAAACCCTATCTCAGTGAAACGGATTTTGCTCAACTTGTATCGACCCAAAACAAACCTAATTACCTCCAGCTTTTGATGGGGCGAAAAATCTATGTGGCCATGGCTAATGGAACCTTAGGAGGATTTGACAGTTTTCAGATGGAAGGGCAATTGTTGGCCCTGGCCAACTATCAGGGAGCTGCAGAGCGCATCAAGAATACCCCTTTGCCTCGTCAATACGATTTCTTTACCCGGGTTTTTGTGTTGCTATTTGCTACCCTGCTTCCTTTCGGACTAATGGGTTTTTTCTTGAATGGCGCCTTAGCCGAGGTCTCCTACTTGATGATTCCTTTATCTATTCTGCTAGCAGGTGTGTTTGTGATCATGGAGCGGACAGGAGCGGCCAATGAAGATCCCTTCGAAAATCAAATCACCGATGTGCCTATGACTTCATTGTGCAACACCATCGAGCGAGATTTGAAAGAGATGTTGGGAGGAATGGGTTTACCGGATCAGTTACAAGCTGAAAAGGGATATTTGTACTAACCAGATATAAGAAGATCGTAGTTGAAGAGGGGCAAACCTAACTAAGTTCCTTAAAGGCCATGGCTTCATCCACTAAAAATTAAATAGAACTCATGAACATAGCGATCATTGGAGCAGGTAATGTAGGCGGGGCCTTGGCTGGCAAGTG
>CAZFPQ010000555.1:0-2055 GCA_964521065.1 uncultured Bacteroidia bacterium | reverse complement strand
CGTAACATAAATCAACCCAAATAACCCATGAAGAAAGGCCTCTCGATCCACGGGAGGCCTTTTTCAATTGATGGCAAAATGAAACTATACTACATCTACGATGCCCTTTGTGGCTGGTGTTATGGCTTCTCACCGGTGATGAGTCGCTTTTTTGAGGAGTATGAAGATGAACTGAGCTTCGAAGTGATTTCTGGGGGGATGGTAACGGGAGATCGGGTAGGCCCGATTGGTGAAGTGGCTCCCTATATCAAGGAAGCCTATCGAGATGTGGAGGAGCGTACAGGGGTAACATTTGGGGAGGATTTTCTTAAGGATGTGTTGGCCGATGGGCATACCATCTTTGACTCCTTGCCACCAGCCTTGGCCCTACGGGCCTTTAAATTTGCTCAGCCTGATCAAGTGATCCCCTTTGCCAGCCGTATTCAAAAAGCGATTTATTTTGATGGCATGGCTCCGCGTGATGAGGCAGGTTATGGACGTTTGGCAGAAGAATTTGGGTTGTCGGCCCCCATTTTTCGCCAACAGATGAATGATCCCACCACCTTAGCTACTGTGAGGGCAGAGTTTGAGTTGGTACAGAACTGGGGCATTAACGGCTTTCCAACTATTCTGCTTGAATATGGCAAGGAGGAACCTCAATTAGGGGTGCTTGCAAGGGGATACCTTCCCTTTGAGCAGCTAGAAGCTCAATACCTTCGAGCGAAGGAAATCCTACCGACTCTCCCTTGATGGGGTATATTTAAGTAGTTTTTCATAGACGTGGTCTACGTCTATGGGTTTGCTGAGGAAATCGTCAAACCCAGCGGCTAACATCTCGGTCTTGACGTGTTCAAATGCGTCAGCTGTGAGGCCAATAATGGGTATTTGGGGATCAAGTACGGGCGAATCTTCGTTGCGAATGTGATGAGTGGCGGTCAGTCCGTCCATCACGGGCATGTGTAAATCCATGAGCACCAAATCAAAGGAGTGGGAGGCCAGTTGATCTATTGCCTCTCTTCCATTCTCAACCTCTTGTATGGCTACTCCTTGCCGCTCAAGGACCCGTCGCATCAGCATCCGGTTCATCTTGATGTCTTCTACCAACAATACCTTCAGCCCCTTGAGGTCTTCTAGGTTTATTTCTTGGGGTTCGGCCTCATTTTTTTCATGGGCGATTTCCAGTTCTAGCTCTAGGCTAAAACAGGTTCCCTTGCCTGGCTGTGAGGCAAGGCTCATTTCTCCTCCCATCAATCCGGTCAGGGTGCGGGTAATGGAAAGACCTAAACCCGTACCCCCAAATTCTTTGGTGGTAGAGGAGTTGGCCTGCTTGAAGGCCTCGAAGACCTGGGCATGCTTCTCAGCTGGAATCCCGATCCCTGTATCTCTTACATAAAGCCTCAAGCGAACTCGGTCTGGCTCGGATAAAAACTCTTTTACCTGGGCCCCAATCGTCACACTGCCTTCCGAAGTAAACTTGATGGCGTTGCTGATCAGGTTGGCCAATATCTGGTTTAGCTTCACCGTATCAGCCAACAGAATCTTGGGTAGCCTGGGATCGAGGTCCGTGATGAGATCTAGGCCTTTGCTCTCCGTCTTGTGTATAAATAGCGTATGAATTCCTTGGAAAAAGACCTGGGTTTCAAATGGCTCGGGATGAATGGTCATTTCCCCCGCTTCTATCTTTGAAAAATCAAGGATTTCATTGATCAAGTGCAAAAGATGGTCTGCCGCGTACTTGATCGAGCTTCCAAATTCCAGGGCTAACTCCTCGCGACAATCTTTGACGATCAAGCTGGATAGTCCGATGATGGCATTAAGTGGGGTCCGAATTTCATGGCTCATGTTTGAGAGAAACTCGGACTTAGACTGGGCTGCTGCTTCAGCCTGCTCTTTGGCCAAGAGAAGTTCACGCTTAGATTCCTCAATCTCTTCGGTTCGCTGCTTTACCTTACTTTCAAGAGAATTGTTGAGTTCAAGCAGATTCCGATTGGCGAGGTAAAGCTCCCTGGATTTTTCCTCCAGCATACTTTCCGCCGCTTTCCTGGCAATCCGTTCTCTTCCTAGAATCCGTTTGAG
>CAZFPQ010000554.1:0-2062 GCA_964521065.1 uncultured Bacteroidia bacterium | reverse complement strand
AACACCGAATCCTACCTTGCCGATTTGCCTTCAATCGATATACTGGGCAATCTCCCAAACAACTTGTAATGGAATACTTTATTTTTAGGAGCTGATAATCGTCAGGCTTGCGGTTATATTCCAAGAATCCTCCCACTCCATAGACAAGGGAATCAACTTGCTTGAACCCCGGCTGTCCTACCTTAAGTCCAGACCTCCACCTTTTGACCAACAGCAAAGGAAGCGAGTCTACGATAACGATCTCACTTACCTGGTACTTTCTCAATCGAAAAGTCCCTGCCCCATGATCGATTAGGTGGCTCTGATATTGCCCATCATCCGCCGTCATGATCACGAATAGATATGCCCCATCAACGACCAGATCGGTCTTCCCATTCTGATCTAAGTCTATCTGATAAAAATAGTTCTTTTCATACTGGCTAGAGGTACGGTCTCTTGGAATCCACACGGTTCGGCTCTCCCACTCTAGACTGACGTAACGAACCAAGAACTCCTCCACCTCTGCAAGGGTATTGATGCTATCTATGGGATTGGCTCCAACGGAAATACCCAAGTGAAGCAGCAGAAGGGTGAGTAGGAGTTCTTTCATCTTCATGTCCGTTGGGCATATAATACACTCCCTGATTAATTATGCAGTTTGTCGGACCTTACAAATTTTCCTGCGTTGAACCCCCTTTTCTTAACCACTGATCAATTAAATACCTTTTCACATTAAACAAGACCAAAGTAAAGATGAGAGCAGGGAGTAAAATCAGAAAGAGCCACATATTGAATTTAACATAGCTAATCCCAAGCATGTTTGCCATGTGGATGCAAAAATCTGTACAGTACCAATAAATTGACTCTAGCATCTTAACCTATCTTTTCGGACCAATCCCCAAATTAAAAGCAATATGAGAACTGGTAAGGTAATCATGTACGTCACTATGTTCATCTCCACATAGCTTATTCCAAACGGATTGTTCCTCAACCACTCTATGTTTTGCCGGTACAAATCTTGAAGTAATGGGTTTACAGTTTGAGACTTTGTTTCGGCTAAGAAATGGGGGCATTCCACGTTATGGCAGTACCGGGTACACTCATTTTCTTTGAGCTCAACCGTTGGAATTTCGTTGAACACATTTACCAACCCAATCACCACAATTGGAAGTAGAGTGGCCATCCCAAGCAAGTGTATCCTTTTCATATTTTATATTCATCTACCCGCAGTCTTTTTCCCTCCTCACAAGGGATTTGATAATTCATCTTCAGGCTATCACCGACTTGTATTCGTTGTTTTGCCTGTATTTGATATTCAAATGCGTAGAAAACACATTGCAGCTTTTCTCCCGAGGAAGTTTCCAAATCAAATTCTTGGCAGAGAACATCTTTTATATCTTCAATCACGTAGGTTTTCGCAGCGACCACTTTGCCATAAGTGGTCCTCACAGGCATCAGACTCTCTTTAACTACACACCACAAATTCTCATTCTGTAAATAGAAGCTTTTGCCTATTTGAACGTAGCGGCTATTCATCAGGATATTAACCTTTCCTTTATTCTCGTAGTGTAGGATCAACCTAAATTGGTACTCGATGGAACTGATTGACTTTTCAGATACTTGCAGATCGTCAATCAGTTCCTGGATTTTAGGCACGGTATATTGAGCATCCAATTTTTTCGTAAATCCTTTAGGATGCACCTCTTCTCCAAGGTAAGTCAAAGGCATGTTGACAAACAGATCAATCGTATCAACATCGCAATTCGAGAGACGATCCTTAGTTGGCTCGTTGCTACAACTGGCTATAAGGAGGATAAAAGAGATGATGGCTGCCTGCTTCATATGATTTTAGCTGATTGATTTTCGGCCCATTTAGGTAGATGCAGGGCATAACCTGTATCTACCCATTCCGCTCCATTTTCCTGGTTCGCACATGGTTAAGGGTAAGAAGTTGGGAGTATGGACTAGAGGCGCGCAAAATGATGAATTTCAGTCCTTTAACTCAACCTTACCGACCCGATTACTCGCTTTACCAGAGTCTCACGATTTACCCATCTCGGTCATGGCTTTGCTGCTTGATTCT
>CAZFPQ010000553.1:0-2065 GCA_964521065.1 uncultured Bacteroidia bacterium | reverse complement strand
GACCCGAGCCAAGATCCTGAGTTCTATGCCACTACGGCTTTCACCCAAAAAGCACTGGGCTACTTGGATGAGCATTTCGACTCCTACGCTGATCAGCCATTTTTCCTCTACTTGGCCTACACCGCTCCTCACTGGCCCATGCACGCTCCAGAGTCGCGCATCCAAAAGCACTTAGCCCGGTACCAAGGGGGCTGGGACTCCCTGCGAGAAGCCCGCTATGACCGCATTCGGCAAATGAAATTGTGGCGGGGACAAGAATCCCTGACGGCAGCAGATCCGCGCAGTCGGCCTTGGTCTTCTCTCAATTCTTCTCAGCAAGATACCCTGGTTCGCTTAATGGCAACCTATGCTGCCATGGTAGAAATCATGGATGAAGGAATTGGGCAGGTAATGGGCCAATTGGAAGCTGCAGGAGAACTGGAAAATACCCTTATCCTATTCCTCTCGGACAATGGGGCTTGTGCAGAAGGAGGAAAAGTAGGTCCTAATTTCCGTCCTGATTTAACTGGACCCATCGGTGGTGCGGATTCCTACTACGCCTATGGTCCATCTTGGGCCAATGCCTCGAATACTCCCCTTCGGAAGTTTAAGCAGTGGACCCACGAAGGGGGAATATCCACCCCCCTCATCGCCCATTGGCCTGCTGGCATGGAGGCGCAAGGTGAGTGGTCCGACGCCCTGGGTCACGTGATGGACCTCATGCCTACCCTGGCTGAAATGGCTCAGGCAACTTACCCTGATTCTATGGGAGGAAGCGCAATCCTGCCGCTAGCTGGACATAGCTTATTTCCGGTTCTCAAGGGAGAAACTGACCAGATACGAACGGAGGAAACCTCACTTGCTTGGGAACACATGGGTAGGAAGGCGTTAAGGCAGGGAAACTGGAAGTTGGTGGCCGATCGGGGGGAAGAAAACTGGCATCTTTATGATGTCAGCGTGGACAGGACCGAAAGCAATGACCTAGCGGTAACTGAGCCTGGGCGGTTTGAAAGGATGATCCAGCTCTGGGAGGCCTGGGCAGATTCGGTTGGTGCTAGGCGCTGACGCGATGGAGGCCTCTTGATGGATGGATATGCGTGGTTGAGTAGCTGCTCATTTTCTTATTTTCAAGCAGTCCTTTCACTGTTTCAAAACCGATTATCTATTCTATCTGTTCAGCACTCTTCACTTCCCGAAGCAAGGCATAAGCTTCGACGAAGTCTTGGATGCCTTGAGAATCAAAGGGCAGTACGGATAGCCTGATGAGTGGCCGCCCTTTTCCCTTAATGAGGAGTTGCCCATTCCTTGCTAGTCCTTGAAGATTGAGTTGGGTAATCTTTTCAAGGGGTATGACGGCGAATAAATCGTAAGTCTGAATGACCACTTCATCTTTCGTTAAGCCCAATTGGGGGAGGGCGATTTTCCGTTTTCTCACGAGGCTTTTTCGGAGGCCCTTCATCATAGCCGTAAGCAGAATTCCCCAGGGGATAGCCAGTAAAACACCAAGCCCTAAAAAACTTTCACTATCTCCTTTTTGCTGGGTAACCCCCCAAATGATTCCAATGATTCCGGCGAGCCCAAGGAGTAATAATAGGTAACATATTCCAACCAGCATCCCATCTACGTGGCCTTCTCTAGGGCCTACCCTCAGGTGCCAATTATCGGTAGGATTGTAAGGCTGCCATTGGATGGAATTTTTCGTCACCAAGATGACGATGCTTGCGATCCAAACCCCATGAATCCCCAGGCCTATCATGGTATCTGACTCAGTGGGGCTAAAAATTTCAATTACTTCTCGGAGAAAAGAGCTTATGGGGGTTATTGAGAAGAATACATAACAAACTAGGTCTAAAATATAAAGGGTGCCCAAAAGGATAAGCATGGCCCGATATAACTGCCTTAAAAGCCTTTCAAAAGGAGTCTGAGGGGCGAATTGCCGAGTAGCCTTGTTTCGTTGGTTGCGCATGAGCATAAATATAACGAAGTCGTGTCTAATCCGAAACGGCCCCTAACCCGATGCCCCGCTCTGCCATCCTCACTTTTTTCCAAGCCCCAATTCCCCTAAATTATAGGCTAAATCTATTCC
>CAZFPQ010000552.1:0-2075 GCA_964521065.1 uncultured Bacteroidia bacterium | reverse complement strand
TATAATTATTCTTATGTTAAGCTAAATAGGCCTCCCATTAAACCTTACCCTCATACCTAAGTCTAAAGCTCATCCCCTGCTAAACACCAACCCAAACACTTATGCATCGCTTTCTCATTTCTATTCTTCTCATCACCTTACTGGGTACGGCTTGCCGCTTTGAAACTCCCATCACGCCGCTTATTGATCACCCTTCCGGAAATCTTCCCTTGCTCAGTGAGGGCAAACAACTCGGACTGATCGCCAGCTTCAACCTAGATGACTCTCCTGCATTACAAGATTCCATCGGTACTCGTTGGCAGGAAGCCCTTGACGCAGGCATGGGGATTGGTCGAGTTCAGTTAGATTGGCGGGACTTAGAAGCGGATTCAGGTCAGTATGACCCGGTCGCTTTGATTCAGTCGCTTAGCGACTTATCTGCTCAAGAACTGGACCTGTTTGCCAGCGTCATGGCTTATGACAGCGAAGGACCCGTCATGCCAGATTACCTTTCGGATCTACCGATTAATCATCCTAGGGTCATTGCTCGCTTTCAAGCGCTAATGGATTGGGTAGTACCCATCGTGAGAGAGCACCGGGGCTGGTGTTTGTCCATTGCCAATGAAGCGGACAACTTCTTTGGGGAAGTAGAGGGCATAGAAGAGGAACTACTCGACTTTTTGGTGGCCATTAGGGACTACGTCCATGAAATAGATCCAGATCTAGCGGTAACCGTCACCATGGCCGAGGGTAACATCGACGTCAAGCCTGAGAC
Organism: uncultured Bacteroidia bacterium; assembly: GCA_964521065.1. Lineage (GTDB taxonomy): Bacteria > Bacteroidota > Bacteroidia > J057 > J057 > CAYVAP01. The sequence goes on along the minus strand of CAZFPQ010000552.1, from coordinate 1,321 downwards.
CATGCGGGATTTGATTGCCGCCGTAGACGTCGCCGCCATCAACTTTTATGGGTCTAACCTGCGCAATCCGCGCAAGCCCCAAGGGCCGAGAACCCTGCGCCGTGAACTCCGTCAATTGCTAGATTTTTGTGGCGAAAAAAACATTGTCTTCCAAGAACTAGGTATGCACAGCAATGCAAGTCGACTCAACAGCTCTGGTGCCATTCAACGAGATTTTTTTCAGACGGTCTTTGAATTCATGGACCAAGAACCTCGCCTCCGGGCAGCCTACGTATTCCAATTGGTAGATTGGTCTCCGGCCACCATTGACTTGATCACCGAGGATTTTTTAGAAGAAAACCCTTCCCTGGAAAGCTTCATCGAGGATTATCGACAATCGCTGGGTAGCATTGGTTTGATTGAGTTTGCCACGGGTCATCAAAAACCTGCCTGGGGAGAAGTCATCAGCTGGCTAGAAAGGTGGTAATGATAAAGAAGAAGCCCCTTTAGCAGCTTTTTTCTCTTGGTAAGATGTACAAATTGAAGAAAGAAACGTTATTGGAAACGGGTCTACTGGTCATTCGTACCATAGGAACCGTAATGGGACTTTGTTCCCAACTAAATATTCTAATAACTAATCACCCTTTACCCGATGAAATTCAAATTATTTTTAGCCGCTCTTTTCGTTTTCACCTTCCACCAGCAACTCTCTGCCCAGTCCTACCGCATCGAATATGACATCGTCTTCGACGAAGGCATGGAGATGGAACCCATGGCCAAAGAAATGCTGAAGGATATGACCATGACCATGGCGATCCAAGACCAAAAAACCCGTGTAGATATGGACATGGGCAGCATGATGAGCATGGTTACCGTCTACAGTTCTGAAGAAAAAAAATCTGTTGTCCTCATGGATATGATGGGGCAAAAAATTGCTCAGATCGTTGAAGGACAAGAATTTGAGCAGCAAATTGATCAACAACAAGATCTAAAAGTCACCAAGACTTCTGAAAGCAAAAAGATTGCTGGCTATACCTGCTACAAAGCATTGGTTGAGAATCCCGAAGGAGATGGAGAATTTGAGATTTGGTTCACCAAAGACATCCATGTAGGTGGTGTAAGCAACCCTTACATGTATGCTGGAATTGAAGGCTTTCCACTCGAAATGGTGGTCAGCCAACAGGGCATGAACATGCGCATGCAGGCACTCAGTGTAAGCACCCAGAAGATGCCCGCCTCAGACTTCAGCACGGAAGTACCTGAAGGCTATGTGATCAGAGATAACTAGAAGGGAGTTAAGGGAGTTAAGGGAGTTAAGGGAGTTAAGGGAGTTAAGGGAGTT
>CAZFPQ010000551.1:0-2079 GCA_964521065.1 uncultured Bacteroidia bacterium | reverse complement strand
CAAAACCCCATCAAAAACGCTGAGGCCCTAGCGGGAATCCTAGAGCGAGAATATGGCTTTACTACCGAGTTAATACGCAATCCTACCCTGACTGAGATCGAGAATAAGCTGAATGAATACCGCAACCGATATGCCCGAGGGCGCTTACCCAGTGAGGGGCAGCTCTTCATCTCCTTCTCTGGGCATGGGGATATGGAGTTTGGGGAAGAGGGATATTTTCTCCCCAGAGATGCCGATCCCAAGCTCTTGCGACGTACGGCCATTCAATACACCTATTGGAGGAAGTTCATCAACAGCATCGACTGCCAACACATCTTGGTGGCCATCGATGCCTGCCACAGCGTGACCTTCGATCCCAGCTGGCGCAACATGGGCACCGAAGATTTCGAACGGCCTGGCGAACTATCCGAAGGAGAAAAGCTGCTCCAAGCCCACGCCAAAGCCAAGGCGCGTCTCTTTTTTACCTCAGATGGCAAGGGCGATCAGACTCCTGACAAATCTGACTTCAACAAGAAACTACAAGAAGGACTGCTGCTGGGCGGTGGAGTAGACGGCATCCTCACCAGCTCGGATGTCTTTGCGGTGCTCAGTCGAGCCAGGCCCCAACCCCATCGAGGCGAGTTCGGCGATGATGAGCCGGGGAGCAGCTTTCTCTTTGTGCGCGAAGCCCCAGACTACGGTGACCTAGCGGCCGACGCCGATGCCTGGGACTTGGCCGTGCAGCGAAATACCCTAGCCGCCTACCAGAACTATGTACGACGCTTTCCTGAGGGTGAATTTGTCAATTTGGCCCGCAAACAGATCCGCGAGCGAGAGGCCGAAGCAGCTAAGCAGCAGGACTTAGCTGACTGGGCCCAGGCCAAAGACATTCATAGCATCGAAGCCTATGAGCGCTATATGAGTAAGCACCCAGAAGGGATCTTCTGTAAGGTAGCCAAAGAGCGCATCGAAGAAATCAAAACAGATATTTCGTTTAATAAACCTGATGCTTTATCTAAAGAACTCCCAGGCTCTGAGTCCAACCAAGTATCTAGTATTCCAGAAGGCTTCATATTAATCAAAGGTGGAACTTTCCAGATGGGTAGTACAACTGGATGGAGTGATGAAAAACCAAAGCACCAGATAACGGTTGATGACTTTTATCTGGCCGAGTCTGAGGTGACCAATCAAGAGTTCTGTATTTTTCTCAATGCAACGGGAAAGCAAGACCACGGCATTGTAAGCTGGATAACAACGAGTAAGTACATCCAGATTGAGATGCGAGATAACCAATTCACCCCAAAGCCGGGAATGGAGCAATATCCCGTAGTTGATGTATCTTGGTTTGCTGCTCAATCCTATTGCCAATGGTTACGTAAGACTCAAAAAGGTGCTTACCGCCTCCCGACCGAGGCAGAATGGGAGTACGCAGCTGGAGGTGGTGAGGAGGCACGTACCAGATGGGCGGGTACCAATCTAAAATCATCCTTGCGAACTTATGGCAATTACTCTGGTACTGAGGGTAAAGATAAGTATGAGAGAATAGCTCCGATAAAGTCTTTTGCGCCCAATCCTCTCGGTCTTTATGACATAAGCGGCAACGTGTGGGAATGGTGTCATGATTGGTATGATGGTGACTACTACGGAAAAAGCCCTGATAACAATCCTCGTGGCCCTAGTGATGGATTGGACCGTGTACTTCGGGGAGGGAGTTGGGACAGCGAACCTCAGGACTTACGGGTAACGTCTCGTGCTCTCTATGTTCCTGGCTATCGAGGTGGAAATGTCGGCTTCCGCCCCGCACGTTCATTTTGACCTTCTTTTCCTTCGTTTCGCTAAAAGTAAATGTTACTTGGCACCTTTAACCGGTTTAAGAAGAATTCAGTCTTATTAGGCAGTTAGACATGAAAATTCGAACTAAGGGGTCGGACTATGGGAACGGGATTAACCTGGAATAAAGCTTTTTACCCCACTCGCCAATTTCCTTTTGGCATTCTGTGTAAATTAAGAGAGCCCGATTGGGACTAATATGTTATTCCTATTCCGCTTGCCATCTTTTTGTGGCTTCGATGTGACTCAGTAACTTCCCTCCAAACAACC
>CAZFPQ010000550.1:0-2092 GCA_964521065.1 uncultured Bacteroidia bacterium | reverse complement strand
AAGGGCGATTATAGCCGATAGGCATGGCACCAGCCATGGCTTCAAATCCTCCGCCTGCAGCCTTGATCTGTGCAAAGGTGTCCACCATTCGCGCGTGATTCCAATTGTCTTTGGGCATCCCTGGCCTAACGTGTGCAGTGTGGTCAAATACCTTATTTGCGGGGGCTTCTACGTGCCACTTTCCCGTTTGATAAGTCCGATACCCAGCCGCTTTCATCATTTGCGGCCAAGTCTTTTCTAAAGAGTCCCCCTTGCGCCAGTGGTGACGGAATTGGTTGACCCTCCATACCGAACGGCCACTGACCAGCATAGATCGAGAGGCAGTACAAACGGCCCCGTTCCAGGCTCCCATGTTGTAGGCATTGGTAAAGGTTGCTCCTTGTGCCACGAGGCGGTCAAGATTAGGGGTATATATCTCTTTGTTACCTAAGGCCTGAATGGAGTGTATGGTCTGGTCGTCTGCGAAAATGAATAGGATATTGGGCTTGTCCTCGGTCACGGATGGAGGGGTTTGGCAAGCAAGCCAAGGCAGCCAGACCAAGAAGATCAAGGGGAGAAAGAAGCGAGTAGGCATAGGGCTAGAATGTATTGATGGGCGTAAGTTAGCTTACCATTAGGTAGGTAAAAAAGATGTCGCCAAAATGGCGACATCATGGGACTAACTACTACTACTATTGCTGACTACGTTGAAAGACTATGAGTGTATGTGTTTCAGATGTTCTGTGTTAAGCATGGATACATATGCTTTTGACAATTCTAAATTGGGGATTTCAGGCCTACTCTGAGGCGACAAATGCTGCGATTTTTGATACATATGGTGATGATCTGATATATTTAGTGGTTTTCGCTGGTGCAAAGTCCAAATTGGGTTTGACTAAAAACTATTCCCATGAAATATATTGTCTGTAATCAACCTGGAGAATTTTTAATGGGCGAGAAGGAGCCCCCAAAACGATCCGAAGGACATGCCTTAATCCGCATTACCCGCATTGGTATCTGCGGTACAGACCTACATGCCTATGCTGGCAATCAGGCATATTTTAGCTACCCCAGGATTTTGGGACATGAGTTAGCCGCTGAGATCCTGGAGTTGGGGATCGATTATCAAGGAGAACTCTCAGTTGGTCAACAAGTAGCGGTTATCCCTTACGTTCACTGCGGGAAATGCATTGCTTGTCGTCGGGGAAAGACGAACTGCTGTGCCAATATGCAGGTTTTGGGGGTGCATGCGGATGGGGGGATGCAGGAAATTATCAGTGTCCCCACAGAATTATTGATGCCTACTGAAGACCTTTCTGCTGAAGAAGTTGCTTTGATAGAGCCCTTGGCCATTGGGGCGCATGCCATTCGGCGTGCCGAACTGGAAGCCGGTGAGACCATCCTGGTTATGGGCTGTGGACCCATTGGCATTGGGATTATGAAGTTGGCTCAGCTACAGGGGGCCGAAGTGATCGCCCTAGACATCAATCCTGAGCGACTGGCCTTCGTACAAGAGCAGCTTGGCGTCAACCATGCAGTCAATGCCGCCGAAAATCCTGTGGAGGCAGTCAAGGAGATCACCAACGGGGATTTTGCCACCGCGGTATTTGATGCCACTGGCAATGGGCGAGCCCTCATGGCAGGGCCCGATTACATGTCTCATGGTGGACGATTTGTATTGGTCGGTCTTTCTAAAGGAGAATTGACTTACTCACACCCCGCTATTCACGCCAAGGAAAGCACCATCATGTGTAGCCGCAATGCTACCCGAGAGGACTTTCAGTTGGTCATTGATACCTTGAGAGGCGGTCAATTTCCTTCCGATGCCTATATCACCCATAAAGTCTCATTTGATCAAATGATCAACCATTTCGAAGACTGGCTTAAGCCAGAAAACAAGGTGATCAAGGCCATGGTCAGCCTCTAAGCAATCAGGCATTGAGAGGTGAGACTTTGGGGCAAAAGGTTGTATAAGTTAGTCTTTAAGACTCTCTCGCCAAGCTTATTTTGTCCCCTTGCTTGATCGCAGGATACAGAACCAAATAGAAAAACCGCTGGAAGCAATTGCCCAGCGGTTTTTTGATTAGAATGAGAATGATGCTTCTTAATTAGA
>CAZFPQ010000549.1:0-2102 GCA_964521065.1 uncultured Bacteroidia bacterium | reverse complement strand
CTTGAAAGCGATTTGCCTCCACCTTACTTACCCCGTACACCTTAGCCCCTTCCTCCGTGATGAGCTTGACGCGCTCGCCGACTTTCAAGTCCGTCGCCAGCAGGATCCAGCCTTCCTGCACCTCGGCGCGCTGGTAGATGTCGGGCACGACTTCGGTGAGGTCTGTTGAGACCGCCTGAGGATAAACTTCAGCTACCTGCTGAGCGATGACTTTCTTGATGGGGCGATAGCCTTTTGAGATGCTGTCGCGTAGGCGGTAGTCGGTTACTTCGATTTGCATGAGCGTGCTCAGGTCTGCTCCTGCGTCAGAAACCCCTTGGATGTCCTTGATCCGCTGGTCAGAATGGGCATGAAATTCCTGGCCTGAGATGACGTTCGTTGCATAGATTGAGTAAGGAAACGGATTCGGGTTGTAGCTGCCTGTGGTACCAGCAGCGTTGAGGAAACCGATGACGCCTGGGTCAAAACTTGAAGAGCCACTGATCTCGAGTTTGGCTCGGGTGGGATTATCCGTACCAATCCCAACCGTTCCCTCTATAATAGCTCCATTTGTAGGGGCAGTTGACGTTCCGCTGTAAGCTGTGCCGATGGCCAGGCCACCTTCAATGTCCAGGTTGTTTTGAGGCGCTGGTGTTCCAATGCCTATTCGGCCATTTTTGAGAATGGTCAGAGCATTAGCGCGCGAATTGATGTCGGTTCCTATGCCCACAATGAATAGCGGCTCGTTTCCAACCCAGGAACCTGCTGTCCCTCCACTTGGGAGATTGAATCTCCCAACCACAGTCTCGGCATAGGAATCCGCTTGGAGGCCTTCTCCCCCAGGAATGGTAGCAAAATGCCCGGATGCGGTATTTGACAATCCCCCTCCTATGCTTGCTCCCTGACCGGTGCTTTGGTTGGTTGACCCCCCACTTACAGTTGTGCCATTAGCCGTTGCCTCATTCAGGGAACCACCGGCTACGGTTGAAACACTGCCAGAAGCAGTATTGCCATAGCCTCCGAGAATGGAGGAATAGCTTTGAGAGGCTACCTGGCTGGCATTGGCTCTGTTGGTTTGTAAATCGATAGAATACGCACCCCGATTATTTCCCGGAATGGGACCCTCATTCCCGACCCTTAGGTTCAGCTGCTGGCCATTTGTACCCTGGACGATTCCTGCCGACCGCCAGGAAGCCATTCCATTGGCATCTGAGGTCAGCACATAACCTTCCTGCTGACTGCCATCTTCATAGCGCATCTGTCCGACTATATGTAAGGTGGTATCTGGGGTGGTGGTCCCTAATCCAAGATTTCCATTTTTGAGAATGGTCATGGCATTTGATCGAGCCGAGCTATTTTGCCCATTGCCCACACTAAAAAGGCGGTCCTGAGGGTCCCAGGTAAAAGCAGAATTAGGTGTATAGATATCGTTGTAAGAACCCACGACAATTTCGTTGACAGAGGGGAGGTTCAGGTAAGAACCCAGGGCCACTGCCTGCCCACTCGAGATGGTGTTCTGACGGCCTATGATCGTGGAATAGGTTCCTCCACTGCTGCTTATTCTATTGCCCTGCCCCATCAGGACCGTAAATGGAGCCAAGCTGTAATTGTCAGCTCCCAGAGCTACACTCGTACCCCCAAGTAAGGTATCCCGGAAACCCGAAGTGAATGAACTAACCGCGTCGGAGCCCAGGAGGTGGCCGGTGCCAAATACCGCGGAGAATCCTCCAAGGGCCTTGTTGAATTCGCCGAAGACCATCAAGTCATCTCCATTTACCTCATTATCTGACCCCAAGACCAACGAGTTAGAACCACCGTTAATGGTATGGTTGCCCCCCTTATTGAAAATGGTTCGGTCTGTGGGGTTGGTAATCCCCCAAATCGGGTCCTCCGGCAGGGGGGTCCATGTTGCCAGGCCATCGGCATCTGAAGTCAGGACATAGCCATCCTGCTGGTTGCCGTCTTCATAGCGCATTTGTCCGACTACATGCAGGGTGGTATCCGGATTGGAGGTGCCCAATCCCAGATTCCCATTTTTGAGTAAGGTAAGCGCATTGGAGCGATTGAGAGACGTGAGGCCATTTCCTACCACGAACAAACGATCCCGGCCTTGAAAGCTATTG
>CAZFPQ010000548.1:0-2106 GCA_964521065.1 uncultured Bacteroidia bacterium | reverse complement strand
AGTTAAGAGAGTTAAGAGAGTTAAGAGAGTTAAGAGAGTTAAGAGAGTTAAGAGATGATGCTTTTTTTATCGTAGGCCTTACTCCTTCCCCTCTTATTTCTTATTCCCTTCTCCTCGTACCCCATTGACCACCACATTAATCAAAGATACCCATGCATAAAGACGTCATTCGCACCATCGCTGAAGTTGACCTTTTCCCGGTCATTTCTATCCTGATCTTCTTCGCCTTTTTTGTTGGCCTTTTGGTCTACGTATTCCGGCTAAGTAAAAAAGAGGTCAAGGACTTGGCCGCCATTCCCCTACAGGAATTTGATCCTATTCAGCCACGCACTACTTCTCCTTCAAAATCCTGAACCATGTTTAAAAAACTATATCTCCGATCTCTGCTCTTCAGTCTATTGATGGGACTGGGAGTCGCCCTGGTGGCTCAGGCCGAAACCAGTGGCATAAGCAAACAGGACCTGTTACAGGTGATCATGTTTACCCTGATCGTCATGGCCATGGTCGCCTTGCTCTTGACTTATACCATATTCATGCTGCTCCGTCAAAAGGCAGCCGAAACTGCCACTGAAGCGAAAGCAGAAACCCCTGCTGTAGAAAGAGCCTGGAGCTGGCAGTGGGTTCGCCAAAAGCTCACGGACGCCGTGCCCGTGGCAAAAGAAGCAGACATCGATCTGGGGCATGAGTATGATGGAATCCGAGAACTAGACAACAACCTTCCCCCTTGGTGGAAATACGGATTCTACTTCACCATTGCTTGGGCAGCCGTTTACATTGCGGTCTTCCACGTATGGGGCGATTGGTCATCCACTCAGCAATATGAGGATGAGATGGCTACGGCAGAAGCAGAAGTCGCCGAATACCTTAAAACTGCGGCCAACTTGGTCGATGAAAGTAACGTGACTTTGCTGACCGAAGCAGACGCACTAAGCAACGGGAAAAAGATCTATGATACCAATTGTGCGACCTGTCATGGGATGCTAGGTGAAGGAGGAATCGGCCCGGCCTTTGCAGATCAATATTGGATTCATGGGGGCAGCATAGCCGATGTGTTCAAAACAGTGAAATATGGAGTTCCTGAAAAAGGAATGATTTCATGGCAACAACAGCTTCCTCCCAGGGAAATCCAGGAGGTGTCTAGTTACCTGCTTCAGTTTGAAGGTACTACCCCCCCTAACCTAAAGGATCCGCAAGGAGAACTATACGAAAGAGAAGAAACCCCTTCCCAAGAAGACACGGAAGAGGTAGAAGTAGCAGAAGTCGCCCAAGCAGACTTCGAGCTACCTAATCAATGAGTTAATTAGTCTATCAATCAACACACTGGCGGATGCCCAAAATGGGCATCCGCTATTTTTATGGGCAAAATGTGGGGAGCACTATTCGCTTTCGTTCAATTCACTATTGGGACCTACTGTTGAAGTCGTTCGCAGACGACTTATCGACAGTCCACTTTTTCTACCCTGACGGGACAGAGTTTCCGGGAACTACAAGCGCATCGAACCTCACGCCGGGGTTGCACCTTTCCGTCTCCATTTCGATCCCACCAAAAAAGCCGACAGTCTGAGCAGCCAGCTTGTTTGCCACAAGAAAACTTGTAGCATTGGTTTCCATTTCTCAATACCACTGGCCTGGTAGACATCTTCATTTTTCTAGCGGCCTGAGTGGTAAACATCATTTGTTGAGTAATAGATTTGGTCACGGGACTCATGGCCGTTGTACGGGGAGGGAGGGTCATGGAGGCGGACAAGAAGGAACCACGCTCTCCAACAAAGCTGGGTTCTGCTTTGAAGTATAACAGAGAATCACGGATTTGGGCATGACCACTTGTTGGCATTAAGGCTATACAAACCAACAGAAGGTTCAGGGCAATCAAGATTTTTCTCATGATAAATAAAGGTTGGTGATTGATCTTCAACCTTAGTGGCACAGCGATTACTATCCGTAACCATGCCTTGAGCAAAAATGATTATTTTGGTTATTCCTACAGCCTAGTTCTCTCATCATTCAAGCTTAGAAAAAAAATTTCTAGAGGTAAAAGCGCAGTTTTATACCTTAGAGGCTGTTTGGATGTTGAGTTTACGGCCAAAACTTGTCTTTTTTGAACCT
>CAZFPQ010000547.1:0-2112 GCA_964521065.1 uncultured Bacteroidia bacterium | reverse complement strand
GTTTTATGACTTCAACCCCAACATTTCCATTACCTAGCCTAGTCATGCAGGCTAGGCCATTACTTCCTCCTCAATACCCACCAAGATACTGACCTCGGCGTCTTGAGGATTCTGGGCTCTTTGGTCATAGATCTCTAAGTCAACCTGAAAATTTCGCTTCAGTGGGGTCTGCCATATTTTTCCCCATGCTTCACCGACAGCGGAAACCACGTCTCCTTTGGCTAGGAATTCTTGGTATTCTCCTCCTTGAATCTCCAGTCCAACTAGCCCCTCAGGGATATCCGATAGATTTTTAACCTTGCCTCCAACTATCACTTGATAGCTGATCAAGTCGCCATCCTCAAACTGATAGTCGGTATAGGCGGCATACATGGTGCCCTCTACTAGTCCGGGAATTTGCTGCATGAGGTTCTCAGAAATAACCCGCTGCCACAAAGGGCCGAGATCCTCGGATGCCCTTTGGGGTGTGGTCGTAATTCCTAAACCCATGAGTTGAAACGGTGCTAATTTTACGGTTTGCATAGCTTTGAATATTTGATTTACCCCAAAGCTATGGGGCCTAGGTGTCAAGGGTATGTCAGGGGTCTGGGCAAGGGATGGATTTTTTTTGTAGTACAAGATTTTTTCTAAGTCAACCTGCCTTTCTTCCGCAGCCTTAGAAGTGACCATCAAGTGCCGAATTCGGTCAAGGCGAAAGTAGCGAAGGCTCTCTCTCAACAGACAGTATCCGAGAACAATCCAGCGCCCTTGGGTATGTATCAAGGCGATAGGTTCAACTTCCCTCTGGGTCACCTCGCTCCCTTTTGATTGATAGCTTAGAAAAATTACTTGTTTGGCGGTAAGGGCCGCCTGGATACTCATGAGGTAATGCGATTGTTCTCGGTTTCCCATGGGCAGATTTCGAACCTCTAGTCTGTCTTCCAGCAATTCCGTTTGACGAAGTTGGCGAGAGTTGAAGCGGCTCTTGATTTTCTCTATTGCAACCTGGGTCGTTTGACTGAGCGAAGAGTCCCCCAAAAAAGGAGCCATGTGTTGCAGGGTAGTTAAGGCTTGAGCCTCACTCAATTCGAAGCTAATCGGAGCGAGATAATACCCATCCAAGATTCGATAGCCTTTTCCTTCTTCGGTTACGATGGGAACTCCTGATTGCTCCAAAGTCCGAATGTCGCGGTAAATGGTCCTTATGCTGACCTTGTGTTTTTTCGATAATTCTGTGGCCGTGACCATTACCTTGCCTTGCAGTTGATTTAGTATGGCCGTCAATCGGGCTAGGCGTGGCTTTTCACGTTCTGAAGACTGATACATACTAGGGGTATAAAGGCTAACTTCTCTATTCTATAATTTCTCCTGGAAAATTGTGTTCCACCTCGAGCGGACACGCTGGATTGTATCCGGTAGATCGATACCTGATTTTCCTGACTGAATGTCCTTCCTGAAGGATGTTGAGGATTTTCTCTGTTCCTTGGTAAAAGCTGTAGCGAGTTTCTACCGTGGCCCATACCTCTCCCTTTTCATTGTAATAAGAACTGCTAGCGTTTCCGCCATGATCTCCCCCTTCTTCAGACATGGTTTTGGCTAAGCTTCCATCAGATCTTCTGTATTCGATCTCTTTTTCGAAATAAAATCCTTCCGAGTCATCCGTTCGGTCCTTGAGGACTTTCTCCTCCCAAGGATACTTATCAACTTTTTCTAGTCGTGCTTCCCATGCGTAGATTTTTCCCATTTCCACTTGATCCACCCCATGAAGCTGATGGTTTTTCAGCAAAATCTGTAGGTCCTCGGCCAAGATCAATTGGAGTAACCCTGTTTGGCAATAATCTTGAGCAGAATGCATGCCTGCCTCATGCTTGGCGCCGGTATCGTCAATCCAACGGATAAGCTCTTTTTCTGGGGAATAATAATAACGATTTTCCAAGCCACTCTCCCCCTGATATTCAATCGTATAGATAAAATATGGAGCCCCTTCAGCAAGGGTTTTATCAAAGTAGTACTCCCTTGTGATATTTTCCTGTTTGACTACTACCTTTTTCAATTCTTCTCCTTCGAAAAAGTATTCTCGTCCTTGGATCACTAGCCTGTTAAGAGAGACCTTTTCTCCATTGGTGTAGTAGT
>CAZFPQ010000546.1:0-2113 GCA_964521065.1 uncultured Bacteroidia bacterium | reverse complement strand
TTCCTGACCAAGTGGATGAAGGGCGGATTGAGCGGCTATTGGTGAGCTTGAGGAAGCAACTGTATGCATAGCCTCAAGCCCTGGTTTGGGAGAGTCTGTGGAATGGGCAATCACATCTAGAGCAAGGACTCCAGGGAAAAGGGGCAATTCGCCCCCTTTACCCAGAATCCTTCCAGATCATTCCCTCAAAACTTAAACATCGTATTGTCATTCGCCAGCTCCGCTTGAGGTATGGCCTGGATCACATCCCAATGCTCGGCGATCTTCCCATCCTCGAAGCGCAGCAAATCGTAGAAGACAGTGGGGACGCCCTTGGCGGTGCCTTCCGAGATCGATAATACCAGGCTGCCTTCACCGAGTACCATGTGATTTTGCTGATATACCCATTGCTCCCGAGCGAAGGCCTCAAAGACAGCCTCGATCCCATCAGCGGCACTGGGGGTGTGTTGATGGTAATCTGGATGAAAGTTTTCCATCACCGCAGCCCCTACTTCCTCTTGGCTGCCATGAACGATGACATGGAATAGGGCTTTGACTTTGGCCTTATGAGCTTCGGTGAGCTCAGTGTCTTGACTAGCCGCCGGACCATCGATCAGGGTCCTGCCCGAAGGATTAGGGGGCGTATTGGGCATCAGGGCATCCCAATGCTCTGCAATCAGCCCCTGCTCATCAAAGCGGATCACATCAAAAGATATCACCTCTTCCGCTCCAAAGGGAAAGGCCTTGGTCCAATGGTTGTGCATGACCACATACGGACCATCCTCGATGATCCGGATGGTTTCTACCTGGGTTCCGTATTGCTCCAAGGTAGGAAAAAGAGATAGCAGAGCTGCCCTTCCATCGGGAATGTGGGGATTGTGCTGGATATAGCCCTCCCAGACCAATTGTCTAAAAGCTGTGGTATCGCGCTGGTTGATGGCTTGAATAAAGGCTTTCGTTTTTTCTTTTGGGCTCATGTTCAAGTAATTAGATTTTGACTGATGGACTTGCTGCTCTGGCTGGGTGCCTTCAGCTTGGGTGTGGCAAGCCATGAAAATGGCCGCCAGCAACCAAAGAATTGGTGCTTTCATCATGATGAAGTATTTTTAGTTTTATTTTGAAACCAAAATTACAAAATAAGTTTCAAATTGCAATCAATATTTAGAATTAGTTTCAAAAAGCAACCAATTTGCCTATGCCGCAGAAGTTCCGAAGCGATTGTCCCATAGCCTCCGCCGTCGATGTATTGGGAGACAAATGGATGCTGGTGATCGTCAAGCAAATGTTGCTCGAAGACCGTTGGACCTTCAAAGATTTTCGAGAGAGCGATGAGCCCATTGCCTCTAACATCCTTTCAACTAAGCTGAAACTGCTTGAAGAATGGGAGATCGTACAGAAGTCCAATCTTCCCCACAACAAGAAGACCAAGCTCTACCACCTAACCGATCGGGGGCTATCCTTGGCGCCACTCATCGTTGAGTTGGCCTTGTGGAGCGATGAAAACCTTAGGGGATTCAATCCTATCATGAGGAAAGATGCGGAGCTTCAACTCATGAGGGATGACAAAGAAGGATTTATGCAAGCGTTGATTCAAGGGTATAAAGAGAAGCTGGCTTCTATCCTGAACTTACAATGATGGCCCCACACCACCTGTCCTAAGAGGCTATCTAGGTGTTGAGTTCACAGCTTAAACTGGTCTTGCCGCGAGTACTTGGGATTAAGGGGTCCCTGTAGGATTTGGGCTGTGCTGATTTTTCTCGAAACAGTTCGCCATTTCTCAAAAAATCTGCTGGTCAGAATCAAAAAAACCAGCGCTTGTGCTCTAAACCCCAAAACCCAAACCGCCTCAGTTTTTGCCCCACCTTTTTTTGAAAAAGATAGAGCCCGCGGCTCGAAGATTCCGGATTATCGAAGAGACGACACTGCTACTGATTAAGAGCAATATATTGGCTAAAGTCCAATTAAGAAGTAGGTATCAACGAAAAGTGAGAGCAAGGTGTTCGTTTCCAAAAGCGCCCTACTCAGTCTCCCCCCAGCAACAATTCGTACCAATAATCGAGCAAAGCCTGATCGCTTATTTCCGAGGGCAAGCCCCGCTCTTGCATTTTCTTTTGTAGGTATCGTGCCGAGCCAT
>CAZFPQ010000545.1:0-2138 GCA_964521065.1 uncultured Bacteroidia bacterium | reverse complement strand
CTCTCCCTTCGATCAAGTCACTTCCTTCAGAATCTGCTGTTTTCTGGAACGGCTTTTCAGGTTCCTCTCTGGGATCCGTCGTATCTGAATCGGACGGTGACTTTGAATTCACCTACGATGATGCCAGCCTGGCAGGAATTCCCGAAGGGACTCGGCCTGGAATTGTGCTAGCTATCATGGGCCCCGAAAAAGCGGGTAACTACAGCCATCCCAGCATCATTCACCTCACCCCTGCTGTAAGTCCCGCTGGCCGGGAAGAAAGCTACGTCATTGAGCTCACCACCGCTCAAATGAAAAGCGTAGACATCCGACTTCCTGACGAGTCTGATGACATCGTAGATACCTACACCTATCAGATAGCTGAAGAAGAGGCGGTGCACGACAAGCTTCGCAGCATGTGGGAAGGAAAAATCTCAAAAGAGAAATCTCTGATGGATAGCCGCTGGGACACCTATATGCCAGGGTTTATCCAATCCGTCTCGAAGGTAGCTACGGAGGTAAAAGACGGGCAGACCTACGTGGAAAATGGAGATCCCATCGAAGCTTCTGCTCAGTTGCTGAGAGAGGCCAAAATCGATAGAGCCATCAACGGCAATAGCCCAGACCCCACAGAGAAAGTACCTTTCCAAGGATTTGTCCGCTTGAGTGAGCAGGATACCCTAGAACTTGCCCCCTACCAAGACGCCAATGGAGACTACAAGGATGTACCCATCCAGGTGGCTGAGGCCATCCTTTATCGCCACCAAAAGGCCAACGAGGCGCCAATAAGCCTAGAGCGGGAGGTAGAAAGCGCCAAGGATGGGATGGGCCAAACCCCAGAGGAGGCCAGCATAGAAAACTTACTTGAGATCTCTAATCGCCCTCCTGAGTCAACCGCGGTTACCACGCCAAATGGAAATGGGGTCGAAGTGATCGATTATGCGGATATCCCTCGCTACGTATCACGCATGGTGAATACCATGGTCAGCCCTGAAGAGGAGCTTCAGTTCGGGCTACAGCCCGCCAATCAAGGAGACCTAGAAGACAATGTCGCTGGTTTCACGCTCAAAGCTGGTCCTGCCGATGCTCCTATGTACGCGGATTTCCATCACATCCAGGTTGCCTTTGATGACGTCTGGACCGAAATCCTTGATGAAGATGTGCTGGACATGGCCGAGGAACTCTACAATGAAGTAGCAGAAATGGGAGGAAACCCAGAGGTCCCTACCGATACGGATAAGCACCGGAGGTTAACCCCAGTCCAAGCCCTGAAAAAAGAGCTCAAACACATCCGCGGCGTCTACAAAAAGGCCAATTACAGCCGCCGAAAAACCGCGGCCGACGATGGGGTCGCCAATCCTAGGAAGAAGAGTGGTGGAACAGGACTAAGACCCTTGATGAACAAAGGAGTGACCAGAACCCACCTTCCAGGAGGAGATATTGCCGTAGATGACAAAGGGACGGACCTACCTAGGTCCTACTCTAATCCTGCACGGGATCATCGAGGCCGTAATTCAAGGAATTGGTTCGAGAGAAACCTATGGCCTTGGAACATTGGAGGTCTCCGACCATCCCAACGCCATTCACCTCCCCCACGCGGTCAAGGGCCTCCTGCCCCACGCAACAACCCTTCGCAGAATACAGGCAACACCGAAGACGACCGCTATACCCAGCTTCACACCATCCTTCAACAACTAGAAGAACGCCTTCGTGAGCCCTATTCCTTCACCATCTATGCCGCCAATGACCAAGAGCGAGCAGTGAATTTTGGCATCGTCAACACCTACCGCCAGAAGTGGAAGCCCATCAATTACCAAGTGGGCGATTTGGTTAAAACCATTCCTTTGGCTCCGAAAGAGTCTAAGAAATTTTCCAAAAAGACGGTGGTAAAAAAGAAGCGCTCGGTCAAAGAGCTAGAAAAATCTTCTAGCATGCAGCGGGATGAGAGCGATACCAAAACGCGAGCCGAGGCAGAAATCATGCGCCGGGCCCAAGCCAAGACCAGTTTTAACCTGAATGTGGAAGGCAGCTTTGATTTTCTGCTCAAAGAGGGCAAGCTGAGCTCATCCTTAGGGCATGATGCCGAGAAGACCTCCTCGGAAATCAAAAAGCAATTCCGCGAAGCCACCAGCAAGGCCGTTCAAGAATACAAGAGTGAA
>CAZFPQ010000544.1:0-2175 GCA_964521065.1 uncultured Bacteroidia bacterium | reverse complement strand
CCATGAGCGAGGTATGGCAGAAGTAAAACTAAAAGAGGACATTCTAAGCTGGTCTACCGACAGCAAACTGATGTTTATTGACGGGGATCACAACAGCATGTACACCCTCAAAGCCAATGCAGACCTCATCTGCGATGAGATTCTAGCGCTCCTGCGGAGGCTACCCAAAGAATAGCCTCAACCGGTTTCAACTACAACAAGCACGGATTCGGCTACCTTGGCTTTGGTTCCAAATACCAACTTTGTCATAAATCAATTGAAGAACTCTCAAAAAATAAGTTATGTCAAAAGTTATCATTACCGGGGCAAATGGAGGCTTTGGCCTCTTGACGGTCAAAACCCTCTTGAGTCAAGGACACATGGTCGCCGCTACCCTTCGAAACAGCAATTCTAAGAATCAAGCTGCCGCAGAGGAGTTGAGCGCTTTAGGCGCCAAAGTAGTCGAGCTAGATGTCACCGATGAGGTCAGTGTCAACGCAGGCAT
Source organism: uncultured Bacteroidia bacterium (assembly GCA_964521065.1). GTDB lineage: Bacteria > Bacteroidota > Bacteroidia > J057 > J057 > CAYVAP01. The sequence goes on along the minus strand of CAZFPQ010000544.1, from coordinate 1,691 downwards.
AGCCCAAGCCATCGAATTATTGGGGGGCCTTGACGTGGTCATCAACAACGCCGGTGTAGGAGTACTAGGCCTTCAGGAGCAATTCACTCCTGAGGATTTTCAGCGCCTCTTTGACATCAATGTATTTGGCGTGCAGCGGGTGAACCGAGCCGCGCTTCCCTACTTGCGCAAGCAGGGCTCTGGCCTCCTCATCCACGTTTCTAGCCTGCTAGGAAGAATCGCTTTCCCCTTTTATGGTCCTTACAATGCCTCGAAGTGGGCGCTAGAAGCCTTGGCCGAAAACTATCGGGTAGAGCTAAGCGACTTTGGAGTAGATTCTTGTCTCGTAGAACCAGGTGGTTATCCCACAGGATTCATGCACAGCCTGATGTCTCCCTCTGATACCTCTCAAAATGAAAGCTATGGGCCCATGGTCGATGTGCCCAAGCAATCGTTCGAAAGTTTTGAGGCAGCCTTAGCCAGCAATCCAGCTCAAGACCCTCAAAACGTCGCTGATGCGATCGCTCAGCTCATCGCCACCCCCGCAGGGCAGCGCCCCATGCGCACCGTGGTGGACCACATGGGCATGGGTACCCACATTGAGCCCTACAACCAGCAATTGGCCCAAATCCACCAGGGACTGTACTCAGCCTTTGGCATGGGTGGCATGCTTGAACTCAAGGTTTGAGCTTGACATCTAGCAAAGCTCTCGGCGTTTCGCCGAATCAATCAGGGCCTGCGGCTAAGCGATTCAGCCGCAGGCTCCCTCTTTAGCAGAAGAGACGGGCAGTGATCCTTGCCGCTTAGGTCTTGAACGGATTAAGGGTCAAACCTGCTTTATCCTCCGAAACCTAGCAGATATGCTCCTTGATGATTAAATTTTTACCCCCATCCAACCAAAGTAGCTAGGCATGGCTCATACCGATATCGAGCGATTGCGGACCATCAGCGACCTGCATCGCTTCAATCATATTCCTCCTCCAGATCATCCCTTGATCAGCCTGATCGACTACAGCACGCTCAACCACACCTCCGAAGGTGGAGAGCTAAAGTGGGTACAGGAGTTTTATACCATTTCCCTCAAACGCGACGTCAAGGGAAAATACCGCTATGGCCAACAATCCTATGATTTTGATGAAGGCCTAATGACCTTTTTTTCCCCAGAACAGGTCATCTCGGTCCAATTGGTGGAAGCAGATGGGTCAGCTATTCAGCCTTCAGGTTGGATCTTGGCCTTGCATCCAGATTTTTTCTTTGGCAGCAGCTTGACCAGAAAGATCAAAAAATATCCTTTCTTTCACTATTCCGTCCGGGAAGCGCTCTTTTTGTCCCCCAAAGAAGAGGAACTAATCCACGGCTTGCTGCAGAACATCAGAAATGAATATCAAGCGAACTTGGATCAGTTCAGTCAACAAATCATTATCAGCCAAATAGAACTCCTGCTGAACTATGCAGAGCGATTTTACCAACGCCAGTTCCTCACCCGTAAGGCTTCTAGCCACCAAATATTGGATCAGGTTGAAGAACTGCTAGAGGCATATTTTGAAGGAGATCAAGTCACACAACAGGGCCTGCCTTCGGTACAGGAGGTAGCCCAAGAGCTGAGTCTCTCTTCGGATTATTTGAGTAGTTTGTTGAAGAGCTTAACCGGGCAGTCTACTCAGCAACACATTCACAGCAAACTGATCGAAAAGGCCAAAGAGCAACTTTCG
>CAZFPQ010000543.1:0-2188 GCA_964521065.1 uncultured Bacteroidia bacterium | reverse complement strand
ATTCAAATTGGTCTTTGAGATAGGCTTTTTGAGCTTGGGCGATCTCTGGGTTGGCATGTTGGGTGAACTCGGCTGCTAGGGTAGTGAGGTAGTCGTTCATGGGGAGGCACGATGGATGACTAGGTTCCATCAAGATAATACTGATGCTAAGATTTTATGGCGTTCCCGTAGGATTTATCCTCAGGGTACCCCGGCTTTCTAAGCCGTAGAGTCAGGTCGGACTGGAAGTCCGAGGTACACCAGAGAGGATACCTAGGTTAGGAAGGTTCGCGTTTTACTCACCTTGAATGGGCGATTAAGGAAGACCAGGTTGTGGTGGGTGCCCCTACTCCCCCCTTATCCGATTAAAGATCACGTGCCAGACTTTGAGTCCTCCTTCTGGGGTTCGCTTAAAGGTAATCAGGTTATTGGTTTGGAATGGCATGTTGCTGTTACCGTCTTTGGCGTACCAAGTTCCCTTGACCCCTCCGCGCACGATCACGTGGTCTGCGTAGCTGTGAATTTCATAGGCTTCGTGCTTCATCTCGGAATGGCCCCACCTGCGCTCTTCCTGGAGCATGGCCCTGAGGTCAGCCAAATTGGTGATGGCTGGGCTGCCTTGCCCCATGTGGACCACATCTTCGGAGTAGACACTCATTTTGGTATCGATATCGAGGGTGTGGCTGTCTAGGTTTTTGAGGATTTCGAGGACCATTTGTTTGTCTTCGGCCTCCGAATAGGCTTGTTTGGACTCTGACAGGCAGGCCGTGAGGAGGAATAGGGTGATGAGAGTGAGGGGGGCGTTTTTCATTGTGGAAGATGATGAAAACCTTTCTGAAGGATACTGGCAACTACATGACCGAAGTTTGCTGGTGGTTTGTGACCATCTCTAATAACGAGGACGCTATAATCTCGAACAAAAGTCAGAATTAGTCGATGCTGTTCCAAACAAGCCTCATCACTGATGCTCTAGGGTTGGACTCACCTAGGCCAATAGCAATGGTAGTTGGCCAGTAGGAAGCTCAGAAATTCATCAAGACCTTCGGGTATAGAGCCATTTTCATGCAGAATTACTCCGTCTATGTCGAGGTAGATATGGGTCATGGATACTCCCTTGCTGAAAATCTAGAAACTATGTTGGTGAGGAGGCCCGCCCGGGGATTTGCCTCTGACTCTACGCATTCCTTTTTCCTGTGATAGCAAATCCCCCAACTGCCTACTCCCCAGCCCAGTTCAGCTGCCAAGACACCCCAAATTGATCCTCAACGAAGGCAAACTTGGGACTAAAACCATAGTTGCCTACTGGCATCAGGACTTTTCCTTTTTCCGATAATTGCTGAAATAAGGTGCCGATTTCATCCTCTGAGCTACAATCCACCCAATTGGAAACGCCCGGGGTGAAGTTCCACTCATGCTTGATGTAGCTGTCGCTGCAGGCAAATAAGCTGCCGTTCAATTCGAATCGGGCCATCATGATGCTTCCTTCTGGGGCTGGTCCCTCCTTGCCATAGCGCTGGATGTCGGTGACTTTTGAGTTTTTGAATAGGCTGATGTAGAAATTCATTGCCTCCTCAGCGTTGTTCTCTTGGAAGGTGAGAAAAGTTGTGATTTGGCCTTTAGGGCTATTCACGTAGGCGTGGCCTAGGTTTTTGAGGCTATCAAGCTCGGCTTGCAAGGCAAGGAGCTCTTGGCTCTGGCCGTTTTCTTGCTGCGGGGCAGTACAACTAAATGCGAGGGGCACAATTAGCAGCAGGAAAGGAATGACTCTTTTCATCACTGGGTGTTTAGGTTTTTATGGGGCAAAGTTTTTTTCGCTTTTGCATGATAACCAAAGCAGGGCTTATGCCCATCAAGAAGCTAAATTTCGAACTTTTGAACTACAGATGCTTCTTGAAAATTGCTCGAATGGATATTCTTTTGGAATAGCGATTCTGTAGTAGGGCGTTTGGATAGTCAACGAGATTCAGCACAGTATTTCATCAGAGACTAGCTCACACCACATTCTAGTAGGGGCTACTTTGTCATAGGGGCGTCAAGAGCCTATGATCTGAGTGGCCGAGTTACGAACAGAGGTCTAAGACTTTCCTGTTTTACTCCATTGCTAATTGGGGCGTTTTCTCAACTCCATAAACCTGCACCTCCATGTCCAGAAACTGGGTTTCAAAAAGTACCCTCATGCCATTTTTGATGGCTACCCGCATGGACGCTG
>CAZFPQ010000542.1:0-2207 GCA_964521065.1 uncultured Bacteroidia bacterium | reverse complement strand
AGGATCAAGCAAAAGCGCATTGTTGTTGTTTGCCTCTTCCTTACCTATCTATTTTTTAAGTCCTATTTCTCGCAGACGCTGATCTAGGTATTCACCGGCGGTCAGATCTTCATAAAGCTTAGGATGCTCCTCATCGATGCAGCTTTCTAAACTAGTCAGGTCCATGTCGCTCACAGGATGAAGAAAAAACGGAACTGAATAGCGAGGCTCGCTCATTCGCTCGCGAGGGGGGTTTACTACCCGGTGAGTGGTAGATTTAAGGCGGTTGTTGGTCAATCGCTGCAGCATGTCCCCTACATTGATCACAATTTGGTTAGGCTCAGGACTGGCCCCAATCCACTCTCCTTGCTTGTTGAGAACCTGTAACCCTTCTGCTGAGGCCCCAATTAGGAGGGTAATGAGATTGATATCTTCATGCTCTGCCGCTCTAACAGCGCCATCGGGTACTTCGCTGGGATTCTCTATGCCGTAATAATGAATGGGACGAAGGATGGAATTGCCATTTTTGATTTTATCATCAAAATAATCGGTAGGCAGTTCCAAATATTCAGCGATGGCTCGTAGCAAGAAGCGGCCTGATTTTTCTAGGGATTGATAGAGTTGCACGCCATATTCCTCCACGTCTGGCACCTCTGGAGGAAAGACATTTTCTGGGTACCCATATTGATCAACCTCAGCCTCTGCCACGATTTGACCGATGTGGTAAAACTCTTTGAGGTCCCCTACATTGCGTCCTTTGGCGTGCTCTTTGCCTCTGGAGGTATAGCCTCGCTGGCCAGCCAGTCCTGGAATTTCATATTTATTTTTTATGCCATCATCCAGGGAGAAAAACTCTTTGAAGGCCTGATAGGAGCGATCAATGACTTTTTGTGTGACGCCGTGATTGGCCACAATGGCAAATCCAATGTCAGAAAAGGAATCCCCGAGCTGTTTCACAAAAGCTTGTCGCTGGGATTCATCTCCCTCAATATAATCTTTGAGGTTAACTGTGGGGATGTAATTCATAGCTTTGGGCTTAGGAGGGTAAAATGTCTTTGAAAGGATCAATAAGGAGGAAGAATACGCATCATATCCATCGGATTGGGTGGCAAACGCCAAGAATAACTAAGCAATTCTTCCTCATGCATTAGAGACTGTTTGGGTGTTGAGTTTGCGGCCTAAACTTGCCTTGCCACGAGTACTCGGGATAAAGGGCCCCAAGTAGGAGTCTGACCGCGCTGATATTTCTCGAAATAGCCCGCTATTCCTCAAAAAATCTGCTTATCAGAACCAAAAAATCCAGCGTTTGGGCTCGAAATGCCAAAATCCAACTAGCCTCTTAATTATAGCCTTATTTGGCCCTCAAATACAAATGTAGCGGGGCCTTTCAGGACAACTTTTTGAGTATCCAATCCAAAGTTTTGTATTTCTACTTGCAGCTGTCCTCCTGGAGTCTGAATATGAACCTTATGCAGATCTGAGGATTCGCCACTCATGAAGGCCTTCAGGTAGGTAAAGGCAGCCGCAGTTACTCCGGTTCCACAGCTTAAGGTCTCCCCTTCTACACCGCGCTCAAAGGTCCTCACCTTCATTTTCCCCTCGTCAAGTATTTCAACAAAGTTAACGTTGGTCCCTCCAATTGAACGATAATCATCACGCCAACGGATTGACTTCCCTTGCTCTTGGATGCTCACATCGTCTACAGCGCCAGACTCAAACCTCACATAATGAGGTGAGCCTGTATCCACCCACCAGTCATCTTGATTGACCGAGGTCAGCCCCTGCGGATTCATCATCTCCAAAGCGACTCCATCTAGGTCTATCTCTGCTCGGTGGAGCCCATCTATGGCTTCAAAGCTGCAGGTTGGTAAAGTGATGGCCTTTAATCTATGAGCGAAAGCAACTAAGCACCTACCCCCATTTCCACACATGGTGCTTTCTCGGCCATCAGAATTATAATAGATCATCTTAAAATCAGCCTTTCGCGGATCATCAGCTTCACTGAGGAGGATGAGCCCGTCAGCCCCAATTCCAAAATGCCGATCACAAAGCCATTTTACCTGATCTGCCGTCAACTGTTCTTCCAGATTTTGGCCACGATTGTCCACCATGACAAAGTCGTTACCCGTCCCTTGATATTTATAAAAGTTCAGTTCCATGAATGACTAAATAGCTAGCTCTATCAACCGTTTTTGAGAAAAACCCATGAAGGTACAGACTGAAAAGGC
>CAZFPQ010000541.1:0-2211 GCA_964521065.1 uncultured Bacteroidia bacterium | reverse complement strand
AAGTTCGACAGATACTGCGGGAGATCAGGATGTCGATGGAAATCTATACCACATGGTATGCTGGGCAAGCAGGAAGCATTTCTACTCAGGTATCGGTAGAGAAGCGTGAGCAGTTCATGAAGGAGCAGCTAGAGACCTATCTCAGCAACATGCCCCGTAGCTTAGACCCTCCTCGGGCCATTTTTAAACTGGGCGGAGCCCACACCATGTATGGCATTGGTCCCAATGGGGTCTCTACCTTGGGAGAGTACGTTCGCTTATTGGCCAAGGACAACGGTACTCAAACTTTGTCAGTCTCCTTGCAAAGATTCAATCCTGCCTATTCCCTGGTAGATAGCACTGCCTTCTCTGAGAGCTCCGTGCTGCTGCTGGATCTGGGGCAGTGGCGAGAGGGAATAGATAGCCTTGAATTGAGCGACAGTCAAGAAAGAACGGCTCGGCAATTTGATGCCATCATTTACTTCAAAGATGCTCCTCAAGCCAGCAAAAGTCGAATCAAGGTATGGGAGGCGGAATTTCGATCACGTTTAATTCGCAGCCTTATTCCATTGGGAATATTGGCTCTGATCGGACTCACGGGGATAATTCCGTTGATACGCCTGCGAAAGCGCAAGGGAGATGCTTGGCCTAAGAGCCCTTGGTGGATTCTTGCTTTGTCCTTTGTTACCCTTATTGCAAGCCTGGTAATTCAAATTTTGTGGATCAGGGGATATCCCAACCCAAGTAGTGATCTATTTCCTGCCTCCGTTTCCCTGTGGCTATATGGGGCTTTGGCCCTCGCTGGGATTTACTTTTGCTTGGTGACCCTGCGCAGTTGGCGGAAAGATTGGTGGAACCTGGGAAGCAGAATTTATTACCTGATCTTGGTAGGCTCTTTCCTCGCCCTCAGCTATCTCGCGTATTACTGGAACTTGGGAGGTATGCTGGGTTAAGGAATGCGAAAAAAATAACAGGTCTCTTTTGCGTAGGAATTTTGTTCCAGATCAAGGAAGTAAAACCGACCTTAGCTCGTCGAAGATTCCGACCTGTCGGAGCTAAGGTGCGAAGCAGTGGGATCAAGGGCCCCACTGCTAAGTCAGTGACGAAGACATGGGACAAAAGGCCAAGCAAAAAGGCATAACTTACTTGTTGAGTGTTCCGAAAAGTAGGCTAATTAGGTTATGAGATAGGGATTGCGGCATGAAGATGAAACTCCTTGCTGGTTTGAGACAGAATCAACTCCGTCGAAAGCGATTCGGCAGATATTTGCTTTATGCTTTAGGGGAGGTGGTGCTAATCGTGATTGGCATTCTGATCGCCATTTGGATCAACAACCGGAATGAGGCCGATAAAGCCAAGCAGTTTTCGGGGGTGATGTTGCAGGAAATGTTGAAGGACTTGGCCTCAGATACCCTTTACTTGAGCAAAGGGCTAGAAAGACTAGAGCAACACATGGCGGTAGAGGAATGGGTGCTGAGCAAAACGAGCTACCAGCCACAAGATGTAGATTCCTTACTCATGTGGTTCAAAGGGGGACGCTGGACCTTCTGGGTCAATGAGCGCAGCTTCCAGAAAATTCAATTTGCTTCGGCCTCTGGCTTGACCGGATACGAAGAACTATACCCCCGAGTAAGCAATTACTACACAGTGACCCAAAAGCGCATGCAGCAACTCTCAGAGTTAGAGCAGCGTGCCACCGAGCAAGGCAGCAATCTGGAGCAGGTACTGTACCAAACCCTAGAAGTAAGCGGCAGCTTTTTTAACGACTACTCCAACTTTACCCTGGAGGTTGATTTTCCTGTATCTGGAGAAAGCAGACCGCTGGGGCCTTTTTTGGAGGAAATGGCTTCCGTTGAGAGCCGCAACTTTTTGCGCAAAACCTACGCCCGCCACATGTTCGTTTTTTTGTCTTTCACGGATTGCAAAGCCCAAGCCCGGCGCTTGATAAAGGAGATTGAGGCTACCCTTAAAAATGATGTCTAGGCTTAGCTGGACTTTGGCCATTTTGAAACGGATGAAAACCTCTCTTGAAGACCTGGAAAGGCATATTTTTAATTATTCAACTCCATAGGTTTAGGCAGATGTTGATTGATTCAAGGGTGGGGTTTGGGTAGCCTAAGGTGAGCTTGAGGCGGCGTTGGGCTGTATTTGGTGTACTGGGGCGGTTTACCGGACCCCACTGCTAATGGTTAAGGGTAAGATTTTGACCAAAGTCCAGCTAAGTTGCCGAAA
>CAZFPQ010000540.1:0-2234 GCA_964521065.1 uncultured Bacteroidia bacterium | reverse complement strand
GTATACATGTTTATCTACTATTATAAACAACAACAATAAAAAGGCCTTTGTAAATCTTATCAAATCGGTTGCGGATTACTGTCGGGTTGGACTAAAAGCCTCGTTTCTTGCCCTTGATAATTCCAATTTGCTCAAAAGGGATGACCGCAATAGACCGGCTTTCAATGGCATCACTGTTTTCTTCCGAAGTAATCGCACCCAGGTTTCGGTCTAAAAAGAAAAGAGTTGTGACAAAAAGGACACCGAAGACGATGACATAAGTTAGCCTTTGGTCTGTTTTCTTATGGATAGATTTTTCCTCTAATACATTATCAGTCTTTTTGAAGCCATCTGGAGTCCATCCATAGATGTAAGCAAAAATGATCCATGCAGGGAAGCCGGCTATAAGTAGGTAAAGCAGGTATCTAAATACATTTTCAGGTACACCCAGAACCGGGAATGCAATATCAGCCGCCTCCAATATTGCAAATCCAACTACCGCATAGGAGATGGATGCCTTGATGACATTCCTTCTTTGAAGCTTAGATATGATTTTTTTCACGTGGCGAGGTGCAATGCTTTCTCAACAAACTAAATATATGCTATAAAGTTGAAACAGTCTGGGTTGACGCTATGCCGCCTACTCTAAATTCACCTCCATCAAAGGTCTCAACTTTTCTGTCCAACCTTGATATCCCAAAGCATTCATATGTAAACTGTCGGCTTCAAATATTTCTGGCTTTAACTTCCCTGCCTCGTTATACATCGTTGACCCCAAGTCGATGAAGTACGTGTTTGGGAGGTCTTCGATTATTGCTTTAATCAATTCATCCGCCTCTTGATAATCTGCCCAAAATGCCATTCGACTGGGTGATGGCTTCATGGCAATATAAATGAGGGGGACCTCAGCATAGGTGTTCCGATACTTTTCCATATAGGAATGGAAATGCTCGAGTGTTTTTTCCACGGTGGCTCCTTCTGCAATGTCATTCTCGCCGCAGTAAAGCACGACCAGGGCAGGCTGATGTTTTCCTGCAATGCGACTCCAGTGCATGTTGAGTTCACGCAAGGTAGCCCCTCCAAATCCACGGTTGAGCACGTTAAGTCCTTCCATATCTGATTCAAGTGTCTTCCAAAGACGGATGCTTGAACTCCCTGTGAAAAGAACAAAATCATTTTGGTAGCCTTCCTGCCGGTCTTGCTTTTCAAAGGTGGCAATCTCTTCTTCGAAACGGTTAGTCGTGGAGCAGGAAGATTGAACTAAAAATATACATGCCGCCCATAGCATATAAATGGGGGTGTTGTTCGGTAGTTGTGGGAAAAGCATTCGTTTCATTTTGAGTATCTCCAGCTTGTAAGGTCAGCCCCTTTCGGAGCACTTTCATTAATGCGCTTCATAATTTTGTCTACATACATGGTATTGTATCTGAGTCTTGAAATATGGTTGGGGTTCTCCTGATCTCCATTCCAACAGTGTTCAGCCCGATCTCCATAGTCTACCTCACCATCATAATAGGGGTTTGTAGTGCTCTCAAGAAAATCTTCCATCAGGTAGACGGCATTGTTGAGGTAGTAGTTGTCCATGTCACCACAGTAGATATTGATTTTCCCTTCCAGCTTTGGACCCAAGTCTTCCCAATCCCGTTCCAGGATATGCCTCAAATCATAGTTTTCTTTCCAATATTCCGCAACTTTCCTATCGATTTCACCTGTTCTTTTATCCCACAGTCGTACCGGATATCCATCCTCACCTTGCGGTGAGTAGGTCGCCTCCCAGATATCCCACTGCTGCCCTGAGCGAGATTTGTCACCTAGCACCAGCTCGCGGTAATTCATATCCCTTAGGCTAGAGTTCACGTGTCCCAGGTAGTCGCGATGGCCAGGGACCAGCACTTCCTCCTTATGTGTGCCGGGATAGTAGTACGCATTTTCATCTTCATAGATGTTCGTCAGGCAGTACGCTCTAAAATCAATGGGGTCCGGACAAGCAGCGAAGCATCCATTGTATTCGTCGGGGTACATTACCTGTACAGCCAGCGCTTCCCAACCTCCCGTAGAGCCCCCATAGAGAAAGCGCGACCAGCCTGCTCCTATTCCTCGAAATTGCTCTTCAATAAACGGGATCAGTTCGTAAGTAATCGCGTCACCGTATGGTCCCTGGCTTGCAGAATTCACCGCGTAGGAATCGTCATAGTAGGGAGTAGGATGTTGGATCTTTATGATGAGGAATCTTGGAAAGTCATCGCTGATCCATT
>CAZFPQ010000539.1:0-2271 GCA_964521065.1 uncultured Bacteroidia bacterium | reverse complement strand
CTACGAGCAGACAGAGGAGTTTATTAAGAGTAAGTTTGAAGGGAAGGTTCATTGGCGAAAGTCAAATAGCCCTAGGTTCGGGCCATTTGGGGGTTTTAACGAAGCTCAAACACAGGATGATGCTCCAACCCCATTCCCATGGGGTTTAAGAACCCAAGATGAATCCGTACTCGAATGGAAAATCCCTGAGACCTCAGGCAACAAGCACTCAATCCCTAAAGAACTAACCGATATCCCTGGCCCAGTCTTAGAGTTCACGGGCCGAGAAAAAGACCTCCGGGATATCAAAGATAGCCTCGCCACGAACCGATCACTCCTGCTCCTAAACGGCCTAGGTGGCATGGGCAAGACTACCGTGGCCAGGGAATATCTCCATCGCTTTCAAGCAGAGTATGACCACCTCCTCTGGGTAAGTGTCCTCCAAGACCCAGAAAAACCCGAACTACAGTCCGCTCAAAGTGCCTTGGCCAACAATACTCAATTATTTGATCGCCTAAACTTAAGTTTTGATCCTAAGAGCAGTGAAGAAGAGCGCTTCATTCTAGTACTAGAAGCCTTAAAGAGGCTACCTGGCACCAATCTCCTTATAATTGACAATGCCAGCCTTTCTCTAGAAAGTATCCGTCAGCAGTTACCCCAGCCGCCTAATTGGCAAACCTTGATTACCTCTCGAAGTCAACTACATGGATTTAAGATCCAGCGCCTGGATCAACTGCCTCCAGATGAGGCAGAAGCCCTCTTCTTGAAGCACTATCCTAAAGGGGTAGAGGATATCGATCAAGTGCGTGAGCTCCTTAAGGAAATTGGCTACCATACCCTTACCTTGGAACTCCTAGCCCGTACCTGTGGAAGTTTTATGCAACCTGGTCGGTTGCTAAAACAGATCCAAGAGCAGCGCTTTTATGAACTCTCCCGCACAGCATGGAGTGAGCATAGCCAGAGCGAACAAGCTATCTATGCCTATTTGCTGGCCATCTTTGAAGTGGTTGGCCTTAGTAAGGAGGCTAAGAGCTTGCTTACTCAATGGTCTATCCTGCCTTCTGAAGAGATAGAACCTCCCACCTTGCTAAAGGTATTCTCCATAGAGGAAGAGGGATTAGAAGCCTTTGAAGAAGCATTAATAGAGCTGGTTCGACTTGGCTGGATTAGCCATAATGAAAAAGCCGATACCTACCGCTGTCATCAGCTTATTCAGGAAGTAGCCCGCACCCACCTTAAGCCCAATGAGAGCAATTGTGAATCAGTGATTAAGGGAATAAGGGAATTACTTTCTATAGATTATAACAGAGATAACCCCATAGATAGATTCCCCTGGGTACCTTGGGGGGAGGTCCTCCTTTTATGGCTAAGGTCAGATACATCCGAGTTAAACAACTTAAAAAACAATCTGGCCCTCCGCTATCGGGATTTGGGAAGATACACAGAGGCAGCTTCCCTACTCGAAGAGGCGCTAAGATCAGCAGAACAGAACCTTGGACTAGAACACCTCACCACCGCCGAAAGGCGAAACAACCTGGGCTTAGTCTATACGGATTTGGGAAGATATGAGGAGGCAGCTTCCCTACTCGAAGAGGCGCTCAAATCTTATGAAAAGAACTTGGGAACAGAACATCCCAACACCGCCATAAGTCGCTCGCATCTTGCCTTAGTCTATAAGGAATTGGGAAGATACCAAGAGGCGGCTTCCCTACTTGAAGAGGCGATAAGGTCTGACGAAAAGAACTTTGGAACAGAACATCCCTCGACTGCCAAAAGGCGAAGTAATTTGGCTACCGTCTATTACTATTTGGGAAGATACACTGAGGCGGCTTCCCTACTTGAAGAGTCCCTAAGATTGGATGAACAGAACTTTGGAACAGGACATCCCTACACCGCCATAAGTCGCTCCAACCTGGCTGTGGTCTATAAGGATTTGGGAAGATTCACTGAGGCGGCTTCCCTAATTGAAGAGGCTCTCAGATTTGATGAAAAGAACTTTGGTAAAGAACATCCCTCGACCGCCAGAAGTCGAAACAACTTGGCTACCGTCTATAAGGAAATGGGAAGATTCCCTGAGGCGGCTTCCCTACTCGAAGAGACACTAAAATCGACAGAGCAGAACTTTGGTAAAGAACATCCCTCGACCGCCAGAAGTCGCTCCAACCTAGCTACCGTCTATAAGGCTTTGGGAAGATACGAGGAGGCGGAAAGTCTCTTTAGACTTGCGTTAGAAGCCCTTATTAAGGTCCTAGGTGAAGAGCATCCAAATGTGAAGATTGTTCGAGGTCATAT
>CAZFPQ010000538.1:0-2274 GCA_964521065.1 uncultured Bacteroidia bacterium | reverse complement strand
CGGAAGCCTTTAATGCTTTGTTGGAAGATGTCCATTTCAATGGCCACCCAACCCTCAACCACCTCAGTGCTGCACAAGCACCTTAAAGGACTCCACCTCCCCAGCACCGACCAACTGTAAGAGGTACATTCCGTTGGCCAGATCGGCGGTATTAACCACTATTGGCGAAGAAGCTAGCTGACCATTTAATGTTAACACCTTGCGTCCCTCCAGGTCAATCAGTTCAATCCGTTCTATTTTTCTCCCTTCACAGTCTAAGACAAGGTGATCGTCGGCTGGAACGGGATAAACGCTAAGCTCCTTGAGTGAGCGGCGCTCGATGACGGAAGTCGTGAAATTCTCAGGGGAGTCAGGGCCCACATCGGTTGCAGTTAAGGGCTTGAAACGAACAGACTCCTGGCTATAATGGTCAGAACCCGGATTACTGGTCGCAGGCCGACTTTGACCTTCCATGTCCTTGGTCACAGAAGTGTCTATTGAGGCGGCTGTATAGAGAGGTGTTTGGGCGGTGCTTTTCCAGATACCGAGCCAGGCATTAAAGGTCAGGTGCGGGTCCTCGTTGATGCTTTCGCTGGGGTCAAAAGAGGTCAGGGTGGCCCCGCTCAGCACGGTAGCACTTCCCGTAGGATACATCAAGTTGCCAGCCCACTGGATGTTATCACCTTGATCATTACTGGCATCTACGATGGCTACCAGGCTGTTTTCCTCTCCCGTGATCAGATTGTTGACGATGGTGATATCTTCAAGGTCTTTGCTGTATTTATCTTGGTTGTCATAGCCAATCTCGATGCCGTTGGCGTTGTTCACCAGGGTATTATAAGCGATGGTCACCCGTTCAGCTCGGAAGTGTTTTGAGAGACTGGAGCTTTGCCCGTCTATGGCATCTCCCAGGGTGAGTGTGATCGGCGCATCCCAACGGGTGCCGGTCAGATCCTGAAAGTAGTTGTTGATGATGACATGGTCGGTACCATAGATGCGGATGCCACCAGTGTAGAGGGTCGAACCGGCCGGAGAAGTGCCAATAGCCTTGTCTTCCCCCAAAAAGTAGTTTCCTTCCACCCAGTTGCGGTTTCCATGGCGGAGTGAAAGGGTGCCATAACTGGACCGGAAGGTGTTGTGCCGAATGATGTTGTCACAAGACTTCACGGAAACGATCTCTGGGTCGCCATCGCAGTCCTCAAATAAGTTGTATTGTACGGTGGTATATCCGCTACTCTTTGACATCTCGCTCCACCCAATGCGAATAGATTCTTGCTCGTTCACAGCTCTGGGGCCATTGTTTTTGAAGTGGTTATGGTCAATTACATCGTATTGAGACTGGTAATAAACCTCTTCTGGACCGCTATCGTCAAAGGAGCCATCGACCGTGATATAGTGCCCTGGCGTAGCCTTGTTCTGGAAAGTATTGTGGTCAATGCGGTTGTGATGACTGGCATACTGAAAAGGATAGACATTGTCATTCCAAACCCCTCCTATGAAAACCCACTTGATGGATTCGCTGGTTTGAAGATCAAAGACATTGCGGGTGATGCGGATATGGTGGCAACCTTCGAGTTTGACCAGGGAATTGTCTCCCTGTCCCTCAAACACAAAGCCTTCCAGGGTACAGTAGGCCGACTTCTTAAACACAAAGTGAGACTCCCCGGTCAATACGACTCCCCCTATGGTCTCAGCTTTGATCACCACCGGAGCCGCTTCGGTAGCCACGATTTCAAAGCTCGCCTCAAAGTCTTGGTAGGTGCCGTTTGCCACGACAAAGGTTCCCCCATTGCTGGAAGTATTTACTGCATTGACTAAATCATCTGGATCGGTAAAAGATTGAGCATGGCTCGTCAAAGAGGTGAATAAAAGGATGGGGAGGAACAAGGAGGCAATGAGGCGAACAGGCATGGACTGACTAGGTGTATAGGAAAATGAATGGAGGGTTGAAGTTACTAAAGAATTAGCGGTCCAAGTACAGCTATTTTAAGTTCGCCTAGGTCTGCATACAACTGGGTTTAGATTGGGGTTAGTAGCTCTAGTTGTAAGCACTATACGCTTAATGGTCTCCCAAACATAAACTAAGCTGGACTTTGGCCATTTTGATACGGATAAAAGCCTCTCTTGAAGACCTGGAAACGCTTATATTTAATAGCTTCATAATCTCATCGTGTCGCCGTTTCCGGGTCTTAGGCCGACTCAAATCTGTACTCCTTTGAGTCACCCTAGAGCCTACTTGAGGCGGCGTTGGGCGGCATTCGGTGGACGGGGGCGGCATGGCGCGCAGGTCTGGAA
>CAZFPQ010000537.1:0-2350 GCA_964521065.1 uncultured Bacteroidia bacterium | reverse complement strand
ACTTAAAGCCTCGAAAATACAACTTCTCAGTTTTCTGACTCGGAAAGTGGGTTACAATAACTAGGTGTTGTCACCCGTCGTAGGAATAAGTAAATTCTCTATGGCTATCCGATGCAAAATCTACCTTGGTCATTAAGGTGGTATTTGAACGTTTTATGCTAAAAGAAATAAACACCTCCTTGGAACCGGTCATCGACGACTACGACCGGTATTGTGCCTGGCAACATCGCCTAGGGCGCCTAGAGGAGGACATGGAGCAGGTAGATCAACAACTGGAAGAATTGGCGATATGGATGCACCAGCCTGGACAGGTCTGGCTGCAGCGTCTAGGTTGGCTGGGAGAATTGGCTAGTCAAGCACGTGAGCATCGGTTTCCGGGATTAAGCCGGGAGCAGGCCAAAAAGCAGATGAAGCAACTACAGCAAGTCCGCAAAAGCCTGGTACAGCAGATTGAACACCTTGACCAACAAATCGAGCAAGTCGGTGATTCTACGGAAGTTTACCGTGAGTTAATCACCTTCAAGCGAGACTTGATTCTGAGTGAGGGCCATCCCCAAGGCTTGGTTTTGAATCAGTTGGAGGCAGAACTAGACGAGCTGGCACGTTACCTCAAACATCTGGCAGACACCCAGCAAGCAGCTGACTTGGCCCGTCAGGCGATCAGTACCTTACTGAAAATCACCGAGAAGAATCAGCAGGCAGACAGTGTGTCCAGTTCCTACACCCTGTTCAAAGATATGCGCAGGCCATTCTTGCATCGCATCCAGCGGGGGATTCACCTCGTGAGTAATACCTTCCATCGCCTAGCCCAGTTGCTTTGGGCTATGCCGGATTATGATACCTTGCCTAACAATCTCCAGGCAGGTCACTTTGACCAGTTTCAATCCCAGTACCGACGCCGCTTACAAAGTGGAGAGAGCTGCTTCAAAAGAGAATGGAGGCCTGCTTTGCATTATGTGGAATTGAGCTATGAGCGGCTTCAAACTCTGATTAATTGGCTAGATAGAAGCGCCGAGGCAGCTTCCCAAAGGGAATCTTTCCTAACAGAAAAACGAGAACGCTTGATCCGCGAAGCCGAGTAATGCTCAATGTGCTAAGCTCGCTTTTACCCAGGCTCTGGCTTCCCGATCAGCTTCGAATAAATCCTCTAGGGCAGGTTGAGCAACAAAGCCTATGCCTTGCATTGCTCGTTCATTCAAATCAGCGATGTCGGTGAATCCAATTTTTTCTTCTAAGAATAAACGATTGGTAATCTCATTAGCCGCATTGAGCGCACAAGGTGCTGTGCCCCCCTGCGCCATGGCCGAATAGGCCAGGGCTAAGTTTTTGAATACCCCTGTATCTACCCGCTCGAAAGTCAAAGAGGGATAATCTAGGAAGTCGAAGCGCTTGAATTGATTGGCCTGGCGGTGGGGATAGGTCATCGCATATTGAATAGGTAGGCGCATATCTGGAAGTCCCAGTTGCGCTTTCATGGAGCCGTCCTCGAATTGCACGATGCTATGTATGATGGACTGAGGATGTACAATCACATCTATTTGCTCATCTTCCAAGGCAAAAAGCCAGCGCGCTTCGATCACCTCTAAGCCCTTGTTCATCATTGAGGCAGAGTCAATGGTGATTTTTGCTCCCATTTCCCAGTTGGGGTGTTTCAAGGCCTGGGCTCGGGTCACCTGCTTAAGCTTATCCAAGTCATATCCTCTGAAAGGACCTCCCGATGCCGTGAGGTATATCTTTTCGATCGGATTGCCTTCTTCTCCTACTACACACTGAAAAAGGGCGCTATGTTCGCTATCTACAGGAATGATGGGAACCTGCTTTTCTTTGGCCAACTGAGTGATGATTTCGCCTGCTACCACCAAGGTTTCCTTATTGGCTAGGGCGATCGGCTTGCCGTGCTTCAGGGCTTGAATGGTGGGACGCAAGCCTACGAAACCTACTAGTGCCGTCAGGACCATATCTACATCAGAGCGGGTGACAACCTCAGATAGGGCTGCTTCACCAGCGAGCACTTCAGTGGATTGCCCTGCCAGCGCTGATTTGACGGTGGAATAGTGAGCTTCATTGCAAATCACCACAGCTTCAGGCTGGTAGCGCAGAGCCTGCTCGATCAAGAGCTCACAGTTATTGCCGGCGGTAAGTACCGTTGCTGCAAATTGTTGAGGCAATTGGTCTATAACTTCTAGGGCCTGGGTACCGATGGAACCGGTGGAGCCTAGGATGGCCAGTCTTTTTTTCTGAGGCATAGGGCTGGGCAATGAGAAAGAAGGTCTTTTTCTTGATTTAGGAACACTTAAAAAATAAGTTATGCCTTTTTGCTTGGCCTTTTGCCCCATCTCTTCGTCACTGG
>CAZFPQ010000536.1:0-2384 GCA_964521065.1 uncultured Bacteroidia bacterium | reverse complement strand
CTTGATTAGAGGCGAGCATGATTGGACGGTCGCTTGGTTTTTTCTTATGCCCTGGGAGTTTAAAAGTCGCCTACGGCAAAGCTGAGCTCAGCTTGACTGGTCATCAAGGCATACCTAGCAATGGCTCGCCGAATCTGGGCTGGGGTAAAGTCGGTCCGAGCTTGGGTTAACTCGAGCCAATTGGCTTGGCTTTCTTGGTACTTCCGCTCTAACAACCGATAGCTCAATTGGGCATGTTTCAGGCCTTGCTCAGCTGCCGACAATTGTGCCTGAGCCTGCTGAACTTGGTCATAAGCTTGCTGGACCTGAAAGTTTATCTGTTGCTGGAGTTCTTGCTCTTGTAAATTCAGCGATTGGCTTTGTAGGCGTACTTGCTCGAGCTGAGCCTGACGCTGAAAGCCACTGAAGAGGTTCCAAGTCAAGGCAACCTGTCCCAGGATGAATTCCTGTTCAGAAAACTCATAGCCAAATCCTTGAAAACCTGCGTCAACGACTAAACTTAGAGTCGGCAAACTGCGCCAGCGTTGAAGAGATACTGCTCCTAAGGTCGCCTCCTGGGCATACTTCACTTGCTCTAGTTCTATTCGACCAGCCTGCCCACGGCCTTGCCATGCCTCTAGGCTGAGGGGATTGAGGCCCGCTTGAAGGCTGCTGTCTACCAGAATATCTTCTTCCAGGGGACGATTGAGCAGAAAATTAAAATAGGCTTGGGCGGTGTGCCGCTGCTGCTCAGCACCAGCTCGATCGCTCTGCCATTGACTAATTTGAAGTTCTGCCTGGGAGACGACTTCAGGGGTAGCTTTGTCATTGGCGACCAAACTTTGGTTGGTGCGCAACAATTGCCGGAGCAGCCCCCCCGTTTCCTCGTAAATCCGCAGAACCTCTTCGCTTTGGAGGTAGCCAAAATAGGCCGTTTGCAGGTCGCGAATCAGGCTACGACGGTAGGCCTCTCGCTGAGCAGCACTCATGCTTAGTTGGGCTTTTTCAATTTGCTGATTGAAGTAAATATCAGGATTGAACAAGGGCTGAATCACCCTGACCTTGGTTTCCTGAAAGTTGTTGGGCAGAAACTGCTCGTTGACGTTTTCGATGTTGGTAGGAAACTGCTGGGTCTCAGTGAGCTGGTTTAGGGTCGCATAAACCGGGTTGAGCAAGTCTCCTACGGGAAAATCAAGGGTTCGTCCCCCACCAGCCAAGGTATAGTTGGCGATGAGTTGGACCTGAGGGTAAAAAAGGCCTTTGGCGGCGCGCAGCGCTTGTTCGCTTTGTCGATAGCTAAGGTCCTGGCGCTTGAGGGCTAGATTTTCCTCCAATCCCTGCTCAATATATTGAGCGAGGATGGGGCTTTGTCCCCACATAGGCTGGGCCAGCAAGGCTAGTCCAAGGAACAGAATGAAGCTTATTTTTTGAATCATGACCAATAAATGAACAGTGTTCAGTAAGTGGCTAAAATAAAAACCGCAACGATGGCGGAAGAGGTAACGGAACAAAAGAACAAATGAGGGAAGGACTTAGGTAAGCATCGGTGATGAACGGGAATATGGCACGACCAAGCAGCAAAGAGCCTAGCTGGACGAGAAGGAAGTGTCTATATGAGCGTGGGAATCACCGGCTAAGAGGTCGATGTAGGCATTGGCACAGTTTAAAATGAATTCGGGCAGCATATCTTGCGGAAACATCTCCAAACGGCCCCGGTCCATTAAAGTCACGGCACCATGGACCATGCTCCAAACCGACATCACCGTCTTGGGTAGATCAGTCGCATTGGGAAAATGCCCCCCATCGATACATTGACGGACTGTATCTTGAAAGAAGCCGAATAGGTTTTCCACCTCTGACCACTTTTCATCGGCTGGGATCATGCGAAGGGGGATTCGGGAAACGAACATCAGGTCGTATTGCTTAGGATGCTCCAGCGCCATTTGGATATAGCAGCGGCCAAAGGCCCGCAGACGCTCCACCGGATGCTCAATCTCAGCCAGCGGCTTCAGTTCCTGATAAAAGCGATCCATTTGCCGAGCGTGGATCTCATAGAAGAGTTCCTCCTTGCCCTGCTTGAAATGCAGGTACACCGTCCCAGGACTGTATTCAATCTTTTCCGCAATGCTGCGGATTTTTGCATTTTCATAGCCTTCCTCCACAAACACCTCCTCCGCTGCCTGCAGGATGCGCTCCCTCAGCTCTTTTCGTTCACGTGCTTTTCGTTCGGATATACCCATGTGGATAGCTTAGGCTATTTATTATTTGAATAACGTATTTTTACTGAACAATGTTCATTAAAATAAAGAATAATTTTAATTTAAGAGATAAGATGGTTGGCATGGTACCATGCTTAGCCAAACCATTTCGAGTCATTGCTTACAACTCCGTTTATTCAAGCTGAG
>CAZFPQ010000535.1:0-2405 GCA_964521065.1 uncultured Bacteroidia bacterium | reverse complement strand
AAGGTGAAAATCAAAATCAAGCCATGGCCTCCGAAGCGTGCACAACTCCTGAAAAAGTTGATCAGTGTACAGGTTTGTTGGTACAGGTCTTCTAACCATGGATTGAGGACCCAGTAGTTGTTTTCATGCCATTCTTTCTCGTCGATTGCCCAAATGTAATCGCGTTGTTGATGACCGCCCAGTTGGTCCATCTTTTCATGAAGCCAAAGGATGTCCCGGAAATCGACTATGTTTTTATCCTGGTACTCCTGAGCGGTGATTTGCTTAAAAGTATGGAAGAAGGTTTCCTTGTGATCCAGGTGGGTGGCGTCCAAGAAAGCCACGAAACGGAGCAGGTTGGGATGGTCCAAGTAGTTCACCTCGGGGTAGGCGGTGGATTTTTCCGAATAAAGATAAAGATCCAACTGCTGACCCATGAGCATCATGGCAGGAGGATTGGGGCCTTCTTGGAGAGCACTAGGTCCCCATGCACTTTCTGGAAATAGAGCGACTTGGCCAGGACCAGCCGAAAACGCGCGCTTGGGTGGGAAAGCGTCTTGTTGGTGGGCCAAGATGCGCTCCAAAATCCGAAACGATACACTCACCTGACAGATGCGGTCGGGAAAAGCGCGGGGGTATTCTTCGGGATCCCCACCCGTAAGGAATAACTGTTTAGATGCTTCATCTTGGAGTTGATACGCAAAATCGTTGGCCCGCTTGATATCCTTCCGCTTGAGGCGATCCCGAATTTCTTCCAAGAGATGAGGCTCGGCCCTGAAGTACTGAATGGAATGCAGATAATAGATCGATCGAAGGTATACCAAGTAATCGAACTGCTCTTTGTAGTTGGGCATCTCTTTGGAACTGATGGGTCTGAGCAAAAGCTAAGCAAAGCTTATGACAGCTTCTGACACATCCAGACACTGGGGATCTCCACGTCAAAACCAGCTTTGCGATAGGCCTTCCTCGCTGGAAGGTGAGATGGGTCTCCTCCGGTGGCGACGGTGGCTACCTTCATTCCTGCTTCCCTCATCACATCAAGGGCAAACTGATACATCTGAGTCCCAAAGCCTCGTTTGGAAAAGACGGGATCAATGGCGTTTAAGCCAATTTCACCTACTTGATTTTCCTGGTCCAGGCGGATGGAAATAAATCCCACCATTTGCTGTTCTGAACTCGCTTTCCAAGTTGTCCAGATGGAGTCCGGCTCTAACAGAGAGCGAAGAAAATCTTGCTGGGCGAGGTCTTCTGGCTGTTGGGCTGCCTCGTAGATGGTGTCGCCCAAAATATGTCTAAAGGAATCGAAAATGGGCTGAAAGGCATGTTGA
Organism: uncultured Bacteroidia bacterium; assembly: GCA_964521065.1. Lineage (GTDB taxonomy): Bacteria > Bacteroidota > Bacteroidia > J057 > J057 > CAYVAP01. Next base: position 1,098 of record CAZFPQ010000535.1, on the reverse strand, counting down.
CGAATGGATTCAAGCTCGTTTAGGTCTGCTTGTCCTGCCAATTCAAAGTGGAGTTTGGCTTCTGTTTTCATGGTGGGATGATTGTAGGAGGGTGAAATAGAATATTAGGGGAAAGTCTAGAGCATACGTAAGCATGCTCAAAATGGATATTTCATTGAACTCGGGCTTCATGGGATGCCGCGAGTCACCGAGATGAGTCCTAGGAAATGGAGTGGCCTAGCCCTGATCTAGACCCCGGTTAAAGTTTTTATGATTTTGAGTAAGGGTCTCATTGGGCTGAGCGGTTATGTATAGGAATGATGTAAAGCCCCAGCGGGGCTCCCCAACCTGTTTTTGCAGCATCACAACAAGCTTCTAGAAGCATTTCTAGAAGCCCAACCGTTACGTCATTATGTACCGCTTACTCATCCTATTTTTCTTGACTAATGCCCTCCTGGGTTTGGTATCAGCCCAGAGTCTGACCCAGCCATTGGGCCAAAGCATTCGAGCTACTTCGCTCTCAGAGGCCTTGACCCAACTAGAAGCGCTGACCGACTACCGCTTTAGCTACAACTCTCAAGATCCCGCCTTTAATCAGGAAGTCAGCGCAAGCGGCCCTGAGCAAAATCTCTCAGAGGTTCTGACCTTGTGGCTCATGGATACGGAGCTTCAATACCGGGTGCTCGGCCAGCAAATTGTTATTTTTCGTGTCAATGAAGCCACCGCTGAGGAGATCTCCCTACGGCTGCATGGCTACGTACGGGAGGCTGGAAGTCGGGAGCCGCTGCCCTACGCCCAACTCGTTTGGGGAGAGGGACAAGGGGTGCTGACCAACCAGTACGGATATTTTTCCCTGGAAGCTCGCCTGCCCTTGTTACTTGAAGTGCGACACCTCGGTCATCAAGCTCGTTTGCTAACCATAGAAGAGGCCAGCGATGAGTTGATGGAGGTCACACTTGAACCTTCTAGCTTTTCCTTGGACTCCGTACAGATTTCTGCCAGCAAGCCCCTAGCTGAGTATGCGGTGGGAGCTACTCGTTTTGGGGTAGATTTCATTCGCAGCATTCCTACTTTTTTGGGAGAAAGGGACGTGATCAAAGCCCTGCAGTACCTCCCAGG
>CAZFPQ010000534.1:0-2407 GCA_964521065.1 uncultured Bacteroidia bacterium | reverse complement strand
TCTTCTGCTCCTTCTTCGTCACTAGCTGCCAAGCGATTTTCAATCTCCTGCTTGACGATGGCCTCGTAGTCAGCCTGTCTGCCCTCGATCCGGCTCAGGCCTCGCGTGGCGATCTCGGCAAGGGTGTCAAACCTTTCTCGCTTTCCTTTTTTTCCAAAGGCGTCTTCCAGGATGAAGTGGCCTCCCACTTCGTTGAAAAAGGTCAGTAGAGGATCATGGTCTGTTCCATAGGGATAGTTTTCAAACAACTCGACGTGGTCCATGGATAGCTTGAGCTGCTTAATCGTCTCTGGACCTTTTTCTAGCTCTTGCTGGACGACATAGACCTTTAGGTAGGCATCGAGGTATTGGCGATCGATTTGCCCCTTCATTCTCTTTGAAGCCTTATCAAAATTCGCCACCAAGTCAGCCAAAACCTTTTCACGGGCTTGAAGAATAATTTCCCCGTCATCTAACTCCTTCCCGACCATGTAGAGCTGATCAGAGTACAAGCCACAGCCTGGATGATCGAAACTCGGATCGTTCAAAAACTCTGGAGAAGGAGTCAGGATCTGATCTTTGAGCGCTGGGCGCAGGTTTACCATCTCCTTCATCAGTTGTCGCATGAGGTAGGAGAAAAGGTAGCTGGCTGCAAAAACCGACCGGGTCTTCCGTTGCCGGATCAAGGTCTGGTAAATCGGCCCGAGGGTGATTCCATAATATGTTGACATGTCTACAGAGGTTGATAGCTTAGGGAAGGAAGATGATGGTTCAGAAACTCCACCAGGTTGAACTCTTCTCGGGTAGGAGTTTTGATATCGTCCAAGGGGATAGCGTCTCTGTCCCTCTTGGTTTGCAAGTGGAGTGTAAAAGACTTACCAAAGATGCCATCGGGCAAGTGTTCCGCAACCACATACAGGTGCCCGAATAGGTACTTGAAGGTTATCGGAGAGCGAAAGCGCTTGATCTCTTCCTGGTCAATCTTGACGATGTATTTGTTGCTGCCAGGGCGGCCATTATTGTCCACCAGGAACTCATATAGCTCTGGTAGACCCAGCATCGCCCGGAAAAAGCGGTACTCCTCAGGGGTGTTGTCTTCCCAGGTATTCTGCTGGTTAATGTCTATAGGGTCGTAGTTCTTGGCGTATAGCACCTCGCGAAACCGCCGTGCTCCCTTACTGTTGATCTCGCGCTTGATGTGGCGTTTGTCCCAACGAAGGCCCTGACTGCTCGCATAATGGAATAGCTCAGATTTTTTATAGCCATTGTGGTTGAATCCACTCTTGAGCAGTTGGTTGTCCTTGGCGATGACCCGGTCGTAATAATTCTGGTCAAAATCTCGGGAGTTGGAGCCATTCCTTCGATAGGCAGCACGAGTTTCGTTTCGGAGGATCTCCTCCGCTTTTGCCTTTGTAGTCGCAGCCAGGGTAAAGCTCCCAAAAGCCTTGCTGCCTCTTTTACCAAAGTTGTGACGAATCAGGAATTCTTCCAGGACCATGTCGACCCATTCCATCAGTTCTTCATGAAGAGAGAAAAACTCCATTACGAGACCCTTACTGTATAGGACTCCCACGTCATGGTTAGCCTCATCTGAGTCCGGTATGATCACAAAGGGTGACTTTTGAGGCTTTCCATTTGCCCAGATGCGTAGGCGATAATCGAATGCTACGTGGCCAGCCTTGCCCTCAGATACCAGCCAGTGCGCGTATTCCGCTGCTACCGTCTGTTCTCCACCCAGTTTGTCGATGAGAAACTGGTCAAACTTGGGTTTGACTTCGGAGGCCCGAAGCGTTGCTCCCGCCTGTTCATGCTGAAAATGCAGCATTGGAGAGTGTTGATGGAGGTCATACCTCTTCAAATATGTGGTCATAGGGTTATGAGGATTATGGATGATGACTTGCCCAGCAAAGCTGGACATACTTGGGTGTCGAGATTCTGGGATGAGTCCGAGTCAGAGCAATACCGACTAGGGACTAACTGTCGGTCTTATGTTACTTTTTACTCTGTCTTTCAAGCACACGCTTTTGCAGCCCGAAGAACCATTCTGGGACTAAGGGACTGCTCTTGCGAATATTGAAGATCTGATCCTGCATCCTACGCAGTTCTTCCATGGGGATCTCCTCTTGAGATCCGCTATACTGGGACATGATTTCTCCTCCCTTGGTGGCGGCTCTTTCCTGTTCTGCAGCAACCTGCCGCTGCTCCTTCATGGCAAAATACACCAAGAGCCACAAGCCAGAGGTTGGGAAAAACACTTCGGCCGCAGCCTGCATAAGGGATAAGCTCTGAAGCTCAAATGCCCAAATCATGCACCAGATAATGATGAGAAATAAAATTGCGCTAAGGAAGTTGGCATAGCGCCGACGTAAGGTGCGGTCCCACCACAAGTTTTCACCCTGGCAGCTCAGGATGGCTTGGGTCAAAGGGA
>CAZFPQ010000533.1:0-2466 GCA_964521065.1 uncultured Bacteroidia bacterium | reverse complement strand
AGTCAGACTCCTTACTTGGGGCCCTTAATCCCAATTACTCGTGGCAAGACAAGTTTTGACCATAAACTCAAAATCTAAACAGCTGCTTACTAGGCATTTGCAGCCCAACCTATTTATATTCTTTTGGCCTACCTGAGTAGGCGCCGGGTGGTAGCTCAGCCCCTTAGCTTCAAGCTGCTCCTCAAATTAATATGCGCAGCAAATATCTACGACCAGCCCCATATACCTGAAGGAAGTACAAGCCATTGGGCAAATAGGAAGGCAGTTCAAGCCTCAAATTTTCATCCGAGGATACTTGATCTATCGCTCGTCCGTTGATGTCAACAAGTTTAAAGTCCGCGACTTCATCAGGCATGATTCCATGAAGCTGAAAGCTACTTGGACCAACTTGACTTAGGTATACATGGTCTTCACCCTCCCAAAAGGAAGACTTTATATCAGAATACCATTCTTCCCCATCAAGGTACTGTCCATGGACCCGAAAGCGATATACCCCAGCTTCAAATGGGAAATATGTATAACTCATGGCCAAGTCGCTGCTTCCTTCCAAATCTCCAACCCTTTGGTAACTCGATTCATTTGGCAGCATCGCTTCTACCCATAGGTTCCTGGTGGAATTTTCTAACTCCTTATCTGAGACAGAAATCTGGAAACCTGATGAGTTTTTGTCAAGATCCCAAGTCAATAGACGAAGATCGAAAGGAAGCGCGCTGGCACTTGATCCTATTCCCTTATGGATAGCAGGAGAAATAGGAGAAAGGTGAAAATCAATCATCCCCGGATCAATGCCTAAGCCTTGAAGGTTAACACCTGAGTTAATCAGCGGAGATCCGGCCAACGGTTTGTACGCCTCGATGGCATTGATGCCAGCCGTATTGTTGACGGTGGGGCCAGCGCCTACATCTTTGAGCATGGGATCTATCGTAAAAGCTGTGGACAAGGCACCATCCATTTCCTGCCCCGTGCCAGATTGCCAGCTTGCTACATCTCCATAGGTAATCCCATCGTAATCTATAGATGCCGAAGACTTGGTGTAATAGAGGTTATGAGAAAACAAGGTAGAACCGAGAGCACCGAGAGATTCATGAGTGATAAAGGGAGAACCACCATCGGAGATAAAGCAGTTATTAAAAAACCTAAGTCCCTGAATATCTGAAGCGTCTACCTTTACGATGGCGTTTACACTGCCACTGGGATCATCTGAGTAGACCGTGTTATTGTATACATCAAATCCGTCAATAACAGCAACTGAGGCTTTCCAAAAATGAAGAGATCCATAGTAGGCCTCGCGCCCATCATTTTCGCTGATGTTGAATCTAAATACACAGTCTTTGATAGGCCTGGCCCCATAGAATCCAGCAGCCAAATAGCCAGCTCCTTCATTGTCATGGGAGTAGCAGTATTGGATGATTGATTCGACACAGCCACCATCCAAGTCAAACCCCCCTCCGTCAATACTCTCAGATTCATTGTGGTGGCTTTCACAGAATTGGATTACTCCCTGGCGGGTATCCCATAGCCAGATTCCTACTGGACCTCCATACGCAAAGCGGTTTTCGCGGCCATTTTTATATGCTACACAATACTCAATTAGTACCGTATCGGCATTTCCAATTACAATTCCATTTCCAGTGTTGTTCCAATCTTTGTCCTTATCACCATAATTATCATTGGCGACACAGTGTGCTACATAAATATTCTTATGGGTATATCCACTACTCTGCAATCGTCCTTCGATATTGATTCCAGCATCCCCATTATGGTGAAGATGAGTATTGGTAATTCGAATATCATCAAACCCAGCCTGCACGCTGCTAGACATATCGTCGGTTTGAACCAATATTCCCCCATCGTTAAAACCAGAAATCTCTAGGGAATCCAACACCAAATAGCTAAAGAAGATCTGGTCTGTCGTATCTGTATCAATGTGAATCCCAGGAGCCTTATTATTTTCAAGCCCCGAACCGACAATATTTAAGTTGCTTATTTTAAAGCCAGCTCCATTAAATATTCGTATCCCATAGCTATTTTCTCCATAGAGTGTGGCCCGGCCTCCCCCATAGCTACTAATTACTATGGGGCTATTGGGACTGCCTACTCGTGGAGGGGCAAATCTTAGCTCCGCGTCATAGGTAAAACCAGCTTCAAATAAAATGGAGTCCCCGGGGGCAATAAATTGTGTATTTAGATGAGCCACCGTTGCCCAGGCCTCAGTGGGAGAAAGTCCTGAATTTGAATCATCTCCACTGGGGCTTAGATAAAAGGTAGTGCCGAAGGACCATACGGGTAGGCCCCAGAAAAGGCCGATGAAAAGGTATAAAGGTAGTTTTATATGCGAAGCAGGGTAGGTTGCACGTGATCCAGACATAGAAGAGTGTGAGATTATGTTTTCTGGTTTGAGGATCGTTTTTAGGTGAAAGAAATAGTAGAATGACCTCCTGAATTACTGACCTTCCTTACTCTATT
>CAZFPQ010000532.1:0-2492 GCA_964521065.1 uncultured Bacteroidia bacterium | reverse complement strand
CATTGCTGTTTGATTTCCCATAATTGAGCAGACCGACTTCTCACCTAAACATCGGCGGATGCCGATCTTCATGCTCCGTGGCAGCCTGATAGGCCGCCGCCACCGCCAATATCGTCCCTTCATCAAAGAGGTTGCCCAAAAAGGTGATGCTGGTCGGGCTACCCGGTGCGGCAAAGCCATTGGGAACCACCACGGCCGGGTGGCCGGTCAGGTTGGTGGTGGTCAGTTGGTTGCCGCCAAAGCTGGGTACCACCAGTACGTCTACTTGCTGCATAAAAGCATGGGTCTCCTGGATCAGGCGATAGCGATGCCGGTTGGCTTGAATGTAGGACACAGCGGGGATGAACTGAGCCTGGCGAAAGGTATTGGGCCAAGCGCGGGGCGCTTGCCATTTCAACAGGCTGTCTTGACTGCTTTGGGTAAGTTCATCAAAGGCGGCCGCCGCCTCTGCCGTCAAAATGATGCGCAGCGCACTGACTGGAATAGAAGGATTCCATTCCAAAGGAATCAATTCTGCCCCGAGACTTTCCAAGGTTTCCAAGGTCGCGGAGTCGCGCTGGTGGTTGTAGTAATCGCCCTCAAAAAGATTGTTGGCGTAGCCGATTTTGAGCTGACTGAGGTCGACCAACTGACTATAATTGAAAGGCAAATCAATCAAGGTTTGGTCAACGCTATCGGGGCCATAGATGGCTTGAAATACCATGGCACAATCCTCCGCATGGCGGCAGATGGGGCCGATTTTGTCCATGGTCCAACTCAGCGCCATGGCACCTTGGCGGCTCACCCGCCCGTAGGTGGGCCTTAGGCCACTGGCTCCACAGCGGGTAGAAGGAGACACGATGGATCCCAGCGTCTCAGTTCCGATCGAAAAACCCACCAGCCCGGCTACCGTAGCAGAGGCAGAACCAGCCGAGGATCCACTGCTGCCTTGTTCCAGGTTCCAAGGATTGCGGGTGGTTCCTCCAAACCAAATATCGCCATAGGCCAAAGCGCCTAGCGTCAATTTGGCGACCATCACGCCACCAGCTTTTTCTAGTTTTTGAATGACCGTGGCGGTCTCATCGCGTACCTGGTCCTGGTAAGGGGCGGCCCCCCAAGTAGTTTTGAAGTCCGGGTGGGCCAACAAGTCTTTGACACCATAGGGAATGCCGTGCAAGGGGCCTTTCCACAGTCCCCTGGCCAGTTCTCGGTCGGCTTGCGCCGCCTGCTTCAAGGCCAGGTCTTCGGTGAGGGTGATCACGCATTGCAGGGTGTCGCCATACTTTTTGAGGCGGTCAAGGTAAAGCCGGGTTAGCTGGCTAGAGGTGAGCTTACGGCTGCGAAGGAGGTAGGCCAATTGCCCCAAACTGTAAAAAGCCAGGTCCTCTAAGCGCGCTGGCAGGGAAGTCTCAGGTAACTTCCAAACGATGGGATCTTGCCGTTGATCAAAGCTTACTCCCACGGGCAGAGGATTGAAGACCAAAGCGGGGGGGATGGAGTTGTCTATTGGCTCTTGGTGCAGGGTCTCGTATACACCCCTTGTGTTTTTGAGGCCGTTGAGCATTTCGGCTCGCTCTGCTTCCGTGAAATGTAAGTCTAGATAGCTCTGGAAGGCGGCAATGCTGTCTACTCCTTGCGCAGGTAAGGGACTGGTTCCCATCAAAATACACCCAATCAAAAACAAAAGAAGAGGTCGCATAGCAAAGGTTGAGGTTATGGAGTTTGGAGATCGAATATCGCGATTCTGTAAGTAACGTGAGAAAAATAACTTCCTCCTTTAGCGCAGAGATTTCATGCGAAGCCCATGAGAGGCTGGGATGATGGGCCCCAGGCTCGAATAAAAACCGAGCTAGGCGAGCCTAGGTGCGAGACGGTAGGGTTAAGAGACCCACCGCCGAGCTTCTAACACAGGATTCGTGCAAAAGCCTGTCCTGAGCGAAGTGGAAGGAACTAAGTCAAAAGCGGAGCTTTTTTTTGAGCGTTCCTAAGCTTTAGCAATAACGGTCAAAGACTTTGATCCGCAAGCCTGGCGTCTCAAAAAAAGAATTCATCATCCAAGTCTCAACAAACACTCCGCTTCAACAACAGATACTCCCCCTGTCTTTTGAAATCTCGAATGGACATGCCGGTATAACGCTTGAAGGTCTTTGATAGATGACTTACATCCGTGAAACTCAGCTCGTTTGCAATCTCCGTAAGGGTATAATCGGAATTGAGTAGGCGGATTTCTACCAATTTTAGTTTCGCTTTGATGATGTACTCTCGCAGCGACATGCTGACCTTCTTCCGGAAGTATTCGCTGAGATAAGTAGGGGAGAGCGAGAAGTTATCGGCTAAAGCCTCAACTTTGAGGAGAGGGGGCTCCGCGATGTGTTCATTGATATAAGTGAGCAAACGTGTGATGCGTTCATCATGGTCCGATGATGCTGCGATTTCATAGGTCGAACTCTGCTTGATGTTTCTCATCAAGATTTCCAAAATACTCACCATGAGGCTTTTGATTAAAGCAGCGG
>CAZFPQ010000531.1:0-2494 GCA_964521065.1 uncultured Bacteroidia bacterium | reverse complement strand
AAAAAAGTAAGCATCCCGACTCGTCGGGACTGCATTTCAGGCCAGCCCGCGAAGCCGCCCCAGTACACCAAATGCAGCCCAACGCCGCCTCAAGCTAACCTTAGGCTACCCAAACCTCAGCCTTGAATTGATCAACATCAGCCTAAACTTATGAAGTCGAATAATTAAATATAAGCGTTTTCAGGTCATCAAGGGAAGTTTTCATCCGTTTTAAAATGGCCAAAGTCCAGCTAAGGGCTGCTGTTTTTCTCACAAGTGATGGTCGGCGAATTGATAACAGTTCGCCGACTATTTTATTAAGTAAGCGGGCATAAGGAAAGCGGTAAGTGGGGTACGGGAGTACGGGATATGTGGTGGCAATTATTCATGCTGATAAGCATAGCTTGTAGGCCATACCCCGATTCTTTTGCACAAATACTTAAACAAGTGGTAAGTTTTGTTGCTCCGAAATAAGTACTGCTTTTTCTCAACTACCCTGTTATGGCAAATAGCGCAGTTATTCCTGAGCAAAAGGTGGAATGGAGGTAGGGGCCATGCTGCCTTACGGATTTTTTTCCTCTCCTGATTTTTCTAGCTTTTCCCTTTCTGTACTCACTCAAAAGGTTGAGGTTGATTTCCCTGCCCCGAAGGGGGTGCTACTTGTGAGGGAATTGGCTAGATAAGTGACAGTTTTTTAGCTTAAAAATCCCCAAATTGCAACTTAGTCTCTTACCAGTTGCTAGGCCTTAAACTCAATCATTGGTTGTAATTGGGCTAGTAAGAGAGAGACAGAACTGGATATAATTTGGAATACTACACATAAAGCAAACAAACACATGCAAGAAGTCTTCATCGTTTCGGCTGTTAGAACCCCCATAGGCAGTTTTGGTGGGATGTTTAAAAATTTATCTGCGGTAGATCTAGGAGCCGCAGCCATCAAGGGTGCATTGGAAAAAGCAGGTGTGCAGCCCGATCAGGTCCAAGAGGTTTTTATGGGGAATGTTTGCTCCGCAAACCTGGGACAGGCACCCGCTCGCCAGACCTCACTCAAGGCGGGTATCCCATTAGATGTGCCCGCCACCTTGGTCAATAAGGTATGTTCCTCTGGAGCCAAAGCGACCATGTTGGGCGCACAAACCATCATGCTGGGTTTCAATGACATTGTGGTGACTGGAGGCATGGAAAGCATGAGCAATATTCCTTTTTACCTACCTAAGGCCCGCTATGGTTATGGCTATGGCAATGGGCAATTGCTGGATGGCTTGGCTAAAGACGGGTTAGAAGATGCTTATGCCCACCATCCCATGGGGAACTTTGCTGATGCCACTGCAGAAAAGTTTGGCATCAGTCGTGAGGAGCAAGACCGCTTTGCAATCCAGTCTTATCAGCGGGCCGCTAGGGCTACCGAGCAAGGTAGCTTCAAAGATGAGATTGTACCTGTATCGGTTCCTCAGCGCAAAGGCGATCCTTTGATCATTACGGAGGATGAAGAGTATAAGCGGGTATTTTTTGACAAAATTCCTAAGCTTCGTCCTGTATTTAACCCCGAAGGAACCGTGACGGCGGCCAACGCGTCGACCATTAATGATGGAGCTTCCGCTTTGATTTTGGCAAGTGAGAAAGCTGTCAAAGAGTTTGGGCTTCAACCCGTAGCCAAGATTCGCTCTTTTGCTGATGCTGCTCACGAACCTCAGTGGTTCACTACTGCCCCTACCAAGGCGGCTCCTATTGCTCTTGAACGAGCAGGACTCAGCTTGGATGATGTTGATTATTTTGAAGTAAATGAAGCCTTTGCGGTTGTGACCATGGCTTTTAATCAGGTACTGGGTGTCAGTGAAGACAAAGTCAATGTGCATGGGGGAGCAGTATCTTTGGGACATCCCTTAGGGGCTTCTGGTGCTCGTATTCTCACCACCCTAAATGGAGTATTACACACAGAAGGAGGCAATATAGGGCTCGCGGCCATTTGCAATGGAGGAGGAGGAGCCTCTGCGATGGTTATTGAAAAAGTATAACGCATATATGGGAGTAAGTCCATAGCTCCAATGCCCGCCTTTCAACTCCTACAAAAAGCAGGTTCTCTCTGGCAAGAGGGGACCTGCTTTTAAATAAAATGTCGTCCGACATAGGGCTATAAAGGTATATGCGACAAATAGTTTCATAGTTTTTTCATCGGTTAAAAGTTCTGTAATTCCGTAGCACTTCTTCGAGATACTGCTCAAGGATCCACTGGGCACTTTTCGTTTTGATCAGCTCTGCGGTATTGTTGTAGATGTTCCATTGGCGGGTATTGGGATCAAGTGTTAGAGATACCTCCTTTCGGGCATGTTCTACTCCAACGCTAAAGGCTTTACCGAAGAACTGGATCTGGCCAGTTTTATTTACTGTCCGCTTCCAAGTGAGTCTGGCCAAGTAGTTCCAGACTCTTTGTGGGTCAAAGGCTAGGCTTTGGAAGGAACGTCCTCCGTCTCTGAGTGCAGGATGAGCCACGATCCGAGGTTGGTATTGACACACT
>CAZFPQ010000530.1:0-2495 GCA_964521065.1 uncultured Bacteroidia bacterium | reverse complement strand
AATTCTCTACTCCCAATAAACTCTTTTAGCGTCAACCTATTTCAGGCGCTCTCAAAAGAAATAGAAAGCTCTTTCACTTTTTAACTCCCTTAACTCCTTTAACTTCTTTAACTCCTTAACCTCCTCACCATACCCCTTTCTCCCTCATCCCCTTACCTCCTTACTCCTCCGGCAATAGCACCGCTTGAATTAAATGTCCTTCCTTCATGTATCGTTTCGCAGCCTTGCGAACTTGTTTGGCCGTCAGGGCATCGATCTTTTCTTCTTGCTCCAGGATGCGGGTAGGACTCAGTTCATTCTGATAGGAGAAAATCAGGTTACTCATCCAAAACCGATTGCTTTGTAATCCTTCTTGGTAGGCCTTGCGTTGAGTTTCTTTGATCTTTTCCATGTTCTGCACAGTAGGCCCTTCCGATTGCAGCTTGGCTACCTCCTCCTTAACCGTAGCAATCAATTCATCGACATTTTCAGGATCACAAGTAAAGCGTACCGTCACTCGATAGTGTGCATCGCTGCCTTGCACAGCAGAAGAATTCACCCCAACTCCGTATACACCACCTTTCTCTTCACGCAAAGCCTCCCTAAGGGTGATGGCCAATACATCCGTAGCACTCCGCAGCTGAAAGCGCCGATCTAATCGCCATTTGCCCGGGGTGTTGTATTGAAGGCGTACTTGAGCTTTTGGCTCCTGGCCTTTGTAAAAATTCTTCTCGGTCGCCTCCTTGATGATGGAGATTCCCAGATCTTTGGGCTCCTCCTCTTGCCCCAGAGTTGGTAAGCTGGCGACGTAGCGAGCAAGCAGGGGCTCCATCATCTCATAATCAAAGCTACCTATCAAAAAGAAAGTAAAGTCTCCTGCATCAGCAAATCGTTCCTGGTAAATCTCATAGGCTCGATCTAACTCAATTTTATCCAAATCCTCCACTTTAGGCAAGGCTTGACGACGAGGGTGGTTTTGGTACAGCAGCTTCACGAGTTCAGACTGAAACCATAACCCAGGATTGGAAATGAGATTGGAATAAATGGCCCGGTTTTGAGCCATCATGGATTTGAAAGCTACTGAATCCCGCTTGGGTGCCGTCATATACAGGTGAAGCAACTGAAACAAGGTTTCCAAATCCTCCACTGAGCTTTGGCCTCGGAACCCTTCTTGTTGAGATCCGATAGAAGCAGAGAGTCCTACCACTTTGTTTGATAAATACTTTTCAAGCTGTAGAAAGTTAAATGGTCCAATACCTCCACGGCTCACTATATCGGTAGCATTAGAGGCGTTGAGGTAATCTTCATCTGAGTACAAAGAACTTCCGCCGGGGGAATAGGCTCTCAACATGATCTGATTGTTCTGAAAATCAGTAGGCTTAAGGACCACTTTTACCCCATTAGAAAGGGTCCATTCTTCGGCCTCAATCTCAGGCAAGCTTTGGCGCTCCAGGATGCTTCCTGCCTCAGGGATATCCGTCATCAGTGGCGCTTCTACCACGTCGTCGGCATATGGGGAAAGATTGCGGCTAGATACCTCGTCCAAAAGGTTCAACACTTCTTCTTCACTGGGTAATGGATTGTCTTCGGCCTGGGAACCCGAAATACTCACCACGCGGTTTTCTTCCGTAATGAAACCGGCAAAGGCCTGATTTACATCTTCTAAAGAAATGGTGGGCAGTAACTTTTCGGCATAAGCAAGACGAGCCTCAATTCCAGGAGCAGGCGCCCCAGATAAGAAATGATAAACATACCTCATCACGATACGCCGTGAATTGGTTCGCTCCCGCTCTGAATAGCTTTGCTTAAGTCCGGTAAGCAGGCTTTCCTTGGCACGGTCCAATTCTGAAGTAGTAAAACCATGCTGAATAATTCTCTCCTGCTCCACCAATAAGGCTTCCATTCCATTGAGGTACCCCCCGTTGGGAACTATGGCCCGGACTGAGTAGGCCTCTTTGGTCCGGACCAAACTAGAGTAGCCTCCTCCCCCTGCTGTGAAAGGAGCATCTTCCCCTTGAGCTAGCTCCTCAAGTCTGTCATTCAGCATAGAGGAAGCCAAGGAAGCAATAAGGTCGCGACGAAAGTGGCCTAGGTTCTGAGTTGGCTGCACCGGATGTTTATAAGTCAGGTTAACTTGATTAAGACCTGCCTCGGGATCCTCAGCCATGGCAATCAAGGTCTCTGAATGGTCAGGAACGGCAAACAACTCTCTTTCTGGTGCATTCTCAGGGTTGCTTAATCGGCTAAATCGCTCTTTAATCATGGCCTCCACCTGGTCCACATCAAAATCGCCTACAGCTACTACCGCCATGAGGTCTGGACGATACCAGTCTCGATAAAAACTCCTAATGGCTTCATGGTCAAAGTTTTTCAAAACGGCCGTATCTCCGATGGGAATTCGGTCTACATAACGGGACTCATGAAAAATCTTGCTGTAAGACTCTTCCTGCATACGCTGCCGTGCCCCCAAGCGGGTCCGCCATTCCTCAATCACTACGCCACGTTCTTTGTCAATT
>CAZFPQ010000529.1:0-2495 GCA_964521065.1 uncultured Bacteroidia bacterium | reverse complement strand
CTACAGTACGGAACCATGACCAAAAAAAGCTCACAAAGCTGAACGCACTATTGTTAACCAAAACTATTGATGGAAGCTGTTCGCAAGCTAGTTGATTTTGAGAGGCTCCATCCGATTATGAATCAAAAAACGCTAGGAGGTGCTTGGCTTTATCCGAGCATCTCAAACTCCTTAACTTTTTTAACTCTTTGATGGGGATTCCTCTTCTAATTTTCCTGGATGGGCAGCCTCAAACTCCTGCACCAACTGCCGCCAATAATCTCGCAGTACTTGGGTTTGCAACAGGCCCATCCGCTCTCCGCTTTTGGCGGAAAGAAAAACAAAACCTGCCATAATGGCTCCTATGCCTGCTACCCAAATGCCCACCATGGGTTTGCCCAGCATCCATTGGGGTACTCCAGTGATGAGGCCAAAAAGCGTAAGCATACCCGCTACGGCATACAGAAATATGAATTTGGTCCAAACTGAGGGACTAGGACCGATCAAGCCTCTGACCAGGGTCTGTCCATCTGGCTGAGGCTCTAGGCTAAGATCTAACTGGGGGGTCCAGACGTGGCGCTGCTCAGGAGGAAGTTTTAGAAAGATGTGGTTTCCAGAAAAACTACCTACTACCGGATTTTGAGGCCGCTCTAGCGATTGCATCACCATGTCCTTGATTTCCTCAGGTGACCAAGGAAGGAGATGTTTGAAGCGGGGCCGGGCTTGGATGCTTGACATACCAAAAAAATTGGAGCAGGATGGAGACCAAATGATCTACTTAACATACGATTTTTTGTCCAAAAAATCCCTAACATTACCTTTCCCCAAACCAATAAACGAATTGCAAAAGCTTCGTTCCTACCTCCTACAATGGCCTAAGTGGCTCCCCATCCTCACCTGGATCGTACTATGGGCCATGGTTTTGGCCCTCAACAGCTCTAAAGCCATACTGAGCATTGGCTATATCGCATTGCCTAGTTTGGTACTCATTTATCGCTTGTTGGACAACAGTCTCGTAAACAGATGGCGCCAAATCCAGGTTTGGCCCCTCTTGCTGTTGGCGGGGATCTGGTTAATCGCCCTGCTAAGTGGGCTAATCACGGAAGACCAAAGTAGATGGCTTCGGGACTTGCGCACCAAAATTCCCTTTTTGATTTTTCCTGTGGGTTTGGCCTTTATGCCTCCTATGCCTGGCAAAGCGAAACGGAACCTGGGTTTGGCCTTTATTTATGCTCAGGCTATCTGGGCTTTGTTGACCTTGGGAAAATTGGCCGCTACTTATGAGGCGCAAATGGAGCGGGTACGACTCAATGGCAACATTGAAGCCTTCGGCAGCATCAGCCACATCTATTTTGGCTTGTTGTTGGGAGGAGCCGTCTTACTAGGCCTGTATTACCTTCTCCACCTACGGGAGGAGCTGCAAACGAGCCACTTTTATTTCGTTCTGTTTTCTGTATTGCTCTGCTTTGTCACCTTGCACATTCTCAACTCCCGAACAGCCCAGATCTCCTTATATGGGGGGCTAGGAATATTCATTTTATGGGAAGTATGGAAGCAAAGGAATGTCAAGCTAGGGATTGCATTGCTTGGCTTGTTGGTATTAACCCCGGTATTAGCCTATCAACTGATTCCCTCCTTTCGAACTCGGGTCGCGGTAACCATTTGGGACTACCAACAATCGGAGTTGCTCACGGGGGATATAGCCAACAATTCGCTCTCCACTCGCCGAGTAGGCTGGAAAGCCGCTTGGCACGTATACTCATCGCATCCCGGGTGGGGGGTGGGAATGGAGGATGTGGGCGAAGAAATGGCTCAACTTTACCGTGCTTGGGAACTCAACTTGCCAGAAGAATTGCCTCCTGCCTTAAAAGAGCCTCACAACCTTTACCTAAAATATGCTGCTGGATCAGGTTCTATCGGGCTCCTTTTCTTGCTAAGCGTATTGCTCATTCCCCTGATTCGAACCTCTGGGGCTCCCTATGGATTGCTATGGGGATACTTTACCCTGATGCTTATCTCCTTTTTATTCGAAAATGTTCTGGAACGCCAGATCGGGATCATGTATTTCTTGATTTCATTTCACTTTCTCATTATGGAATCCACTTTTCTCAAAACGAGAACATTCCCAACGGCAGGCAAACGCATAAGCGGCTCAAATTCAACAACTTAACTATTTGGCACTAGCCTTGCCATAATGAGAACAAAACTGAAAAGACGAATTTTCACATCCCAACTGATATGAAACGACTTACTTATTTCGCCCTGGTTTTGACCCTAGCCATTGCTACTGTAGGCTGTAACCAGAAGAAGATCGACCAACTGGAACACGAAAAAGCCGCTCTACAGGCTGAGAAAATGCGTCAGGACTCTCTCCTGAATGACTTCATGTCTACTTTCAATGAGTTTGAGGACAACTTAGAAGCCATCAAGGAAAAAGAATCCTTGATCACCATGGGAGACGAAAATCCCGAATACCGCACCGAAGGAAAAGAAAAGGTGATCGAAGATATCCAAAT
>CAZFPQ010000528.1:0-2500 GCA_964521065.1 uncultured Bacteroidia bacterium | reverse complement strand
CCCTTAACTCCCTTAACTCCCTTAACTCCCTTAACTCCCTTAACTCTCTTAACTCTCTTAACTCCCTTAACTCCCTTAACTCCCTTACAACAAATACCCCTGGCTTTCCTTCGAAAACCAGGGGATGTGTTGGTGGTCTGAGAGACTCCGTGTCGCGTTAGAACTGGGTTGCCTGGTACTCAGATGGGCTTTTGCCCGTCCACTTCTTGAAGGTCCGTGAAAAAACACTGATTTCAGAGAATCCCAGCATGTGGGCAATTTCTCCCTTGGATACACTTTGCTCTCGCAGATAGGCAATAGCCAGGTTTTTGCGTAGCGCATTCAAGATTTTTTGGTAGCTGGTCCCTTCATCTTTAAGTTTCATCTGCAAGCTACGAACACTCATGGAAAGGTGGTCTGCCACGATTTCGATGCCTGGTGATTCCTCTCTAAGTTGGCGAACGAGCAAAGAGCGAACCTTGGACGTGTAGGTACTGTTGTCCTCTTGACGACGAAGCAGTTCACCAGTGTGCTTGTCGTAAAGTCTAATCAGGTCTGGGTTACTGGGCATAAGATGCTTCTTCATATCGCGCATGTTTTTGCAATGCAATAAGTTTCCTAGCCGGTGGAAGCCGGCATACATTTCGATCCTGAGGGAGCGCGTTCTCCCCGAAGGATCTCATCCAGATTTTCTGTTGGAGATTGTTGTTTTTCCCTTTACCGCCTGTGTCTTATAAGATCCCCTTAAGACCACAGACGCGATATACATGATTTACAAAATCCGTTCCATAATTATTTGCGAAATAAAAATTTTACTGACTATAGCATTTTGGTTTTTCTGAGTAATGCATTTCGTCAGTACTCAATTTCTTTGCCACTTGGGTGAAATGAGGTTGGTCACATGGGAGAAAAATCGCAATTTCAGGGCCAGCCTATCCATCTTTTGGCTTATTATCACCTAATATGCCCCCCTCAAAACCCACCAACTTCGTTCGGTACAAATTCAAAAGTATCAAGACCTACGCCTCTATTGAGTGGCTAGCCGAGAGTAAAAAGAAGTACAGACAGGTATTTGATGCAGGAGAATTGTCCTTCATCTATGCCGAGTTTGCTTTTTACAATAAGCTCTTTGATGAAGAAGACTGGACCGCTCAGATAAACTTAAAGGCTTTTTCTCGATCCAACGATCCCTACGAGGTTCCTAAAGAGATTTGTGACATTGAAGTCACGAAGGCCGTTCCTAAAGAACAAAACATCATCTATGTGAGGGAAGGCTGGGGGATGGAAAAGACCGGAACCTTTTGGAAAGAAGGCGAATACTATTGGGAGGCCTATATTGACAACGTCAAAGCAGGTAGCCGTAATTTTTTTATCTATGATGTGGGACGGGTCTCAGCTCAGGAAAACCCCTACCTTGAGATCGAGTCGATTCAATTATACGAAGGCAGCAATACTGAGGGAAGCAAGACCGACCCGACCTACTTTATCGAATTTTTTGACCAAGAAACCCGTTTCATTTGGGTTGATTTTAAAGCCAAAAACCGACTTTCAAAGCACTGGAAAGCCGAATTAATCTTCAACTTTTACAATGATGCCCGCCAGTTGAAAGGGCGTACCGAAGAATTGGTAAACGTAAGTGCTGAGCAAAGTGAGATCGTTGTCACCTCGGGTTGGGGCTCTGATCATAAAGGAACTTGGTTTGCAGACAATTACACAGTAGAGATTGTCTTCATGGATACCCTGATAGGGGTGGTGCCCTTCCGAGTCGGAGGCCAATTCCTCGGTGGGCAAGCAGGTTTTCTCTTGCCCGATGAATCTGGTAATACCCTGTTGGGGCAACCTGGCCCCACCGAAGGTGATGATCAAACGCTGGATGAATTGCTCGCTGAGCTAGATGCCATGACTGGGTTAGAGGGGGTGAAAACCCGCATCAAAGAGTATGCACAGTACTTGAAGTTCCTAAATCTCCGGAAGGAAAAAGGTTTTGAGGACAGCAATCCGAATAATTTGCACCTAGTATTTACTGGGAATCCTGGTACTGGTAAGACTACGGTGGCAAGAATGCTAGGGCGCATCTACAAAAAGTTAGGTTTGTTGAAAAGAGGCCATGTCCATGAAGTGGACAGGGCAGACATCATTGGAGAGTATATTGGACAAACCGCCCCTAAAATGAAATCTGCGATTGACAAGGCCCGGGGGGGAATTCTTTTCATTGATGAAGCGTATGCCTTGATTCGCTCCGAAGAGGACAAAAAAGACTATGGCAGGGAGGCGGTGGAGATCTTGGTCAAGGAGTTGTCGGGGGTAGAGTTAGATTTTGCCTTGGTGGTAGCAGGCTACCCCCAAGAGATGGAAACGTTTCTACGAAGTAACCCTGGCTTGAAGTCCCGCCTAACCATGCGCTTTGATTTTCCTGACTATACCCCCGATGAGTTGATGGAAATCTCTCTCGGAGCAGCCGAAAAAAGCTCTGTAAAGCTTGATCCGGAAGCCCAAGAGTATCTACAGAAATGCTTGACGG
>CAZFPQ010000527.1:0-2508 GCA_964521065.1 uncultured Bacteroidia bacterium | reverse complement strand
TTAGTCAAATTTCGAGAGAAAGAAAATCGCTCAAATCTTTTTTCTTCTTTTAAAAAATGCTTAGGTTCGGCTTAATTGAAAATTGGTTCACCAATTTGGTTCACCAATAATTTGCTGACTACTACCTAATCTAAATCTAATGAACCAGTAAGCTCGCTCAACTAGGACCATACAGTTTTTGACCTAATGGACATGGTGCTTTCTAAGCTTAGAAAGCAGGTCTGCTGTGGTGCCTAATTTTTAAGCTCTGTCAACTTGTCAAATTTTTGTCTCATTGTCTTGGATGATGAGGTGGGAGATATATGGCAAATGGATGAGCTATCCAGACGGAATGAACCCTAAACTCAACTTTCTTAATTGTAAAATCCAATGAAACAAGCATTGACCTTGTTTTCAATGATGTTGGTGATGCTGTCAGGTTTTGCCCAAAGTGGGACAACCCTGAGAGGTACCGTAACAGACGAAGAAAACAACGCACTTTTTGGGGTGACGGTCATCGTGGCCAAAACCACCAAGGGTGCCGTAACCGATTCCCTCGGGAGCTACCAAGTTGAAGTCAACAACGGTGACGAGCTCCTTTTTTCTCTTTTTGGCTATGCAAACCAGTCCGTGATCTATACGGGCCAAACTGACCTGGTAACGGTGCTGGCAGAAGACATCACCCAATTGGACGAGGTGGTGGTGGTAGGCTATGGCACCCGCAAAAAGTCCCACGTCACAGGAGCCATTGCTCAGGTGGATGGGAGCGATGTCGCCGCCATCCAAGCCAATCGTGTGGATGATGCCCTAGCCGGAAAACTGGCGGGGGTCTTGATTCAGAATCAAGACGGCGCCCCTGGAGCAGATCCTAAAATCCAGATCAGGGCTGCCTCTTCGATCTCAGGGGACTCAGATCCCCTAATCGTGGTAGATGGGTTTCCGATCTCTGGGAGTTTGGCCACGGTCAATCCCAATGACATCGAAAGTCTTGAGGTATTGAAAGATGCCGCATCCGCAGCCATCTATGGCTCCCGAGGTGCAAACGGAGTAATCTTGGTGACCACCAAAAAAGGAAAGTCTGGCAAGGCCAGAGTTACTTATAACGGATACGTAAGTACCTCTAGTCGCTACGTAGGCGACGTCGAGCAACTAAAAACTTCAGGCGAATGGGCCGATGAACTAGAAGCCGGCATTGCCGATGGGACTTACGACGTGGGAGAGGTAGAGCAATCTTTGTTGGATTACCGACTCAATGCCTACCGTAATTCCCCTGACGTGGTGGCTGTGGAAGATTGGCTGTTCCAAACTGGCTACAGCACCAACCAAGACGTGAGCGTCAGCGGGGGAACGGACGATGTGAATTACTTTGCCTCACTGGGCTACCTCAATACCCAGGGAGTGGTCACTACCCAAGGCTTTGAAAGATACAATGCCCGGATGAACCTCGATGCGAAGCTCGGTGACCGCTTCCAAACCGGATTGAACATCAATGGGTTTATCGGCGATAGAGACTTGGTCGGTCACGACATGAGAGACCTATTGAGGGCTTACAGCGTTCACCCTATTTACCATACCGAGGCATCCATTGCCTTTGTACAGGAATTAGACCAGCAAGCCCAGGACTTGGGATTGGACCCTTTTGATGCGGGTTACCGGGGAGGAGATGCTCCTTTCAACAACAGCATCTATACCTTGGAGCCAGGCATGACCGCTCAGGACTGGCATTATGGAAGATCCGGCAATGGCATTGGGGGGTCAGGAGATGCTGGTCCAGCTACCAAGCTTGACAACACCGATCGCTGGCAAAGGACCCTGTTTGGTAACCTCAGTAGCTATTTGCAATTCAACATTCTTGACGGCCTGAACCTCCGCACGGTGCTCGGCGCAGATATCCGGGATACCCGTGACTACTTTCATCGGACCTTGGAGTTTGATTCCCGGGCGCGTACCAACCAGACAGCCCTGGACCAAACGGACATCAAGCGTTCATCGATTTTGAGTGAAACGACCTTGAACTATTCCAAAACCTTGGGCAAGCACGATGTATCTGCGGTAGCAGGTTTTGAGTTTCAAAACTTTTACATCACAGGCGTCGCCTTAGATGCCACCAATGTGCCTTTTGGACAACCTTTGAACTACGCGCTGCTGAATCCCGAAGATGTCGCCATCTCAGAGCGGAATGAGACCATCGCCAGAAGGAGTGTTTTTGGCCGCGTAAACTACGCCTTTGACAACCGCTACCTCGCTTCTGTTTCCGTCAGACGAGATGGCGATTCTCGCTTTGGTGCCAACAATCGTTTTGAAACCTTCCCAGCTGTTTCGCTTGGCTGGAACGTTCACAATGAGGCTTTTTATAAGTCCAACTTCCTGACAGACCTAAAGCTGCGTTTCAGCACGGGTTCACTAGGAACCACCTCTTTCTTGGGGGCTTACAACTCTTTGAGCCTGTTAAATCCTCAGGCCACGGTATTGGGCACGGCCTTCTTGATCCCTTCAGATATTGCCAACCCCAATTTGACTTGGCAAACC
>CAZFPQ010000526.1:0-2514 GCA_964521065.1 uncultured Bacteroidia bacterium | reverse complement strand
CAAACGACGGTAATTTCACCTTGGAGCTTGATCCCAGACAGGCAGGTAGCTTGAACCTGCAAGTATATAATGCCCAAGGACAACAGGTGTATCATCAAGTTGAATGGCTCCAAGCAGGGCCTAAGCAGGTGCCGATCAAGTTAAACGTCGCCTCTGGTTTATATAGCGTCTTTTATTCCTTCCAGGGAGTGAGAGGGGTTAAGAATATCGTAATAGAGTAAGGTCCTTGGGCCTTATGACTTTTCACGGATCGGAGCTTCCAAGAGGAAGCTCCGATTTTTTTGGACCTTCATTTAAATGATCTATCCTTAAAGTAGTTGGCCAAAAGAATCTGAAGTATAAGATAAGGGTTATGGGGCAAGGTTGATCAGCACTCAAATTACTTGGCCCTCACCTACCAATTTCTTCTAGCCCTATGCTTAAATAAAGCTGCTTTGCCATTTAAATTTCTCGTAACTTTTGGATAAGGCAGCATTTGGATTAATAACTATTGATCGCCTCTCCTATGAAATCACCTTTACCTAATCTTTCAAAAAGGGCCTACCCCATATTTGCCATACTGATGCTGATGAGTTTAGTAGGGTTTTTCTTTTATCGAGGGTATTGGAATCCTCTGGAAACCCTACCTCGGACGGCATTAGTCATTCCTTTTATCCCTGTAGGAATCCCGTTTATGTATTGGTTGATTTTCAGGAACTTGAAATCTCATCATCTCTGGGTATATGTGGCTTCTTTAGCCATGTTTCTGTTAATGGAAGGGGTGCTGTATTTGCCTTATACCGTTTTTGGGCTTGGAGCCATTGGCATAAACTTAGCGATTAGTTTAGGCGTCGCGTCGCTTTTTGCCCCCTCCCGTCCTATAAATACTTCTGCTCAAGTGGAGATGGTTCGTACCCCACGCCAAAACCTCAGCCTCAATCCCCCTGCCCCCTCCTTGCTTGAGTTAAGTACCTGGCTTGAATTGATCCTTCAACAAGAGCGTATGTTAGCGCTTCAAGTTCAAGCACTTCAAGCGAATAATCTAGAAGGACAAGGTGCTACTGGTATATCTTTTTCTCAGCAACAGCAGGGTTTAGGTCAACTGCAAAAACTCAAACATCTCGTCCAAAACTTAAAAAGAAAAATTGCCGCTTGCCAACCCCTAAACCAGCAAGATTGGGCCTTGATCCAGAGCTTGCAAAAGCTTTTCTCCCAGGATGCCCAAGACCCTTCCATAGAGGTCTTTGAGGTTAGTTAAGTAGGCTTTTGCGGAAGGTGAATTGGGAAGCATCTTATCCCGGAAAAGGCGTTGTGGATAGAATTAGGCTCTAATCAGTGGGACTATTTCTAGAGATCGCGTAACTTGAGTGGCAAGTTGGCAACAGGATTAAACCTTCATATCCTACTCTTTACCCACTCATGAGCCCTGATTATTCCACCCTTTTGCGTGCGATTGCTGAAGAAGTGATTCGTGGTCCAAACCCTGGGGTAGTGGCGAGCTATATTCCAGAACTTGGAAAAGTGTCTAAAGAGCACTTTGGGGTTTGTTTACAATTGGTGAATGGAGAAACGCACCTTGCGGGCGATGCTCGATTACCCTTTTCAATCCAAAGTATTGCCAAAGTGTTTTCTCTTAGCCTAGCCTATCAAGTAAAGGGGGAGGAGATTTGGCAAAGACTAGGCGTAGAGCCTTCCGGGAATGCTTTTAACAGCCTGGTACAATTAGAGTATGAAAATGGCATCCCGCGTAATCCATTTATCAATGCAGGGGCCATCGTGGTATGTGATATCCTCTGCACGGCATTAGCTAATCCCAAGGCTGAGTTAATTGAATTTGTTCGCAAAGCTGCGGGTTCTCCTTCGATCGATTATTCTCCTCGAATTGCTGCTTCAGAGGCCAGTCAGGGATATCGAAATTTTGCCTTGGTGAATTTCTTAAGGTCATTTGACAACATTGTCAATCCACCAGAGCAGGTAATTGACTTGTATTTTCACCTTTCCTCCATAGAAATGAGTTGCGAGGACTTGGCTCAGGCCTTTCTCTATCTTGCTAATGGGGGAGTTCAGCCCTTGAATGCCCAGCGGATCTTAGGAGTAGGACGAACAAAAAGAGTTAATGCCATCATGCAAACCTGTGGATTTTATGATCAGGCCGGAGAGTTTGCCTACCGAGTCGGTTTGCCCGGGAAAAGTGGGGTAGGGGGCGGAATTGCGGCGGTCTTACCAGGTGAGTACGCCATTTCTGTTTGGAGCCCTGCTCTCAATGAACATGGAAACTCGCATCGTGGTATGCGCTTTTTAGAACTATTTACCACGCAAACACAAGCCTCTATATTTTAAATTTCTGAGATTCTAAGATGAGTAATGGTGTAGGGATAAAAGATTCGGGAGTTTTTCTTGATTTGGTAGCTTAGGAGTAAAAGAAAAACTATTTCTCAATGAAAATCAGGGCACTTACATTTTTCCTTTTGCTTCCTTTGTTTACCTACTCCCAAGCAGATATTTCTCCTTTTATCGAGGCCATCCGAAAAGGCT
>CAZFPQ010000525.1:0-2574 GCA_964521065.1 uncultured Bacteroidia bacterium | reverse complement strand
GGAGGGATCAGTATATCCAAAATAGCCTCATCGGCCTGCTCTTCGGCGACCTTCCTTACTTTTTCCTTTTGCTCAGCTCGAACCATGTTGACCGATTGCTCCACAAGGTCTCTTACCATACTTTCCACATCGCGTCCCACGTAGCCTACCTCGGTAAATTTGCTGGCTTCTACTTTGATGAAGGGGGCCTCAGCCAATTGAGCCAAACGGCGGGCAATCTCTGTCTTTCCCACCCCAGTGGGGCCAATCATCATGATGTTGTTGGGGATGATTTCTCGGCGGATCTCTTCGGGAGCCTGCAAGCGACGCCAGCGGTTCCTGAGGGCAATGGCCACCGATTTCTTGGCGTCCTTCTGTCCAATGATGTACTTATCTAGTTCTTGTACGATTCTGGCCGGGGTCAACTGGCTATTCATATACTTTTGTCGCTGAATTAATGGGAAAAGATAAAGTTATAAAATTTACGGTAGGCAAGGAGAGGGGTTCATGTTCACTCGATAGGTAATTTTTAGCACTTGTTTAAATTTTATCGCTACCATCTATTTTTAGGCATAAAATCTATCTCTCTCTTACGCAAAGGCGCGGTTGGCATTCATTCCAAGTCCTTACCCATATGAAGCGAATTTCCTCTTATTATTTACGTCCCATTCACGAAACGGACGCGGAGGCCTATCTGGATCTACTTCGCAGCATTGAGTCGGATTCGCCTTATGCTCTGCTAGAAGACGGAGAACGGCAGACCACTATTGCAGAACAACGCACAGAAATTCAAACTGTTCTGACCCAGCCCAATCAAATGATCTGGGTGGTCGAAGACCGAGATCGCTTGGTAGCCTGGCTAGGGGCTTGGGGAGAAAGATATCGCCGGGTCTACCATAGCGCTTTGATCGGGGTAGGCGTACGTAAAGCTTATCGCCGGCAAGGCTTGGCTTCAGAGCTGTTTCAGGCCTTGGAACAATGGGCTCCTACGGTGGGGGTAAAGCGACTGGAACTGACCGTAGCAATTCCCAATCAAGGTGCATGGCTCCTATATCAGAAACTTGGCTTTGGAATTGAAGGAAGCAAAAGTAAGAGCTATCAAATAGAAGGACACTTTGTCGATGAGTACTTCATGGCCAAGTGGATTGAGGCTTAGCGGCCTTGTGTCTTGCGTCGTTTTAATTCCTTCCTTAGCAGCGTTACCTCCCGGCTAGACTGTCCGGCGATGGATGTATTTTCATTAGCTCGTCGAATCAGGTAAGGGATCACCGCCCTCACGGGGCCGTATGGAAGATATTTGGCACTGCGGTATCCTCGATGGGCCAGGTTGAAGGAAATATGGTCAGACATCCCCAAAAGCTGGCAAAACCAAATGTGTGGATGATCCGGCGGCAACTCCTTTTCTGCCATGAGTTGGGTCAAATAAAGGCTACTCTGCTCATTGTGGGTCCCCGCACAAATAGCCACGTGATCCAGGTGCTGCATGCACAGCTCTAGAGCAGCGTTATAATCTCGATCGGTAGCCTGTTTAGATGGCTGCATAGGCGTGGGGTAGCCCATCTCAAGTGCCCTGGCATGCTCTTTTTCCAGATACGCCCCCCGCACCAACTTAACACCTAACACATATCCACGCGCTCGGCTCCGCTCAATTAAGCTTTCAAGATAGCTTAGTCGATCGTGTCGGTACAATTGTATCGTCGTCCATATCACTGGCTTTTCTTGGTTGTACTTTTCCATCAATGCCTCAGCTACTTGATCGATAAAGTCTTGAATCCACGTTTCCTCTGCATCAATAAAAAGCGGGGTATTGTGTAACTGAGCGGCATGAGCCAGCTCATTCATGCGGAGCCAGATCTTTTCTTGAGCCTCTCTCTCGGCAGGCGTGAGTTTCCCTCCCGCCTGGATTTTTTCCATCAAGCCGAAACTAGCCAATCCCGTCAGCTTACAAGCACTAAAGACAATGGAATCATGCTGGGTAGCATAGCGCAGGGTATCGAGGATTTCCTGCTTGGTTTTTTCAAAACCCTGTTCGTTTTTCTCCCCTTCCACAGAATAGTCCAAAATGGCATGCACGCCGTATTCAGCCAAGACTTTAGCGGTTTCTCCCGTTTTGCTTAGCTGTTCCCCTCCCACGAAGAGCTCAAAAATGGATTTCTTTACCAAGCCTTCCACAGGCAACCTCATGCGCAGGGCCAAATTCAGCAATCTGGGACCCCATTTGGTCAAGAAAGGGTCATCAATCAACCGAAATAGCCAATAGGTCCGTTTTAGCCGGGCATTAGATTTGGCCTGAAAGGCGAGCTCGGTGTTTTCAAAGTCTATGGCTGGTATCAGTTGCTTTTCTTTCATAGTAGATAAAAGAGTTATAAGAGATGGAGACCTATGATATCACGACCTCTTTTTAGTCATATGTTAACTGAGATTTTGATGTCTTCACTCCTCGATCTTGATTTCACGACTATCCAAAGACTCTAAGGCCTGGGAGCGAGGATTGGGAGGAGGATTGAATTGCAAAGGTTGGGGTTCTGCGCTGAGATAGAAATACTCTAGGGATTTGGTCCCTGGTTTATAGTTGAGGTAACCTGAACCGAGCTT
>CAZFPQ010000524.1:0-2586 GCA_964521065.1 uncultured Bacteroidia bacterium | reverse complement strand
AGCCCAAGACTCTCAGGCTCTCAGGCTCTCAGGCTCTCAGGCTCTCAGGCTCTCAGGCTCTCAGGCTCTCAATCCCCTAATACCGGAAAGTAGCTCCTAAAGTTGGCATGATGGGCAATTGGAATACCGAGGCAAAACGCTCACGGTCAAAGTAGAATAGGTTTTGCCGATTATAGGCATTGATGGCACTGGCGCTCAGCTCTAATAGGACTTTGTTGCTAAACAAAAAGCGCCGACGTACGGCTAAATCGAGGCGGTGATAATAAGGCAGACGTCCTCCATTAAGTTCCTCGGCCAGCAGGAGTCCTAAGCTGCCATTTTGGGTAGAGATGTCGGTTTGAGCACCATTGTCATTGAAATTCAGCTTTTCAAAATAGCCTTGGGTTTGCGTGAAGGGAAAGCCCGAACCCAAGCCCCAGCGTAAACTTACCTCCCAGACGGGATCGGTAAACTTCGGGCGAAGCCTTCTCCCCGCTTCATCCTCCACAGAAAAACGACCACTCTGATACGCAGCGACCACGTTGACATTGTGGCGACGGTCGAAGTTAGGAGGATAAGTCCGTGGTTCATCCAGATTTAGGCGATCGGTACGCGTCACCCGCGCCAACCCATAGGTACCATAAAGATACCATTGAGGAGTTTGGTACTTGACGATGAAATCAACCCCATAAGCCTCTCCGGTCTCGGTAATAAAAGCTGGGTCACTGGGAAATTGAGCGTCCCGGTTGATGTTGGTCAACTGGGTAAAACCTTTGTACCAGCCTTCTACCGTCGTCGTCAGGTTTTCTACCAGCTCAGCTTGTACCCCAAATAGGCCATGCCAAGAGGTCTGTAAGGTCGTGCGGCGGATTTGATTGGCTACTCCACTAGGGGCAGACAAAAATCCTTGAAAGAAGTTGACTACATCACGATCGGAAACCGCTGATAATAGATTCTGTGAGTACAATCCAGCTCCAGCACTGAAGCTCAAGCCGGGAAAATTCAGCTTAGCTCGCAAGCGTGGCTCCAACTGGGCTCCCACTTGATTGTTGTAATAATGGATGTGAATCCCTGGCTCAATTACGGCCCTTTCAAAGGTCTTCCCACTGGCGTTTTTTTCCTGAATCACCTTTTTGTAATTGAAGAACATCGATGCTTCGGTGTTGCTCGCCTGCTGCTGCGGCCTTAGTCCAAAGTCGGTGGTGAACACATAATCGGTGGTGAAACCTAAAAAGGAGATTCCAAAGTCCAGTTCATCTACTGAATTGAAAATATAGCCAACCTGCAAGGTACCATTGAAACCTTCGATGCTGCTTCGGCGGGGGAAGGAATCCGCCTGGGACGCCAAAGAAGTTTGGTAGTTGCTATAGGCAAAGTTACCTGACACAATGGCCCCTGCCCCTGAGGGCAAGACTTGGAAATTGCCTCCCCCTCCGCGAGAATCCCAGCCAATGTTGGCCGGAAACTCATAGTTGACATTGTCAGTATGACGAAAACCAAATAGGTTGGCGGTGTTGACCCCATCAGAAAGGGTCAGTTTGCCATAGAGGTCTAAGAAGTTGAAAGGCAGGCCTTCGGTATCATCAAGCTGGCTTTGGATATAGGGGTACAGCAAAGGAGAACTGCGGTCAATAAAATTATTGCGAGCTGAGAGCAAATAACTTACGCCTGCTTTGCTTCCTTTCTTAGGGATGATGGGACCTTCTAAAAGCATCCCTGCCGAGATGGTATTAAACTCAGCCTTTCCTGAAAACTCACTGAGGTTGCCATTGCGAACATCCAGGTCGATCACCGAGGAGATTCGTCCACCATATTGGGCCGGAAATGCGGCGGAATAGACGTCTACTTTCCGGATATAATCGGGATCAAATACACTGAACAAACCGATGGAGTGAAAAGGACTATAGATGACCATTTGGTCCATCATGACCATGTTTTGGATGGGAGTTCCCCCTCGGATAAATAGCTGTCCCCCTTGGTCACCGGTAAAAACGACCCCTGGCAAAACTTGTAGGTATTGAGCCAAATCCGCGCTACCGAGCGAAGGAATCAGCTTGATATCAGCAGCGGTCACCTCATTGACCCCAATGTCTACGTTGTTACGGTCAATTTTACCGGGTTGGCGCTGGCTGGTGATTTCGATCTCATTGGTGTAGACCTGCTTTTCTAGCAAGGTGAATCCACGGGTAGTAAAGCGGTTCTCGGAGATGTTTACCGATTCGGTAATGGTGTCATATCCAAAGTAAAAGACTTTGACCTCAAAGCTACCGGCGGGCAGCTTAGCGACGCTATAGATTCCCTGGTCATTGGTATAGGCACCTGCCTTGATCTCTGGTAAGAAGATGGTCGCCCCGGAGAGGGGTTCCCCCGCCTCATTGGTCACGGTTCCACGTAAGGTGCCCCCATTGGTTTGCCCCCAAATTTGGGGCAGGAATGAGAATAAAATAAAACTAAGGAAGAGGTATCGCTTCATAGTCGGCAAAAGTAGCCTTTACTCAGGGTTTCGACAATAGACAAATCACGGGATGGATTGCAAAGTGGGAGGGAAGATCGCAAGTTGGGAAGCGAGATCGCTTTGCTGCGAGAGGCGAGAAGCGGGAGGAGGGA
>CAZFPQ010000523.1:0-2587 GCA_964521065.1 uncultured Bacteroidia bacterium | reverse complement strand
GCTACCGCCAAAAAGGGAGGCCCACTGGGACGGATCGGGGAGGACCAGCTAAGTTGAACTTCCTGATTCCCCAACCACTGAATCGATTGGAACTGGGGCGGAACCAGGCTCGCCACACTGAGCGGCAACTGAGCATAATTTACCTGGGTGGGAAAGCCAGGCACTTTGAAGATGTAGCTCAAAGCCGCCGAGATGAAATGGTTGTAGGCCGATCTCTCGGGCCCAGCCATCCCATATCCTAGCCGGATCGCAGGCAAAAAGCCCTTGGCCAATTGCACCGCCGTGGCAAAACGGCCACGGTTGGCCTGCTGCACCGGAGTGCGGGGATTGGGTACCCGAGTGGGATAGCGGCGCAGCACCTTCCGGCCCAGCCAAGAGGCTCCCACATACTCCCCCCATCTGCCAGAGATTTGGCCAAAGTCGCTTTCAGAATAAGTTGCCATGCTAGATAGGGGTGATTAGGGTGAAACTTGGGACTGCGCACGGTGAGTTGTCAGTGTCGATATATCGGAGGAAACCCAGAGCTGGCGGCAAAACGGGGAGGCAAAAAAGCCTAAGCCCAAGACCAGCTGAGCCAAGCTCCCCATCCACCGGCGAGTCCCTTGCTATATCGGTAGAAAAGGCACACATGTTGGATGTTTCATGTATCAATGCCGAGACAGGAGGGTAGCAGGGTTGAAATCGGCAATGGATCTGCCGTATATTGAAAGGTAATCCCTGATAGACAGGCACTTGACACAGTTGTGTCGCACACATCCCAAAGTTCTTCCCTCCATGCTTTCACCCCTAAAAGCCCCCCTTTCCCCCGAGCTCCCCCTTTCCGTCTGGGAGCTGCTCAAGCACTACAGCCAAGTCTGCGAAGCGGTCTGCCAAGCGATTCGAAGATCGGGGCAACCACAAAAGGTCTTCTACCTAGAGCTAGGCATGAGCCGCTCGACCTTCGACCGCCGCATGCGGCGGCAGGACTGGCGACCGGAGGAGCTGGCGGTGCTGCTGGGGCTGGTTGAGGTGGGGGAGGTTCACCGACCTACGGTGAGAAGAGCTTGGTGGAAGTGGTGGTAGGAAAAGACTCTGGATTCGGCGAAGCGGGAGGACCATTCTTTTCACCGCGCTTTCCTACCCACCTCATTTCGGCTTATCGGACTTGAATAGAGTCGAAACTACGTAACCCAGGGCTCCTCCTAGGAGGGCCTCGGTGGCGTTGACCCAGTCGATGAGGCTGGATAAGTCGCCGCTAGTGCGCCCGTAGGGCCGCAGAGCCAATAACATGGAGCAGAGATAGGCAAATAGCACTAGGTAGGTAAACCACTGGTTGCCTCGGTTGACGCGGGGGCCATGGCCTAGGCTGAGGCTTCCACGGCGGTCGAAGAGATGCTTAGCCATGAGGATGAAGGCGGTGGTAAACACTGGGAGCATCAGGCCCAAGAGCGTTTTGTAGTCCTGCGTGGGCATGCCTACACTGTTTAGGTAGGACAGGTAGATCAGCAGTCCTCCCTTGATCACCGTGAGTCCTAGGAATACATGCCACTTGAAACGGTCTTCAGATATGCCTGAAGGCTTGACCGGAGGATCTTTGGGTACTTCTGCCGTGTCTTGGTCTGACTCAGCAGGAGGGAGCATGGCTAAATCCGGAGGCAACATCCCCACAAAGCTGATGAAGTCGCCCCGCAAATCATCCTCATATTCCATCCGCTTTTCAAATGGAGTCTGTCCCATGGTCAACTCTCTCTGTAGCGCAAACCAGCGCGCCGAGTGCTGAATGGCCTGTTCGTAATGATATTGTAAGCCTTCTCTTTTTAATTGAAACAGAGCCACCTGAATGGCTTCCCCCAGTTGGGCTTGAGATAAGAGAGATTCTAGGTGGCTTTTGAGGTCCATGAGGGCTTAGCGATTTTGGAGGTATTCCTTTAGTTCGATCTTCAATTGATCCGCGTAATCTTTGAGGTATACATCCTCAAATTTGGATTCTTCGGTCATATCATGATAGGCCCCTCGGGCTACCTCATCATAGAAACCCGACCCAAATTTCCCATCGATGGTGATGGTCAGCTTAGCTCCATCATAGGTGGGTTCGTAGGTGATGGTAAATTCGAGCAACTCACGAACGATGTCATTGCAGCCAAAGAGCTCACACATCCAGGAGCGAGTCTCATCCACCAGTACCTCCTGGCAAAGATCATGAGCACGAAAACGTAGCACATCTTCTTTTTGAAGTACCTTGAAGGTTGGTTTGCGGTCTTTACAGTTGGGTACCGAGTACTTTTCTCTGGCAAAATCCAGAATTTCATCAAATAGTAAACGCTGGCTGCCTTGATGATCCACCAGGGTAATGGCTCGATCATGGCCCTTGGGAAGTTCGCTGCTGGAAAGTAGGAATTCCCTGGTCTGCGACTTGGGGTCATTGGTCTGAACTAGGACCTTGCCGCTGTCCTCCTCGAAATAGATACCCCGAAAAAACAAGGGTTCGCGCCGCAAGTCATAGGTATCGTACAGCTGTACATCCACCCGTGATTGGCGCACCTCCATCAGCAGGGGAACTTTGTAAAAGAGCTGTTCCTCTAGTGTGAGCCCGGCGCCTACCTCAGAT
>CAZFPQ010000522.1:0-2611 GCA_964521065.1 uncultured Bacteroidia bacterium | reverse complement strand
GCCCGTAGCCCGTAGCCCGTAGCCCGTAGCCCGTAGCCCGTAGCCCGTAGCCCATCTTCGATTCCTTACTCCTGCCAATCCCCCAAAATCCTCTCTAGCTCCTTGGATTTTGGCCAATCCGAGCCTTGCCAGATGGTCTTCCCATTTCGATCCTGTAGGACCAGATGAGGCAAGGCTTGGACGTGATGTCGTTTGGCAATGGGCGATTCTACTCCATAGCCTAGCCTAAGATGCTCTCCCAAGTACAGCTTACGGCTGCGAATGGCTCTTTGCCATGTGCCCGCATCCCGATCAGTGGATATAAACACGATGGCTACCGGTTCTTCAGGTACGGATCGAAGGGCTTTGCGTACCCGCCAGGCATCCTTTAGACTAGGCTCATAGGTAGCGTCCCAAAATACCAGGAGCATGGGGTAGCCTTGATATTGGGAACGTATGGAAGCCAGCCGGGCCTCGGCCAATTGCTCAGCCTTGGCAGGACCATCTTCTAAGCCTGCTTGGGCATTGAACTGGTTTTCAAGGTCTAGGCGAGCAGAGAGGTCTCGCTCAATCTGTGCTTCGAGAGGAGTAGCCGCTAGGATGGGATAAGTCTCCCAAAATGCTGGATCGTAGGGAACCTTTGATAGAACCTCCTGGGAGAAGGTTTGCCCTCTGAATGGAGGTTTTTCCACTTCCTTAATTGAATTAATCAGGACCTCCACGTGATGCTGGTGAGTTAGGCTGTGCCAGGTTTCTCCTTCCGCATTTAGCCAGCTTTCCTCTCTTCGTCCTTCCTGAAGGATGTGACTCAAGCTCCATTTACCATCTAGGTACTGGTAATTGATCAAGTTGTGCTCTGTTTCTAGGATGGGACGCCCCCTTTTGAACCTGCGAACCCGCTGCTCATCTACTTTGATGATGGCCCAATCTGTGAGGCTAAGGTAAATGTCAGCTACATAGCGCCAATTTAGGTAAGGACCGTCGGCGTGGATGACGAGGACAGGTTTGCCTTGCCAGGTTGTGGTATCAGCAAGTTGGAAGTTGAGCCTTCGCCTGGTTTTGGGCTGACTGAGGGGGCCGTGGAAATTAAGGGGGTCCTTGGCCAGGGTGGCCCATAGGGCCAAGTTGACGTGGCCAAAAGCCGACATGCGGGTAAAATCCAGGCTGCGCCTCATCTGTTTTACCTCTGCTCGCATAGTAGCCAATGGAGCATACCGAAAGACCTGATACGACTCTGGGGCATAGACGTCTATGGCGGCCTCAATGAGGCGACCATAGGTGCCATTGTCTTGGCAGTAGTGCCGATAGAAACTGTTCATCAGGTGAGGCTCTGTCAAGTAGTTCTCCTGGCGAAGACTCACTGCTCGCTCTATCATTTGGGCCGGACTCAGTTCTGTCGCAAAAATGAATACCTCCGAAAGGGTGAAGGGCGCAGGCCGCAAGGCGATGGATGCTGGCTTGTCTGGAGGCCAGGCGGCGACGGCGTGAACCTGTTCCTGGTAACCCAAAGCCCTGATGCGAATTCGAAGGCTATCCGATGAGAGCGTGCTGGGTAGGGTAAAGGAGAATTTGCCTAGTTGATTGGCCAGGGTACCCAAAGATTGCCGCTCTACCTGGATGATGGCATAGGGAATAGGTTCTCCAGTGCTGGCATCGCGGATAATTCCTTCAAGGGTTTGAGCTTGGACCAATGGGCCCGACAAAATGAGGATGATCCAAATCCAAGTTTTCATGTTTTCATGCTTCTTCTGATCTTTTCTACGGCTCGAACCCACTTGGGGCTGCGATCCCAGAAGTAGTGGTGATAAGGCTGTTCAATGGCACCATAGCTCTCAAAAAAACGGGCAACAGTTGGGATTTCCGATCCTTCAAAGTCAAACCAGTTTAGCTTGCCTGTGTATTGCTCAATCAAAGCATCAAGGAGAAAGTGCATGGCATGAAGCGTTCTTCCTTCTGAGGTAGATGCGCCAAAAAGGTTGATGATGCGATCTGCTGAAAGCAAGAAGAAACCCGCACAACAAAGGTTGCCTGAGGCCTGATCTTCTACTCCCCAGAGTTGGCCTTTTGCTTTTTCTACAGCCTGCTGTATGAGCTGTTCCATTCTTTGGTAGGCGCTGGGGCCAAGCTTCAAGCGAGATTCTAATTGGGTTTGATACAAGTTAACCACTTGAGCTGGCTGATCTAGCGGAATCAGCTTTAGCTGGGATTTGGCCTTCCGAAGACGTCGGCGCAGGCTTTTGTCATAACCTTTCCAGGTCTGTTCGTAGTTCTGCTTTAAGCTCAGCAGCAAGTTGCGTTTCGCCGTCCACGTACCAGGTAAGTGAAGTAGTGGAGGATTGTGATGATGGCAGCTAAGGTGAATCCTTCTATAGGCTTCAGGGATGGCCTGAAGCATCTCTCTAAAGACTCCTTCGTCAAGGTTTGCCCCAAATACTCCTAGCTGTTGGGTGAAAAAGGGTGGATAAATCTGCCGGTAGCCTAACAGCTTCCGGTTCCAAGGAAGGGGCATCAGGTATTGATAGTCATCGCTGATAACTGCCGCCCATTGCCGTTGACTCATGATGTCTAGGTACCAAGTCTGAGCATAGGGCAGGGCTTGTGGGGAAGCTTCAAGGCTTTGGTCCCAGCGTTG
>CAZFPQ010000521.1:0-2655 GCA_964521065.1 uncultured Bacteroidia bacterium | reverse complement strand
TCCCTTAACTCCCTTAACTCCCTTAACTCCCTTAACTCCCTTAACTCCCTTAACCTCTCGCAGTCTACCCAATGAAAGTGCTCCTCATCTGTAAGTCGCTCAATACAGAGCTGGGGGGAATCCAGACTCACACCCGCTTTTTGGCGACTTATTTGGCCAAGCAGGGCGCAGAGGTACACATCCTTACGGGACGTGGCTGGCAGGATGAGCCTACCAATCGCCTAAAGGACGTAAAAGTTATATCGCTGAAACACCTACCTGGTTACCGTTTGAAAGGCCTCAGGGCCCTGGCGGATGACTTGTTTTTCAACCTCAAAGCCTGTCAGTGGCTGCTCAGGCATGCGTCAGAATATGACCTTCTTCACGTTCAGGGGCGCTCTGGGCTACTATACGCCCTCTGGCCCTGGCGTGCCAAACCTTGCATTGTTACCTTTCATGGTTTGACCCGTGAAGAATTTCGGAATTCCCGACGTTTTGGCAAGGTGAGTCCAGATCAGGCCCTTCACCAGTGGCTCTTCCATCGATTAGAAAGAATGGCTTACCAGAAAGCCGAAGGGGTAATTACCGTGAGTGAGTTCATGCGTCAACATCTGCAGCAGCACCTTCGGGTGCATCGTTGGGAAGTGGGTGTGATCTCCAATGGGGTGGATCTGAAGCGATTTCAGCAGGTAACTTCCCATCCGCTGACGGTAACTTATCTGGGCCGCTTGGATCCCAACAAAGGGTTAAAGTCACTTCCGATCCTATTGTCACATCTACCCCAGCCATTGCGACTACGGATCATTGGGGGAGGGCGCATGGGACCCTGGCTACGTCAGGAAATAGATCGCCTGGGACTCAGTCACCGAGTTGATTGGACGGGTCCCTTGCCCAATGACCAAGTCATGCCTTTACTAGCCGACTCCTTGGCCTTGGTAGTCCCTTCCTATTATGAGCCACAGGGCCTTGTGGTGTTAGAAGCCTTTGAGCGAGGAGTGCCAGTCATTGCCTCAGCGGTAGGAGGGCTCAAAGAATTGGTGAAACACATTCAGAATGGTTGGCTGGTCAAGTCGGGATATGCTGAAAGCATGGCCCAGCGACTGGTGGAGCTGTACCAGAACCCAAGTTTGCGCCAGCGTCTCGCACAGAATGCAAGACGGGAAGTTGAAATGCGATATCAGTGGCGGCAAATCGCTGCGGAGACCCAAGAATTTTATCAAGCTGTCATTAAATGAAGATTCTACGCAATGCATCCGGAAGCTTTTTTGCGCTGATGTCTCAAGGAGCCGTCTTTGGCTTTGCCTTTTTGATTTTCATGGTCCTGGTAAGGACCCTCAGCCGAGAAGATTTTGGGACCTGGGTCTTGTACCAAACCATCATGACCTTTGCGGAAATGGCTCGTATGGGGTTTATCCAAAATGGCTTGGTCAAATTCTTGGTGGACCACCCCCATGATCGTGAGCGCATCATCACCTCTGCCTGGGTACTCAACCTGGCTTCGGGAACCCTGTTTTGGCTGATGCTTTGGGGATTGTCTGTTCCACTGAGTGAGCTGTGGCAGGCTCCCCTGTTGGTGGATCTGGCGAGAACCTATGGATTGGTCATGCTGAGTTGGGGCAGCTTTCGGTTTTTGGAGTATATCCTGGTGGCCGATCGCAATTTTAGGATGGTCTTTTGGGGACACTTGGTCAATGGCTTGATCTACTTCTTGCTAGTAGTGCTGGCGGCCTGGAGCATGCGCTTGGTTTCTCCCGTACAGGTACTTACCCTACAAAGCATTGCAGCGGTGATTGCCGTGGCCTATCTGGCGGTGCACCAAAGAGGGCAACTCATCTTGGGGGCGCCCAATTTGTCCTACATGAAAAAACTGGCCGATTATGGTCGTTATGCCATGGGCAGTAGCTTGGGTTCCATCCTCCTCCAACGGCTGGATGTGCTGATGTTGGGTTATTTTCTGGGACCAGCTTCTGTGGCCCTTTATAATATTGGCACCAAGCTGACTAACTACTTAGAAATTCCTCTCCGTGCGGTATCATTGGTGATCTTTCCGCAACTGAGCCAAACCTTCACCGAACAAGGGGGAGAAAAAATGGCGCGACTCTGGGAAAAATCATTGAGTCAGTTGGTAGCGTTGGTGATTCCTCCCTGTGTATTGCTATTTGTCTTTGCCCGTCCTGCCATCGTGTTGATCGCTGGTCCAGACTATGCCTCTTCTGCACCAGTTTTACAGATTTTTCTGATTACGGCCTTGATCAAGCCTTGGGGTCGCATGGCAGGGATCTCCCTAGAGGCTATCGGGAAGCCACATCTAAACTTTCGCCTAGTTTGGATTAGCCTCCTGTTGAATGGCGGTTGGAACTTGCTGTTCATCCCCCGGGCAGGAGTAGTCGGAGCGGCCTGGGCAACTGTTTTGTCTATGCTGTTGACCACCTTAGCGGGGCTTTGGTTACTGAGAAAGCAACTTCCCATCAATTATGCAGAGCCTGTTCGCCGACTTCCTGGGGTGTATCAGGAGCAATGGGAAAAAGTAAAGCAGTGGATGATTGCGCGAAAACTACTGGGAGAATAAGCAAACACTTATACACACGTGAGAAGGAGTGTTTAAGTCGAGAAGAAGGTTAAGTAGTTAAAAAGTGAAGAAGTTAAAGGATGCTTGACTTCTTCACTTTTTGCGGA
>CAZFPQ010000520.1:0-2712 GCA_964521065.1 uncultured Bacteroidia bacterium | reverse complement strand
ATGTTCCTTTGACCATTGACATCTTGGGTGCCGAGCCGGCAACTGTCGAATTGGAAGAGTTTGACCAAGTGAACGAATGCTCGATTCAAATCCTATCGGGAAAAATGGTGGTAATGGGTTGTACAGACTACTTGCCAAAGGCCCAAAGAATTGAACTTCCCAATGGATGGTACAGAGTCAGGGTCGGTTATAAAGATTTAACCCAAATTAGTAAAGACGGACTAGAAGGGGAAGATTCCTACTGGGTGCAGATCTGGAAGGAAGAGAAAGAGAGGCCTTTAAGAATTTGGAAGCAAAAAATTATGTAAACTCCCTGTGGAAATCTCTAAGGACCATGCACTTATTTGAATGAGCTGCACCTCGAATAATCCCCCCAAACCCACACCCATGAAATCCCCAAACCTCCTCTTGCTACATGGTGCCTTAGGAAGCAAAGCTCAATTGATTAAGCTTGCAAAGGAGCTAGAAGGCAAATACACCGTTTACTCCTTGAACTTTGAGGGACATGGCGGCAGGAGTTCCCAGGAAGACTTTTCCATTGAATTGTTTGCGAATAATGTGCTTGCATTTTTGCGTGAGCATCAAATAAGCCAAACCAACATCTTCGGATATAGCATGGGGGGCTATGTGGCGCTCTTACTTGCGAGTCAACACCCAGAGCTGGTTGCTCGCATGGTCACTTTTGGTACCAAGTTCGACTGGAATCCCGAAGCGGCGAGGAAGGAAGTCAAGATGTTGAATCCAGCTGTGATTGAGGAAAAAGTGCCCAAGTTCGCGGCCCATCTCAAATCCGTTCATCATCCTGCCAACTGGAAAGAGGTATTATCCAAGACGGCAAACATGATGATAGCCCTAGGAGATGCTCCACCTTTAACTCCTAGTGAACTAGCCAAAATTGATCATCGGGTGCTGATTGGCATCGGGAATCAAGACAACATGGTTTCCCTAGCGGAGTCCCAGGCTACCGCCGCGACCCTCCGAAATGGGCAGTTGAGAATTTTGGATGGGTTTCAGCACCCCATTGAGAAGAATGACTTGACGGAGTTGGCAACAGTCATTTATGAGTTTATGGATCAGGGTTAAGTGGCCATGCCACAAGGATCGTGTTTATAAGACTGCTCTCCCCCACCAAAGAAAAAAAGATGAACCAACCGTTTCTCCTAGCCATCACCCTCTTAATCCTACTGGGCTGTAACCCAACCCACGATTCATCCAAGGCAGAGGATGAAGAAGCCGCACAGCCCCCCCAGGTAGAAGCCAGCAAGCCAAAGGTAAGCTTCACCTTTGACGATGGAATCACCCAAGACCTAGCTGCTTATCCATTTGAAGATTGGAATGAGATGATTTTGACGGCACTGAGGGAGGCAAAGGTCACTTCCACATTTTTTGTAACGGGCTCCAACAAACTCGATGAGAAAGGACAATACCTGCTTAGGTCTTGGTCAGAGCAGGGGCATCAAATTGGGAACCATACCTATTCCCACCCCAATTTTAACGACGACAAGCTGACCGTCTCAGATTTCGAGAATCAGCTGCTGCGAACAGATAAAATCATAGCGAAATACCCAGGCTACGTAAAGCTATTTAGGTTTCCCTACTTGAAAGAAGGGAATAACCGAGCAAAAATCGATGGCTTTAGAAACATCCTGGCCCAGCATGATTACAGAAATGGCTATGTCTCCATCGACGCCTCAGACTGGTATATCAACAGCGAGCTGATCAAAAGTATCCGCAAACATGGAGAGCAAAACGCCAAGCTGGACAACTATAAAGCCTATTACCTGCAACACATCCTAGAAAGAGCCCACTACTATGAGGAACTATCCTATAAGCTAACCCACAGACACGTCCAGCATACGCTGTTGCTGCATCACAACCTCACCTCGGCGCTTTTCTTAGGGGACCTCATCCAGGCTTTTCAGGAAAATGGCTGGGAAGTGATCGATGCGGAGCAGGCCTTTCAAGATGACATTTATCAATCACAACCCAGTACCATCCCCGCGGGGGAAAGCATCATCTGGTCATTGGCCAAAGAATCGGGGCAGTATGAAGATGAGCTGAGGTATCCCGCAGAAGATAGCCGATATGAAATTCCCAAGATGAAAAAGCTGGGAATCTAAATAAGAAGAGCATAGCAACCTCTCTCTAATCAGCCACACAGAATATGGATGTCCTCATCCATTTGATTACCCTTCTATTATGAAACTTCGAACTGCATCATTCATTTCCATCCTCCTCATTCTCAGCTTCGTCCTGACCGGTTGCTTCAAGTGGGCCGCCAGGGCTGAAGACAAGCTCCCGGAAAAAACTGCTTTGGCAAACACCTACCAGTATGAAGGCAAGGTGATCATCGTAGGGGCCGGCGCCTCGGGTATGGCCGCGGCAAAAGTGTTGGAGCAAAACAACATTGACTACCAAATCTTGGAAGCCAGCGACCGATATGGCGGCAGACTTAAAAAGGACACCACCCTGGCCGACTTCCCGATTGACATCGGGGGAGAGTGGATCCACAGCGCGCCGATCGTCCTCAATGTCTTGAAAGGCAAGGAAGGAGACGAGATAGATGAGGAACTCATCCCCTATCGCCTGGAAGAAGCCTACAGCTGGGACGGAAAAACCTACAAGCAGCAATCCCCAGCCTTTTTGAACTTCGTATACAACTTCATGCCCGAGTCCAAATTCAAAAACTCCACCTGGTATGACTTCGTCAAC
>CAZFPQ010000519.1:0-2724 GCA_964521065.1 uncultured Bacteroidia bacterium | reverse complement strand
GAGGCCCAAACGGGTAAATAAGTGAAATGAATACTGGTTTTGCATTGCGTTCAATCGTTTTGGTGTATAGTGGTATTTTGAAAATATTTCTCCCCGAGAAAAGCACGCGCATCAATCCTCTCTGGGAAACTCCAGAAAGCTTGACATTCAACTCTTACAGGTGGTGGTTTGATGGACTGCTTAATCGGTCATAAGTCAGGTAGTTCCTCAAGGTTTTGGAAGCCTTCTTCCAATTCTGCCAGGCAGTCCTTGAGCTCTCGGAAGTGTTGACCATATAATCGATCGATGTACCATTTGGTCGCGATGTAGCTGAAGGCCATATAAATCAAGCCAATTCCTCCCAGAATTAAGTATTCTGTCCAGACCAAGTCGCCAAGAGTCCGCCCATCTTGCCAAGCACCAAGGGCGTAGCCGTAGAACATGCTGCCAAAAGCCAGGATGGGAATCAGGATGGTGGTGCCGTAAAAATAGAAGCGCATATAGCCAGACATGGTATCTGCGGTGTGGCGCAGGGTGCTCTTTAGGTCGGAAGCTGAAAGGCTTATTTCATTGAGCTGGCGATGCTTGTAGATATAGAAGGCTAGGCTGGCTGTGCTGAATAGCGCTATAAAGAGCCAAAAGTACCGCACCACGCTTGACTGATCCCAAGCTGCGTATAGCGAATACAATAGAGCCAAGGCCACCAGGCTGCCTTCAATCCGAATGTTGCGGTTGATGAAGGACAAGGCCGAGCGACTCCGTTGAAATAGCATGCTGCGAATCTCCGCTGCACTGTGGTCATTGTGCTGCGCTTGTTCGGCTTGCCATAGGGTTTTCAATTCGTCGAAATTCATGCCTGCTTGATCTTAGCTGAAATGAGGGACCAGGATTTTACGTAGTTTATCTTTGATTCGGTTGAGCTTGACCCCCACATAATTGCGGGTGATTCCTACGATCTCTCCGATCTCGTCATAGCTGTGATCCTCCAGATGAAGCATCACAATGGCTTTTTCAATCTCTGAAAGCTGGCTGATGGCTTGGTATAAAAATTTTCGCTTCTCTTCCCAATCTGGATCAGGGCCTACCAATGGAAGGCTTTGGGTAAGATGGGAAATTTCCTCGCCTTTGGGTCGCCTTTTTTCCTTGCGAAATCCAGAAATGGCTGTATTAAGGGCAATTCGGTACATCCAAGTACTGATTTTTGATTGCCCTTTGAAACTATCGTAGGCGCGCCACAGTTGTAGGACTACTTCCTGGAAAAGATCTCTACGATCTTCTTCTCGGTCGTAGTACATGCTGCAAACTTTATGAATCAGTCCCTGGTTATCACTAACCAGTTCTATAAACTGCTGCTCCTTCAATTTAAAGGCCATAAGTTTTGCTTTCTTCTACCCATCTGTCGCCTTAGAGGAGACAAAATTACAGGCGAGGTTACAAGGAGCTACAATTTTTTGATAATTTTGAATTCAACCAAGTTCCCAAACTAAGATTCTCACGCTATGTCAACCATCACATTAGGCGGAAAACCTTTCTCTATTAAAGACGAAATTCCAGTGGCTGGTGTCCCAGCCCCCGACTTTACCTTTGTCAAGGACGACATGTCCGAAGCCAATCTC
The DNA here is from genome assembly GCA_964521065.1 of uncultured Bacteroidia bacterium. GTDB lineage: Bacteria > Bacteroidota > Bacteroidia > J057 > J057 > CAYVAP01. The sequence goes on along the minus strand of CAZFPQ010000519.1, from coordinate 1,129 downwards.
TACGACGATTTTGAAGGTGTAGCCAAAGTTCTAATCGGTATTCCCAGCATCAATACTTCAGTATGCCAGGCTGAGTCTCGGCGCTTCAATGAGGAGCTGGGCAAGCGCTCTGGAGTAGTGGGGCTAGTCGTTTCCATGGATCTTCCCTTTGCCCAGAAAAAATTCTGTGAAGCAGAAGGCATCGAAAATGTAATCACGGCTTCTGATTACCGCTACAAGGATTTCATCAATGAATACAACACGGAAATTTTGAGCGGTCCCTTCAAAGGCTTATCTGCTCGTTCGATTTTTGTGCTGGATCAGAAGAACAACATTACCTACTCTGAACTCGTCGTTGAAGTGGGAGATCAGCCAGAATACGAAAAAGTATTGGCGGCGGTAGATGCGTTGTTGTAAAGAGTTTTTCGTAAAAAGTCAGAAACTTTTTTTTAACTCATTGCATGAGAGAAGTTCCCCGTTGAGCTTCTCTCATGCCTTTTTTTGAACAATTCGGACTCCCGACAACTTCCATTTTCGTTACTTTTGACTTGTGAAGGATATAATTACTCTTTATATTTCCAGCGAATTGCCCTCGCCTTGTAACCAGATCAACGCTCTTCCTTGCCATGAAGCTCTCCCTTACTCTCCTACTATCTTTACTGCTGAGTGGTGTAGCCATCGCTCAGGACCGTGGCCAGAATGTGCCTGAGAATGTCAAAAGGAGCTTTCTGTCAGATTTCCCTGACGCACAGCGAATTTATTGGCAGAAGCAAGCCAGTCGATACGTGATTGACTTTGTCTTGAACGGGTATGACCAAGAGGCTCATTATTCCGGGACAGGGACTTGGCATTTTACCGAAATTACCGTCCCTGAGTCCATGATGCCGCGCAATGCAATGGCGCACTGTTGGAATCGTTACCCAGGAGCCATGCTGCTGAGCACGGGATATCACGACGAAGAAAACAATCGCTATTACCGTGTAGAGATCCGCTACCAAGGGCGCACCATTCAGCTCCAGTACGACGATGACGGCAATTTCATCCGCGATTAATAACCATGGGCTATGGGGTACGCCCCACTTAAATCGTCTGCCTATGGCAGGACATGCCCTGTCTCTACATTAGAGACTATTTGGGTTTTGGCCGTAAA
>CAZFPQ010000518.1:0-2757 GCA_964521065.1 uncultured Bacteroidia bacterium | reverse complement strand
GGCTTCCATTTGCTCGCGGTAGTCGGGCCAAGCTTCGGCGAAGAAGGCATTGACCTGCTCGGCGTATGCCTCCAAGGCGTCTTTGGCAAAGCCCATCAGGCGCTCTTCGGTGGCGGTGGGGCCACCCACTCGGCTACGCAGGTAGCTGCGGGCTCGGCCAAGGTGAGAAGAAACGGTGGGCCCACTGTTGCGGGTAATGCCTTGGCGAGGGTCTTCCTTGCCGAAATAGAGGTCCAGCATGTGGTCGATGGTGTCGACCATGGCTTTGGAAGCTTTGATGGCTTCTTGGTGGGCCTCCTTGTCTAGCTCCGCCAATTGCTTGGCGTAGCCTTGAGCAACTTCTTTGTTGGCCACCAATTGCTTGATCAAGGCATTGGCCTTTTCTCGGTGGCCTTGCATGATCTTTATCGCCTCATATTGAGCCTTTTGAGCTTCGAGATCAAATTCTATCCGGGGGTCTGACTTGACCGTGATTTGGGTGGTGGCACTTTGGTCGCCGTAGGTCATCAGCAACTGGTAGGTACCAGGTAATACATCTACTCCCCCAGGCTCATAGCGTCGAGGCCGGCGGCGTGGCTCACGCCCTACGTAGCCCACTCCTTTTTCTTCAAAACCCCAGTAGGTACGATGCAAACCTGCTTCCTCAGGCGCCTCCCATTGCAGGGTGCGGATTTTGTCTCCGTACTGATTGAAGATTTCTAACTTAACGGAGTCCCAAGTCACAGCGGGTTCTTCCTCTTCACTTTCCTCCGTTTCCGTTTCTTCGACATCTTCTTCCTCACTTTCCTCCATGGCTTCTTCTTCAGGGGCTTGGGTCCAATAGCTGATCATGGCGCCAAAGCGGCGATTTTCGGCATTATATAAGGCATCGGCGCCAAAGCGGGTACCAGCCGATTCTTGAATCTCCGCTTGATAGGCAAGCGGGGGATCAAAGAGGGCCAGTGCCTTGTCCATCATGTCTGGCTCACTGGCCATGGCACGTAGGGGACGAATGTCATCCATCACCCAAAAGGAGCGGCCAAAGGTTCCGATCACCAAATCGTGGTCCCGTGGGTGGATCACCAAATCAGCTACTTGGACGGTGGGGAAACCTTCGGTCCACTTGGTCCAGGTTTCTCCCGCATTGAGGCTGACGTATAACCCATCGTCGGTACCCAGGAAAAGCAGGTTGGGCTCCTCTGGGTCCTCTACGATGCATACCACGAAACCGGCAACGTCATCCTGGTCTACGATGCGCTGCCAGGTTTGGCCGTAATCTTTGGTGCGGTAGGCATAAGGCTCGTAGTTATAGCGGCGATAGTCGTTGACGACCAATAAGGCTTCGCCTGCTAGCTGCTTAGAAGCCTTCACTTGGGGCATCCAGGCTCCGGCAGGCAGATCCGGAATGTTCTTTTCCAGCGAGGTCCAGGTTTCGCCTCCATCACGAGTTACATGTAGGCGCCCGTCATCGGTGCTGACCCAGAGGGTGTTTTTTTCTATTGGACTGGGTTCAATCACCAGAATGGTGGTGTGGTTCTCAGCACCCGTGGCATCCATGGTCAAGCCTCCACTTTCGCCTTGCTTTTGTTTTTCGGGGTCGTTGGTGGTCAAGTCAGGAGAAATGATCTCCCAGCTTTTACCCTTGTCTTCGCTGCGATGTACGTACTGGCTTCCGAAGTAAACCACGTTGTTTTCAAAAGGATCTTGGGCAATGGCCGCATTCCAGTTGAAGCGCAGCTGCTCCTCTGGGTCGGGAGAGGTTGGGCGCAACAATTCTGATTGCCCAGTTTCGCGATCGTAGCGCACAACATACCCTTGTTGAGACATGGCATAGCCATAGCGAGAGTCATCTGGATCGGGAATCACGTCAAACCCATCTCCAAAGGCCACTTCTTGCCAATAGTGGTTGCGGATACCTTGCACCCGCCACGTGTAGGCCGGGCCTGCCCATGAGCCATTGTCCTGCATGCCTCCGTAGACATTGTAAGGGATTTCGTTGTCGACGGCTACGTGGTAAAATTGTCCTACCGGCAGGTTGCTGACAAAGCGCCAGGTTTCACCCCGGTCGCGGGTGATGTTGAGCCCTCCGTCGTTGCCCTCGATCATGTAATCGGGGTTATCGGGGTGTATCCACCACGCATGGTGGTCGGGGTGTACGCCGTTGGTGGCGCCGTAGGCAGGCATCAACTCGTCGAAAGACTTACCCCCGTCTTCACTGACGTTGACGAAGGTAAAAACGGAGTAGATTCTATTTTCATTTTGGGGGTCGACAAAGATGTCGGAATAATAGAAGGGGCGGTTGCCAATCTCAGGTTTATTGTTGACCATAGACCAATTAAAGCCCCCATCTGTCGACTTGTAAAGGGCATTCTTCTTGCTTTCCACCAAAGCATACACCACGTCTGGACTACTGGGAGCAATGGCCAAGCCGATACGTCCCAAGTCCCCTTTTGGCAAGCCGTCTTCGTCGGTACGCTTTTCCCAGGTTTTTCCTCCATCAAAAGTCACGTACAAACCGGATCCAGGTCCCCCTGAGGTAAAAGTCCAAGGCCAGCGGCGATGCTCCCACATAGCTGCGATTAACTTTTGTGGATTACTGGGGTCCATGACCAGGTCAGCGGCGCCTACTTTTTCGTTGACGTAGAGGATTTTCTCCCACGTTTGACCTCCATCAGTCGTTTTGAAAATACCTCGCTGGGGATGCTCCCCCCAAGGTGAGCCAATGGCAGCTACGTATACCACATCAGGATTACTAGGATCGATGACGATGCGATGAAT
>CAZFPQ010000517.1:0-2775 GCA_964521065.1 uncultured Bacteroidia bacterium | reverse complement strand
CTAAGTCTTACCGGAACGAATTCGACTTAGGCTTTGAGGCGTAATCCCTAAATAGGAGGCCAAATACTTTAAGGGGATTTCTTCAAGCTTGGTATTCTTAGCTATCAGGTCTAGGTATCTCTCTTTGGCAGTTTTGGTTAGGAGGTCTATTTGCAGTTGCTCTTTTTCTTTGTAGGCCAATTCCAATGCCGCTCTCGTAACCTGTTCTCCATAATTTCCGGTCTGAAAGACATATTGGAACTTATCATAAGAAATTTGAAACACAGTACTGTCCTCAAACAGCCTTACTTCTATAGGAGAGGACTTCTGAGTCATGAATGAGACATAATCGCAAAGGGGTTCAGGAGGCAAACCAATGTCTGTACAAACAAAATTGTTCTTGTGCCAGACTAAGTTTCCCCCACTGCCTTCCAACAAAAAGTGGAAGTTTTTTTCAGTGGTCTGACTTTGCTTAAGGATGGTTTCTTTGACGTGTGAATGCACCTTTCCCAGTCTTACGAAGTTCTCCCACACTTTTACTTCTAGCTTTATGATGGCATCAAAGTAGCTTTTTAACATTCCCCCTATCATCCGGTTTGAGCTCATTTCTTGAATCGTGTTTTAGGTATCATTTGATCACAGCCTTCCCCTTGGTTCAAGATACCTATTCGTTTTCAACCTCGCTTTTTCATCCACCTCTTATGCCGTTTGTACGCTGTTGGATAGCGATGACAGGGGATTAGATTCACAGCACCCAGCAATGCTCCCCAAATCTCAGCTTTGCTATTCAGACACATAGTAGTAATCAGCCCCCCCCCTTCTCTGCCACTTACAAACACGCCCAATTGGTCCTAAAAGTGCAAACCCACTCTCAAATAGTGCATTGATGCAGCCTTGGGAAGGCCCTAAATTCGCTCATATCCAATAACTATCAGTGGACTACTGTTTCGGATCGCACTGGACTTTGGTAGCAAATTGTGACAATAGATTCTATCAGATAATGGGAATCAAGGGTGCGAAACGGAACTTGATACTACGAGCAATTTAAGTTGGCTATGAGAAAATTTACACTTGCATCCTTATGGTGTATCGGTTTTGTCTTCCTTCCATTTTGGGCCAGCGCCCAAGCCACTGCGCCAGACGAAGAGACCGGTCCCTACACGACCTGTAACCCCGAAGGCCAGAACACCGATAGGAATTCAGGGGATCTGCAGAATCCTGTCAATGTCGGGGCGATTGATGATCGAAGCTGTTATGCCAATTACCAGGAGAGCACGGTATATGGCAACACCTGGGGGGTCTATAACATCACATCTGGCTCCAACCATATTGACGCCCCCAACACCTTGCAACCACGAATAGAACGTTCCTTGCCAAGATCCATGGGCGTAGGAGTAGGGAGTTTTGCCAGGTTTACGGGAACGGTTAGGATTTTAGAAGTAGGGGATACAACCGGAGATAACAATGATGGCACCTACATCATGCAAGCCAAAGGCAAGCACATTGGGGGCGGTGGTCCGCCAGATCCTGCCATCTGTCTGTACCTGGCTAAACCCGTATATGGTCCAGATAGCAGCGGAAATCAAGTGCAGGTCTCATTTGATCTCTATCGGGAACAAATCAATTTTAGAGGAGGCTCCGGAAGCTCTGGAAGACAAATTGTGTTTCTCACCAATATCCCCAAAGACGTCCCAACCCATATCGAGCTGGAGGTAGGGTTTCGGGAAGATCCAAACGACTCTACTCAGAAGATCCATTATGCCGATGCCGTGATTGGGGATTCGGCTTTCAATTGGAACATTCCGGAACCAGGAAGAGGTACGCAATCTGGCATCAGATATGGCGTGTATCGAGTAAAGGGAGGCAGGGCTCAAATTAGATGGGCAAACACCACCTATCAGAAGGCAGAGGTAGCAGGAACCACGGATCCCATCGATCCCGATCCCACCCCAGAGATCATCAGGTTGAAAAATGTAGCCACCGGCAAATATTTAACCTCCTCAGGCTCTACCATTATCGCCAGTGATTCCGGAGAAGGCGCAGACAAAGAATGGCAGTTGGTCATGGCTGGCCTTGCCGGATTTGATTACTATAACATAGATAGCGAGGTTAGAGGAATTATCCGGTTCAAAGGAGGGTCGTCTGCGCCTGAGTTGATCAGCACAAACTTTACCTCCCCCAATACGGATGTCGACAAATTATGGACAGTCATGGAGCACGCAGATGGAAGCGTCAGCTTTGAGACCCGAAATCTGGGAAGGTACTTATACCATGCCGAGGATGGCAGCATGACACATGCCGACACATTGGATGACCGGGCCAAATGGATATTGGAATCCAACGCTACCGTCAACATTGAGGATAAAAGCTTGTCAGCTTATGCAGTAAGCATCTATCCCAATCCAACTGAAGGCAGCTTTACCATTTCTTTTGAAAGCATTCGCAGGGCTCAGGTTAGCATAAGCGATATGCTGGGTAAAGTCATCTACCGAACCAGCAGCCAAGATGGACGCATCGAGCTATCTAAGGCTGATGGCCTTTCTACAGGGTTATATGTCGTGCAAGTTTCTGATGAGCAAGGGCGAACGATTAGCAAAAAACTGATCATGAAGTAATTGTCCACCCTTCTAGGACTTGGTCTATCAAGCCTTGAAAAACTAGGCAGGGTCTGACAAATCAATGGTATGATTTATCAGACCCTGCCTTTTCTAAGCTTTGGCCAAATTGTTGATCTTAGAGGCCTGTTTGGGTTTTGGCATTTCGAGGCCAAAGGCGGGATTTTTGGGTTCTGGCAAG
>CAZFPQ010000516.1:0-2778 GCA_964521065.1 uncultured Bacteroidia bacterium | reverse complement strand
TCTATTGGTAAATGGTGATCAATTTTGCCCCTTAAAACCCTGAACTATCTAAATGGAATTGAGCCCGACTCTAGGTAAGAGCCGGGCTCAGTTTCATTTAACATGCAATGGGCACTCACCAAAATATGGGAAATTGTGCTGGGGAAGCTTCATGCATGATTTCATATGCCGTTTGGAAAATGTTCTCAACTTGAGGTTTTGACCAGTAATCTCCATCATCTCCGAAAGCGGGACGGTGTTCCTTGCTAGTCAGTGTCTTAGGCTCGCTATCTAGGTGATAATAGCCTCCTTGTTTTTCCAGTACTTGCTGCATCATAAACGCAGTGGCACCACCCGGTACATCTTCGTCAACGAAAAGAATTCTATTGGTCTTTTTTAAGCTGGATTTAATTAAGCCTGGTCGGTCAAAGGGAAGCAAAGTCTGAACGTCAATTACTTCGACCTCTATCCCGCATTGAGCCAATTGCTCTGCAGCCTTCATCGCGAGCCGGCAGCAGGCCCCATAGGTTACTAAGGTTAAGTCTGTGCCAGTACGAAGTATCTCGGGTACTCCTAGCGGAAGAGTTATATCATGAAGGTTTTCTGGGAGGGGCTCTTTTAGTCGATAGCCGTTTAATACCTCAATGACAATGGCTGGGTCATCTCCTTTCAAAAAGGTGTGATAAAACCGGGCTGCTTGGGTCATGTTGCGAGGCACAGCAATATGAATTCCCCTTAAAGCATTTAACATCATGCCCAAAGGAGATCCCGCGTGCCAGATGCCTTCGAGTCGGTGCCCTCTGGTCCGAATGATGGCGGGTGCCTTCTGACGCCCACCGGTCCTGTAATGTAAAGTAGCTAAATCGTCAGATAAGGTTTGAAGGCCATAAAGGAGGTAATCTAAATATTGAATCTCAGCAATAGGACGAAAGCCTCTAACCGCAAGGCCAACAGCTTGTCCTACGATAGTTGCTTCCCGAATGCCGGTGTCCATCACTCGGTTGACGCCATATTTAGCTTGTAATCCGGCAAAACCTTGGTTGACATCACCTAAGTAACCGACATCCTCTCCAAAAGCGACTATCTGCGGGTTTTCCTCTAGTAAGCGGTCAAAGGTTCGGTTGAGGATCTCAAAACCACTCAACATTTCCGGTGTTTCGGAATAAACAGGTTCAACAGAGTCAACTAATAGGGGAGAGCTAGCCGATTGGCTAATCAAGTGAGAATCATACTTTACCGTGTATTCCTCATGCAAACTTTTTCGCCAGTCCCGAAGCTTCTCTATAGCGGGATGAGTTTCCAGACGGGTAAGAAGTAGAATTTCGTGGGAAGCCTTCATGAGTTCCCGGCGCTTTGGTTCTAGGCTCCGCTTTAACTCATTCATGACTTCTTGAATGGCTTCCTTCCTTGCAGAACGCGCAGAAATTTGCGACGTAAGGGAGGCTAATTCAGCCACCTGTTGTTTGATGGGATCTTGGAAATCTTTCCAGGCAGCAGTTTTGGCCGCTTTCACAAGTTTCCGATCTTCTTTTTCCCACAGGGTAATTTCTTCTTCATCGGCAAACCCCTTTTCGATTAGGTATTGCCTCATTTTTGGCAAGCAGTCATTTTCTTTCTCCCAAGCCAAACGCTCGGGTGATTTATATCTCTCATGACTTCCTGAAGTGGAGTGTCCTTGTGGCTGAGTGACTTCAGTAACATGAATGATAGATGGAACGTGCTGGGATCTAGCTAATTCCGCTGCGTGAGTGTAGGCGTGAAGCAAGCCTTCATAATCCCATGCCCTGACATTGATTATTTCAAATCCCCTTTCCTCTTTGGTTCGTTGAAACCCTTTGAGCATTTCCGACAAGCTAGATTTGGTGATCTGAAACTCATTCGGAACGGATATACCGTAGCCATCATCCCAGATCGACATGACTACAGGAGCTTGGATGACACCAATGGCATTAATTGATTCCCAAAAATGCCCTTCTGCACAACTGGCGTTGCCAATGGTGCCAAATGCTACTTCATTTCCTAAATGGGAAAAATCTGAATGATCCGCTAGTTCTGGGATTAATCGATAAAGCTTAGAAGCTTGGCCCAATCCTACCAGCCTGGGCATTTGAGAAGCTGTTGGGGAACCATCGGCAGATGATTGGGGCTGAGCTGTAAAGGGTTTCCATCTGCCCTCTTGGTCGATTAGGGTAGAGGCAAAATGGGCATTCATTTGTCTGCCAGAAGAATGGGGGTCATTCTGGCCATTGGGATCTGCGTACAACTGTGCGAAGTATTCCTTGATACTTACCAAACCAGTAGCAAAAGCGAAGGTCTGATCTCGGTAGTATCCTGACCTGATATCACCGTTCTGAAAAACCTTAGCCATGGCAATCTGGGGTAGTTCCTTTCCGTCTCCGAAAATCCCAAATTTGGCTTTGCCAGTTAGAACTTCCCTCCGGCCCACTAAACTTACCTGCCTGCTTTGATACATGAGGCGGTAGTCCCGAATAGCTGCCTCTCGTTCTACTAAGCCTGATTTGTTATGTTTAGTTAGGTTAGAAATAGTAGTATCCATTAGTGATGCTTATCCCGCAAATTAGCGAAATTTCACTACTACTTCAACCCGTTTTTCAGCAACTAAAAGTAGCGGAAAGTTTGTTCTAGCACCAACATGATAAGGATAGGACTGAAAAAATGACCTAGTCAAACCTCGAAGTCTGAATTTTGGGTAAAAAAAAACTAGGGGATTCAATCCATGTTATGGAGAATCAACCCTAGCCCTTGCTCTTGTGATTCCAGGATTACCGTCCTGTTCAT
>CAZFPQ010000515.1:0-2799 GCA_964521065.1 uncultured Bacteroidia bacterium | reverse complement strand
ACGAAAACAGGCCGAGGAAGGGCTCAAAAGTCCTTTGGATGAGATGGATTGGGAGTCAGATTAGGGAGATACACGCAATATTGCGTTTAGACAGTAGTTGAACTAAACCGCCTTCGGCGTTAGTCGATGCATGTGTTAGGAGGAACTAAAAGTCATAGGTTTGAGGAACGCAAACGTCTGTGAGGAGCGGGGATAATTGATCATAATAGGCTAATAGCTAAATGTTCAATTTTCAATCCCCATGCCATGAGCAAGTTACGAGAACAGATGGTGGCTCAACTGGCCCGCGGTAACTATTCGGCAAGCACCATTAGGAGCTATGTTTACACTGTGCAGTGCCTGGCGTTGTATTACGGTCAATGCCCCTCAGCCTTGAGCGAGGAGCAAGTAGGGGCGTTCCTGTCCAAGTTGCGCGAACAGGGACTGAGTTGGTCCACGGTCAACGCCTACTTCAGCGGGATCAAATGGTTCTACACCCAGGTGCTCGGTCGGCCTTGGAACCAACGCTTGTTGCCGCGTCCACGTCGGGAGAAGCGGTTGCCTGAGATTCTCTCTGCGGCGGAAGTGCGAGGCCTGATCGAGGCGACTGACAACCTCAAACACAAGTCGGCCTTGATGGTGATGTATTCGTCAGGTATGCGTATCGGGGAGGTGGTGAAGCTGCGGTTGAGAGACATCGACTCAGCCCGAATGCTGATTCGGGTGGAGCAAGGCAAAGGGAAGAAGGATCGCTATACCTTGCTTTCTCCGGTGGCCTTGCTGATGCTGCGGCAATATTGGAAGCGTTACCGTCCCAGTTCATGGCTCTTTGAAAGTTGGGACCGAGCCACGCACTGGAGCGTACGCTCCTTGCAGCATGTCTTCAAGCGAGCGGCGGGCAAGGCGGGCCTTCGTAAGGCGGTGAGCAGCCATAGCCTCAGGCACAGCTTTGCCACGCATCTACTGGAACAAGGAGTTGATACCCTAACGATCAAGGAATTGCTTGGCCATAGTCAACTACAGACCACGGCTCAATACCTACATGTGCGACAAAGTCGCCTCAGCAGCCTGGACAACCCCCTTGACCGCCTATTTCAATGAAAGGAACAATAGAAGTCGGGGATATCTTCCGCCAATACGGCGAAAGGTTCCGCCAGGCTCATCGCCTCTCACAGCCCCAGCATCAGGCCCTCAACGCCCTGGCGGCTTGTCGTACGGCGCAGCTGGGCGGGCACGTCGATCAATGTGATCATTGTGGGCACCTGCGCATCAGCTATAACTCGTGCCGCAATAGGCATTGCCCTAAATGTCAGTGTTTAGCCAAGGAGCGCTGGCTCGAAGCCCGCGAGGCAGAGCTGCTAGGGGTAAAGCACTTTCACTTGGTTTTCACTCTGCCGCATGAGTTGCATCCGCTCATTCGCATGAATGAGGCGCTCTGCTACAAGTTGCTCTTTCGAGCCGCCTCTCATACGCTGCTGCAATTGGCTAGGCAGAAGAAGTATCTCCACGCCCAGGCCGGGATGATGGCGGTCCTACACACTTGGGGACAGAACCTGAGCTACCATCCCCACCTGCACTGCTTGGTCCCTGCCGGGGGACTTTCCCTGGATGGCAAGCGGTGGATTGATAGCCGCAAGCGGTTTTTCCTTCCGGTCAAAGTGCTCAGTCGCCTCTTTCGGGGCAAGTTCCTGGCGGCCCTCAAGCAAGCCTTCACCCAGGGGCAGCTCAAAGTCCCTCCAGATACCGCTCTGGCCTCCATGGCCCAGCTTAACACCTACCTCCGACCTCTCTACCGCAAGGAGTGGGTGGTCTATGCCAAAGAACCCTTTGGCGGGCCAAAGCAGGTCATCCGCTATTTAGGCCGCTATACCCATCGGGTAACCATTTCCAATGATCGTATCCTGGGGGGCGAAGACGGCAAGGTTCGCTTCCGCTACAAGGATTACGCTGATCAAAATCGAGTCAAAATCATGACCCTAGCGGCCAACGAATTCATCCGTCGCTTCCTGATGCACATCCTCCCGCCGGGCTTTCACAAGATCCGCTACTACGGCCTCCTGGCCACCCGCAACCGAGGCACCAAACTGACCCAAGCCCGCAAAGCCCTCGGCCAGCAACCCATCCAAAAGCCTCCTCAACGATCATGGCAACAGATGCTCCTAGAACTCACGGGCACCGACCCCGGGCATTGTCCCAAGTGCGAACAAGGCCACATGATCACCATCGAAACCCTCAAACCTGGCCGGGCTCCGCCACCCCAGATCAAGCTACCTCTGAGCACGACCTGCACAACCCTTGTTCGCGGATGACTCCGCGAGCCATCCCCCTATGGATTGTTCCGATATCTATGACACATTTCTCTCATATTGCTGCCGCCAGATTAGTAAAATTCTTCCTCACGGCATATCTTACCCTCACCGCCGAGGCAACCCCACAAGCAAAGCTGGACGTATCAAGGCAATGTAATCCCCATAACTGAGGAGACTAACGCCAAAGGCGGCTTCGTTCAACTGGATTTACATCCGATATTCCTGCGGAACGGCGGATGTAAATCTTAATGTTAGCAAAGAGTGTTTCACACACACATTGCTTTTTGCAAACGCTCTCACAGAAAAAGACGAAATTTAGAACTTGAAATAAAGACTTAAAATATAATGGCAAGACAAGGAGCAAGCAAACACTTGCATAAAGCAAAAAAATCAAAAAGTGATGAGTTTTACACACAGTACGTTGACATACAAAAAGAATTAGAGGCTTATTTAGAGCCGGTCTTCCCCATAGCCAAAGTTGAATTCCGTAATTAAAATCGAAAGGCTTAGT
>CAZFPQ010000514.1:0-2805 GCA_964521065.1 uncultured Bacteroidia bacterium | reverse complement strand
AAAGCGACGGCTGCTACTCCTACGCCTATTCCAATCAAGGTAGCTCCGGCTCCGGCCATGGGTAGCCTAGCTGCTATTTGCCGGTAAAGCCCCTTTTTGATCTCTTGGCCAGCTCCTTCCTGGATGATGCGGCCCAAGGCTTTTTCTTTTCCATAAAGAGCCAAGCGGCTGGCCGCCCGTACGAAAATCCGTTGCTTGACTTTTTCCTTAACGATTTTGGCGGCTATCTTTTTGTAGTTGGGCCCTACTTCTACTTTCATGCTCAAGGTCGCACTGACGTCAAAGCAGTATCCTCCCACCCACACATCTTCATACTTGACCTTGACAGGCTGAATCTCTAGGGCTACGGGGGCCAGCAAGTCACTCTGAAGCTTAATGGTCGCATCCATGAAGGAGGCATCTTGTCCAAATGGACGATAGCCGATGCTCATGTTGAATGGGCTTCCACCGCCTTTTTCCCCTTTGGCAGGAAAGGCAATCTTGGGCTCAAACTTGAAGTATTCCGTCTCAAATTTTCCTCCCAAGGCTTTCGGATCCCGGACACTCTTCCCAAATTCTGGCGCTATGCCAATGGTCCGCTTGCTCCCATTTTTTTGTACAAAATCAAAATCCGCTTTGAATTCTAAGGCATAAACGAAGTAAGACAAGGCCTTGTAGGTCGTTTGGCCGTTGATTTTCTTAGGATAATGATAGGAGGGGGAAGAGTAAGTGAAATTTAAATCGGTGCCATCTCCTTTAGGGGCATTTGACCTAGGGCTGTTGTCGAAGCCAAAAATGTTTCCATATGCATGTCCCAAAGAATTCACGGGTTGAGCTTTTCGCTTGACCACGACGCCTCGGCCCTCGGTACCTCGGTTGGCCGCCGATAAAGCAGGCGTAGCCCTTCTTTGGGGCACAATGGGGTTCCATCCTGCTTGGCCCTCAAACAGGGGCTCCCTATTGGTTGCAGCCGAATTACTGGGGTCTATCTGGGAGAGGATGAGTCCCGCTATCCGATTTTGTTGGTCTCGATCTAGGCGCGCAAATACTTTGTTGGCTTGGTGCTTTCGATCTTTGATGGAGGCTCTCAGGTGGACGGCTTTGTCTTTATCTAGTTCCTCCAACAAGACCTTGAGCGAAAGGCCATAGGTAACTAGCTTCTCGGGTTTTACCTGTTGGCGAACCGCTCTCAAGTGGTGTTGGATCAAGTAAACAAAGAGTTCCACCACGGCTTCCTTGGTTAATTCTCGGGCTTGATGCGGCGTAAATATGGTTTTTGACATGGCATTAAAGCTTTTGAGGCAAAGAGAAATAGAATCCGGGGGAGTATTCCCCCGGATTCCTGAAGCTTAGACCGTGATGGCTGGCGTGACGCCATTGAGTACGACCTGCTTGACCGATTCTACATCGGGATCTTCTAGGTTGTCGCTCAAGAGGCGAGCCGCAGAGCGGATATTTTCCAATTCCATTTCTCGAACTTCCGCCTGAACCTTCTTGACATCGATGGCGCGGTGCATCAACTTGAATGGCTCAAGGTTAGACTTGGTCCCTGGCAAGCATTCGATGAAGAGGGAGTCACTGGGGATGATCACGTCTTCACCCGAGCGCAGCGGCATCATGAGCAACTTGGTGTATTGCTCTGAGAGGCTTGGCTTCAGTGCCTCAAACTCCGCTTGAGGCAAGCTCTGAGACAGGTGGAGGACATACTCGGCAAACTCTTGGCGAGTCATGTTGCCAAAAGAGTCTGGATCGTGTAGCCCCAGTTCTGCATCTACATAAGGAGCCATCATCAACTCGGTGATGGCGTTGTTTTCCTTGAGCGGGAACATCATGTAATTGCCTTTGAAGCCGAGTAAGTTGTCTAAGTCTGCGACCTCTACCAGAGACTTGTAACTCACATTGCTGGTATCAATGCTGGGGTTGACGGTGAAGCGGTGGTTGCTGTCAGTGGTATTGAGTTTCCCGTCGATGAAAACTTCAGGCTTACCTTGGAAGTCATAGGTCTTGTTGGCAAAGTCATACACAGGGACTTGCACCTGATGGAGCCGGAAGAAGCGCTGATCAGGTGACTCCATGCTCCAAATAGCGTGCATGTAATACAAGATGTTTTGCTTCACGTGTACCTTGAGGCGAGCGACCTGGACCTTGCGGTTCATGTGGGCACTGAGTTGCTTGGTGTAGGCCACCGTTAGGGAGTTCAACTCTTTGAGTTCCCGATCTAGCCGGAGTGAAAGCTCTTTTTCATTGGCCAAGGCGTCGTTGTAGGCCTCTCTTGATGCCAATACCCTAGCTTCCGATAGTTCAGGAGACTCTTCCCCTCCATCGTTTCCACCAAAGAATTCCCACACGTCTTCTAAGAACCCATCCTCTTCCGCCGCTTGTTGGTCCAACTTGTTCTTGATCGCGGCCTCCATGGCTCGGTAGCGAGAAGTGGTAAGGGTTTCCATGCTACGAAGCTCATTTTGAACTAGGTTCACCAAGCGGCGTTGCTGATCTACGTTCTTTTTGAGCTCTTCTAAACCCACTTCATCTCCAGCGATTTTGCCTGATAGGTAGCTCAAGGCAGGCCGGAAGGAATCATCCAGCAGGGTGCGACTAAGGATCCAATCATGGGCAATCAACCAGTCCTCATCGATCTCAGCGGGGTTGGGCACCTCGTTGGCCACCAGGACAATGGGAGTAAGGCGGTGTAGCTCCTCTGTGACACGGTAGCGACGCTGCAACTCGTAGAAAAGGAAGGTTACAGGGATCTCATCGTTGGTGTTGACGATTTCGCCGGTTTCGGTGATCTCGTCACCACCTGCTGCTCGCAGCACTCGCGCAACC
>CAZFPQ010000513.1:0-2810 GCA_964521065.1 uncultured Bacteroidia bacterium | reverse complement strand
ATCTCACGGACAGCACTTGCTCCACCCCCTTGGAGCTAGGGTCAAAAAACATATACGCTAAGTGTTAGTCTCCCTCTTTATGATTAGTTTGTCACGTGGATGCCAATATTATGGAACAATGAACCATCCCAGCGTCCTAATTTAGTTGAGTCCCTACTTTTGATGTCACGGCCCTCGACGACGAGGGCTGGTGTTGAACCCTGCTTCACTCCTGTCTCATATGTCTGCTTCAAGCGATCATACCTATCTCCCCGGTTCCGGTTTGCAAGCCGTAATCGACTTGGCCTTAGAACTGGGGCAGCCCTTGCTGGTTACGGGCGAACCAGGCACGGGCAAAACCCAATTGGCCTACCACGTCGCTCGCCAGCAAGGCCTAGAGCGGCCCCTAGTGTTCAACGTCAAGACCGACTCCCAAGCTCGGGACTTGTTTTACCGCTATGATGCCATTCGGCATTACCGCGACTCTGCGCGGGATGAGGAAGGACTAAGCGCCATGTCTTACGTGACCTTTGAGGCCCTGGGTAAGGCCATCTTGCAGGCGGGAGCCAAGCAATCGGTGGTCTTGATCGATGAGATCGACAAGGCGCCCCGCGACTTTGCCAATGACCTGTTGTACGAATTTGACGAACTGGCTTTTCAGGTAAAAGAAGCTTCAGCGGAGGAAACAAAAGCACATGTGGGCCCTGATACCTTGGTGGATGAGCAGGGTTTTATCCAGCTCCCTCCCGCTGCGCCCAAGCCCATCCTGATCTTGACCAGCAACTCCGAGAAAAACCTGCCCGATGCCTTTCTCCGTCGGGTGCTGTATCATCACATAGAGTTCCCTGAGCGGGATAGACTCCAAGAGATCATCGACGCCAACGCACCTGCAGATGCCCAGCTCGACCAAAAACTGGTGTTGGCCGCCATCGCCCATTTTGAAGACATCCGGGAGCACAAGCGCCTGCGCAAGCGCCCCGCTACAGCTGAGCTATTGGCTTGGGTACACGTCTTGCAGCGGCGAAAACTGGATCTCAGCGCCGCGCTGAAGGCTTCGGGAGAAAAAGCCCTCAAAGAGGAAATTCTCAATACCTACGCTTTGCTGGCCAAGAACAAAGAAGATTTGGACACCCTCAAACGTGACCTGGGTCTTTAACTCGGAGAGCTCACGAGCAATCCTGAGACCGTGATTCA
The DNA here is from genome assembly GCA_964521065.1 of uncultured Bacteroidia bacterium. GTDB lineage: Bacteria > Bacteroidota > Bacteroidia > J057 > J057 > CAYVAP01. The sequence goes on along the minus strand of CAZFPQ010000513.1, from coordinate 1,637 downwards.
GGAGAGCAAGACCGCTCTGACGCGCGAGCTAAGTCACCTATCAGCTTTATGAATCCTTTTCTGTGCCAAAACCTAACGCCAACCAACTGCTAGCCAACAACCGCTGACCCGATTTCAGCTTTCACCTAGAGCTTCAACCCTTTATGCCTCAAGCCAAACCTGTCATCTTACTGGCTTTTGCCGATAGCCGCAATGACCTCCCCCAGGTGCAGGAGGAGCGGCGGGTGCTGGATGACTTGTTGAGTGAGCAGTTCAATGTAGAGCAGAAAGACGCCGCTACCCATCGGCGCATCGAGGACACCTTTCGCAGCTATGGCCGGGCAGTACGCATCTTTCACTTTGGTGGCCATGCCAATGGCCAGCAGCTCGCCCTGCTCGCCAGCGAAGGGCAGGACGGCGCCGCCTACGTGAAAGGAGTCGCTCAACTGGTGGGTCGGCAGCAAGGGGTAGAATTGGTCTTTCTCAATGGCTGCTCTACCCAAGGGCAGGTAGCCTCCTTTTTGGGAGCCAAGATTCCAGCGGTGATCGCCACCACCGCTCCAGTCTGCGACAAAGTGGCCCGACAGTTTGCCGAACTGTTTTACAAAAACTTCATCGGAGGCAGCGGACGCTGCCCCTTGCACAAGGCCTTTGACGACGCCAAAGCCCAATTAGAAAGCCGCTATCCGAGCTATCCCCAGATGTACAGCCGCGATCTGCTGCTACAAGAAGAAGCATTCGAATCTCGCTTCCCCTATGAGCTGCATCTGCGCAGCGATCATGCGCGAAACCTGTGCTGCCTAGATCTGGAATTGCCTTACGAGGGAGAACCCGCAGAAGAGGTGCCCCCCTTGGCGCATCTGCTCATCGACCGAGAGGACCCCAACGAAGACTTCAAAGACAGCGTCAAAGACGGGCTGATCGCGACTCGGCGCAGGCCCATCGCCTGCTTGGTACACGGAGAAGAGGTCGAACTGCCGCTCAAGCTCTGCCAGCGTTTTCGGGCCTTTACCCTGCGGGAAGCTTTTCGCAAGCTGGATGAAGAGTTGATCGAGTCTCACTACGAGTCTAAGTTCATCGAAATGCCCCGGCGCGGGGATTTCAAGCGAGCTCACAAGGCCATGGACCGGATCAAGGAAAGCCTGAAAATAGAGCTAGATTTAGAAAAAGTCTCCGCCCGCGAGATCCGTGGCCTGAGTGGGGAACAGGTAATTGCCCACCTTGACCCCCATCTGCGCATCGTCCTGCTTCAGCATAACCTCTACGCCGAAGAGTGGGACAAGGCCCACAGCCCACAGCTCCTCCGCGAATACCTGGGCGATTTTTGGAACCTCGAACTGCCTGATACTTGCCCCGATATTCTCCTGCTTTTTAACCTGCAATACCCTCCCAAGCGAGGTCTCCTAGGATTAAAGCCAAAACCCAATACCGAAGCCAGCCAAGCTTTCCAACAACTGGCAGAAGTGCTGGACCTGCTGCCCTCCGTAGAACGCCTAGACCTCCGCAAGTGGAACGACAAATACGCCCCCGATGACCCCGGCCTCACCGATCGAATATTCAAAAAAGACAAGCCTATGCCCATGCAAGAAATCCTCCCCCAGCTCGAAGCCATTGTCCGCAAAGCTCGGAAGAGCTTTTGAGCGGGGAACGGAGAACGG
>CAZFPQ010000512.1:0-2827 GCA_964521065.1 uncultured Bacteroidia bacterium | reverse complement strand
ATCTGCTTGTCAGAACCAAAAAATCCACCGTTTGGGCTCGAAATACCAAAACCCAGACAACCTCTTAGAGGTGCCAATACCATGTATATCTTTAACAGGTGGGATGACTTCCCGCTTTGCTCGGCACTAGCTCAGTGTTATCGGTCTAAAAGATGCCATCATGAAACTTATCAAAAGAATTGCGGTAGGGATCCTTTCCATTTTAGGGATGAGTACCTTGTTTTGGATTCTATTCTTGCTAAATCCTAGCCTGTCTTATGCTCACCAAACCAAGTTTGGCCAAGTCACAGTCTTTCACAACCAAGAACTAGAAAAAGAGACGGCGTCGGTCATTGAGGATGCCTTGGAGATCATCCAAAAGTCCAAGCTATATGATGAGGGTTTGCAGTTAGAGCTGTGTTTGAACGATGATGAAATTTATCCCAATCTGAATGTATTGGTCGGCCAGTCTATCGCATATGCCCTATTTAATAAAGTGATCATCAAAAACTGTGAAGCAGAGTTCAGTCAAAATATGGCTGAGTTCCAGTGGGCGATCAATGACCACGAAACCAGGAGATACAACCTGACCTGGCTATTAGCCCATGAATTCACCCATAGTTTACAGTATCATGCCCACGCTGGATATGTGATCAAGTCAACACTCGGCAAGTTTAATTGGAAGCTAGAAGGACATGCGGAATACATCTCTAGACAGTTTACCCATGATAGGCGCTTAAAAGATAAGATTCTAAAGTATAGAGAGGAAGCAAACAAAGAGCACCTTGGTATTCCGGTATTTGAGCTTGAGGATGGGACCAAACAGAGCCTTTCCTATTACAAGTACGCCTTGCTAGTTCAATATTTAATGGAGGAGAAGAAGCTAGACTTTATGGCAATCTGCGAGCTTGAAACTGAGCTGGCTGCCCTTTATCAAGAAATGATTGTGTGGAGTGAAAGCTGAAAAGTGATCGAGACGATGACACAAGTTGAGTACCCATTCAAAACCACCCCACCATTTTTTTCCCAAAAAAGAATCAATATCTTCTAGACTACACACAAAACACTCTTTTGATGAAGCCGATAAGCTATTTACCCCTGTTCATGGCCCTACTCATGTTGGGCTGTTCTCCCGATGGACAGCCCCAAGATTCCGCCGAGCCCTCTGACAAGGTCTTGGGGAAACTGGAACATGGATTCACCCTCAATCCCGCTACCCAAGAAAAGTTTGATGAGGGTTTGCTGCTCCTCCATAGTTTCGAGTATGACGATGCTCTGACGGCCTTTGAAGCGGCTACCGCTTTGGATAGCACGGAAGTCTTGACCCACTGGGGGGAAGCAATGTGTCATTACAAGGCTTTGTGGAGGTTACAAAACACCGACAAGGGAAAAGCCATTGTAGCCCGATTGGGTGCCACGAGAGACGAGCGCTTGGCTTCTATCGAAACTCCCATAGAAAGGGAAATGTGGGAAGTAGTGGAAATCATGTACGGAGAAGGAGATTTTGACCAGAGAAATGACTTGATCAGCAAGCATCTGGCCTCCTTGCACGAAAAGTATCCCGATCATCAAGAAATCGCGGCCTTCTATGCCTTGTCACTCATCTGGGCCGCAGAAGAATATGGCAATGGCAACCCTGATCTAAGGCTGGCTGCCTCCATCGCAGATAAAATCATAGAGGCCAACCCCTTGCATCCAGGTGCTTTGCATTATAAAATTCATGCCCTGGATGGCCCTACCTCAGCCAGGGATGCGCTAGATGTTGCCGATGCCTACGCAAAAGTCGCTCCCGCCGCCGCTCATGCCCTGCACATGCCTTCGCATATCTACCTCGCCTTGGGAAAGTGGGATGGGGTGGTGAACTCCAACCAAAAATCCTACGAGGCCAGCGTACAGCGCATGATAAACCAAGAATTAAAGGATGGAGCCAGAGGCTATCACTCCTTTGCCTGGTTGCATTATGGGCTTTTGCAACAAGGAAGGTATCAAATGGCCGAGGCTCTCCTCAATGAGATGCTGACCTATGTCCCCAAAGACCCCACCAAAGGAGCCAGAGGATACTTGCTGGGAATGCAGAGCCGGCAATTGGCCGAGAGCGGCCAAGTCAATAAGCAAACCCAACTAGACCTGGACGTCAAGGTGGATGACATCGGCATTACTGCCGAGGCAGTCCGCAGTTTACTGAGGGCACAAATTGCCTTTCAAAAAGATGACCTCAGCGCAATCAATGAGGAAATAGACTGGCTTGCCAATCGAATCTATGTAGGTTCCTTGAAGGTTGACGATTCTGGCATCGCCATGTGTGCCGCTGGCAATAGCCGATACGCTCCCACCGAAAATTCCATCAAAGTGGCCCAGGTGATCCAGACTCAGTTGGAAGGATTGCGAGCCCTATTGGAGGGGGATGAAAAGTCATTTGAAGCCAAAATGAAGAAGGCCACTGAACTAGAGGACCTGACCAGCTTTCCAACCGGTCCACCCAGTATCACAAAACCTTCTTTCGAGCAATATGGAGAGTGGTTATTAGCAGAAGGCCGCTATGAAGAAGCCAAGCAGCAGTTTGACCGTGCCCTCCTGCGCATGCCCAAAAGATCCAAGTCTCTGGCCGGGAAATACGCCGCCCTCAAAGGTCTTGGCCAATTAGATGAGGCGGAGGAGGTACAAAATGAGCTGGAGGAGATTTATGCGGAGGCGGATGTTGAGGTGAGAGCGGTTTTGGGGGAGTAAATATATAATCACCGTTAGGACCATTTGCAGACCTTTTGCTAGGTATAGAATCGTACGAGGGTGCTGCTCAAAATGGACTTTCCAACTACAATTGCTTTCGGAAGTCATTGGTAGTGTTTGG
>CAZFPQ010000511.1:0-2833 GCA_964521065.1 uncultured Bacteroidia bacterium | reverse complement strand
CACATCAAAGCTTCCCTGAGTCGTAACGGGCAAGTTTCTCCTATAGAGTATGCCATAATGGACCAGGATTGTTTCGAAGAAGTATCCATCACCATGAAGAGTGAACAGGTTTATCGCCTCATGGTAGATGGGGAAGTGATGGACCTCCCTGCAAAGGTAAATAAGGCCCTCAATAAGTTTTCGGCTACCGGAGAAATGGAACCATTTAGTTTTAATCTCGCCCTAGAATCCCAATCGATGATCTACGAAGATTTTTCCATGGATGTGTTTGATAGCATCTACGACTATTGATCTGGGTAGATTTTCCTCCTTGACAAGAAAGAAAAGCTGATTCGTCCCTGGGGAGTTTCTGGCAGCTTGCCTTTTCATTTCTTCTGAACTAATGGATCGAATCGCATCTCATTAGAAATTGCCAAGCTTGGTTTTCGCTAAGTTTGGCAATTTTGTTTGAGCGAGAAGTGTGTTACGAGAAGGGTATTAAAAGACCCCCTGAAAAGCCTGTTGAAAAAGGACTCTCAGGAAAAGGCTCAGGCATAAGGTTTGGCTTTATCCCGAAAAGAGTTGGGGGACTCGCCATACTTCTGTTTGAAGACACGATGAAAGTAGGAAAGTGTATTAAAGCCACAGGCGAGGCAGACTTCTTGTACCGAATGTTGAGAAGTCAGCAGCAGGCTGGCCGCCAGCTTTAATCGCTCTGATTTGACGAAATCAAGGGCTGAGATACCCATCTCTTGTTTAAAGACCCTGGAAAAGTGTGACTCGCTCATGCAGGCGAGCTCGCTGAGCTGTTTGATGCTATGTTTCTCAGAAAGGTGGTGGCGGATGAAGTCGATGACAAAGGCTAGACGATGGCGGCCTTTTAGCTGTTGACTATGCCCTAGTAAATAGTTGCGTGATTCTGCCTGGAAAAGACGCAGCAACAGCTCTTTTAAAGTCATGTCCACAAAGAAGTCTTTCGAAGGGTGATCCTCTACACATAGATATATCAGCCGATGAAGAATCTTGTAGACAGAAGGATCATCGGAAAAATGGAAATCTTCATGGTGCAAGGTCCAATTGCCTTGGTCCACCTTGGGGAGATGTTCTTCCATCCAGAGATGTACTTCCTCAATTTTTTCTGGAGCAATGGTCAAGGCTAAACATTGAGTGGGGTTGCGTATATCCGCTTCTGGAAAGTCAATATGCATCCAGCGGTCAGCGGGCAGCATGAGTGATTCTCCCGGGAGGAAGGGAAAATCCGCCTCGTCTTTGAGGTGCATGATTTTCTTCCCTTTGATCATGCTAGCTAAAACGGGTTGGTCAAAATGGAGCCATACGTCTTGTGCGTGTTGATGAGTTTCGAAGATGTTCATTTCCGAGACCTCCAAGGTGTAGGTCGTTCGATTTTCGACCAACGTTTCCAGAGGCTTACCCCGGCGGTAGTGAATAGGTAGCTCCATAGCACGAGTAGTGAGTAAGTAGTCTAATAGTAAGGGTGTGCCGAAAAGTATAGAGGGAGTGGGCCCAGTCTAAAATAGCTTGATATTCCCTAAAAAGAATGATTTGAGTGAGAGAATGATGGGATCGGTCACATAAATGCAAGGATTGGGCATATCGCAGCGCGATATATATGATAACTTATTCATATAATAAGAACAAACTCGTCACCGATTAATCATTCAGAACATGGACACTACCACTACGAAGGCTTCGCAGGCCTTCACCAAACCGCAATTCAAAGCTCAGTACGAAAACTACATTGGGGGAGAATGGACACCTCCCACCAATCGAAACTATTTTGATAACATCTCACCCGTTGATGGTCAGTCCTTTACAAAGATTCCTCGCTCTACTAAGGAAGACATAGACCGTGCAGTAACCGCGGCTTGGGCAGCCGCCCCAGCATGGAACAATAGTTCTGCCACCGAGCGTAGCAACATTATGTTAAAAATTGCTGATCGGATGGAGGCAAATTTGGAGGCATTAGCCCGGGCAGAAACCTGGGACAATGGCAAGGGCCTTCGTGAAACCCAGGCGGCAGATATTCCTTTGGCAATCGATCACTTCCGCTATTTTGCGGGGGTGATCCGTGCAGAAGAAGGCTCTGTGAGTGAACTCGACGCTTCGACGGTCTCCATGAATATTCCTGAGCCCTTGGGAGTAGTCGCTCAGATCATTCCCTGGAATTTTCCGATTTTGATGGCTGCTTGGAAGGTGGCCCCCGCCCTAGCCGCAGGTAATTGCGTAGTCCTAAAGCCCGCCGAACAAACTCCCGTGGGCATACTCATTTTGATGGAAATGATTGAAGACCTCCTACCAGCAGGTGTACTTAATATTGTGAACGGTTTTGGAGTAGAAGCAGGTAAGCCTCTAGCCTCTCACCCAGATGTGCGTAAGGTTGCTTTTACAGGAGAAACCACTACGGGTCAGTTGATCATGCAGTATGCTTCCAAAAACATCGTTCCGGTTACCTTGGAGTTGGGAGGAAAATCCCCCAACATCTTCTTCAAAAGCGTCATGGACGCCGATGATGATTTCTTTGACAAGTGTTTAGAAGGTGCAGTGATGTTTGCCTTTAACCAAGGGGAAGTATGTACCTGTCCTTCTCGTCTTTTGGTAGAAGAAAGCATTTTTGAGGCCTTCATGGAGCGGGTCATAGAGCGTACTGAAGCCATCAAATTAGGGCACCCCATGGATCCTAATACCATGATGGGGGCCCAGGCTTCCAATGATCAATACGAAAAAATACTCAACTATATCAACATCGGTAAGGAAGAAGGCTGCGAAGTAATGACCGGAGGAGGAGCTGCCTTCATCGAAGGACTTGAAGGAGGATATTATATCCAGCCAACGA
>CAZFPQ010000510.1:0-2849 GCA_964521065.1 uncultured Bacteroidia bacterium | reverse complement strand
GCCTTATCTGGCGATGGGGAATGATCCGGTGAATATGGTGGATCCTACGGGGGGGTGGAGTGATCCCTCGTTTGACCTAGATCCGGTCTTAATTACGGCTAGAATGGCTTCTCATTGGCCTGCGCACCTCCAATCAGCCCTAAGTGATGCCATAGCATTGAGTTCTGCGGGAGATTGGCATGAATTTTACCAATTTTACGATGGACAATTATACACTGCATCATGGTATCATTCGGGAGTTTCTGGTAGTTTGGAATATAGTCTTTCAACCCCCGAATTTGAAGGCTATACTAATACAATACCGGTTCCAGAAGTAAGTATTAGCCCCCTGGCACTTGCCCCCTCGCCCCCACCTCTTGTGTCGGATATTAGTATGCCAGGCGTGGCAGTGGGTGGAATTAGTCTCTCTGGGGCCGTTGACGCTGTGCAGACTGGATTGGATGTGCTTGGCATGATCCCCGCTTTTGGCGAGATTGCCGATGGGATCAATGCGCTGATCTACCTAGGTAGAGGCGACTACGTCAACGCGGGACTGAGCGCTGCCGCGATGCTGCCCTTTGCCGGGTGGGTGGCGACGGCGGGGAAGTTCATGAAAAAGGCCACGCAGGCTGACAAAATTGGTGGAGTTTACACTATTTTTACGAAATCAGGAGCGGCTTATGTAGGTGAAACCAAAGACTTTGCCAGACGAATTGGGGAACACGCAAACTCAAAGAGGTTCTTACAAGACCCCATACATCGAGTAGATTACCTGCCCATGAGTCCTTCACCGAAGTGGAGCGCCAGACGTTTCCGACATCATCGACAGATTAAAGAGCAGAAGGTGTATCGCTATCTCAGGGATGATAGAAGCATGCCCATGCTAAATAAAAGAAATCCGATAGGGCGTTTTCGCAATCTCCTTTTTCGCCGCATATATCCAAGCTACGATATACCTATTTACACATATTGATCTGATCAGAATTGCGATGAACATAAATCCACTTGAAGATCAACTCCGTTATCGGAGGTTTGTAAAATTTGATTCTGACAGAATCGATCAAATCAGGGCATATATGCTCCAGGAGGATATTCGTGGCTTGAATATTCTCACCTATTCCAAATTCAAGCACGATAGCTTGGAGTTTCTGAAGGATTTTCCATTTCTCGAATGGATTCAAGTAGTTAACGGCCTCGGGCTAGATCTTTCTCCTCTTTATTTGTGCCAAAACCTCAAAACGGTTATTCTAAGATCTATTGAAGATGTGATCGATTTTTCTCGTTTTCCTCAGCTACAATGTGTGGAATTCAACTGGGGTAAAGGTACCACGGGCCTCTTCCAGTGCCCCAACTTAATCTATGCCGATATCCGGTACTATGGCTTACCGGACCTCAAGCCCTTTCAGGGCTTACCGCAGCTGAATACCCTGATGTTGAAGGAAAGCCGCATTGAGCGATGGGAGGGCATCGAAGCCCTGACGAATCTGGAGTGGCTCGACTTTGCCTACACCAGTCGCCTGAAATCTTTGGCGGGGGTAGAGCAACTGGATGGTGCAAACCTCACCACCGTTCGGTTCGAAGTAGCCAAACATGTGGGCAAGGAGGCCTATCGGTTTGCTAAACTACGCCAGCTACAGGAGCTTCGCCTGTGGGGGTGTGGAGAATTGCCGACCCTGTCTCCTTTCGAGGCTCACGCCAACCTCACACAACTGGATCTAGATATCGACGAGAGGACCAATGTCCTGGACGGCGATATGAGTTTGTTTTACCGGACTCCGCTCGGAAGCTTTGCCAACAAACGGCATTACAAGCCCAAGATGAAGGAGATTGAGGCGAGCCGTAAAGATTCATCTGACTAATTAAATTTTGCTTGATGCGTACCCTGATAGCTTTTCTATTCTCGATGCTGCTAACCGCCTGCACCTCCCCCGGCGAATCCACCGCGCCAGCCCAAACTCCAGAAACTGAACTTTCCACCTCAATCACGATAACTGATGGAGTATCGGAGTCCATTCATCAAGTACGGGTGGCTGGGGTGCAACTCCAGCTCTCCTCGGCCATGCGCCACATGACAGAGCAGGAGGTACGCCTCAAATATCCACAGGTGCCTTTGGCGGCCTTTACGGATTCTACGACCTCGGTTAATCTAGTAGTCAACCACCTTCTGGCCCGCGCATCGCAGACTAACCTGCGCCTACTTCTGTCGCAGTTCGCTCAGCAGGTTAAACAGGGAGGTGCCATCGTCGAGTGGGAAAGGGAAGAAGTCACTTCCGTCGGTGGCCGGAAAATCGCCGTCATGGAGTTCGTCAGTCAAGCCATTGACACTCGGATTTATAACCTAATGTTCTTCACTGACATTGAGGATCGCCTATGGGTCGCCTCTTACAATTGTACGGTAGACAAAATGGATCGTGGCAAAGCCGAAGCCTGGACTATCCTGCAATCTCTTACTACTTCACCCTAACCATATTTCAGCCATGAAAAATCAATTGGACATGAGACGATTTTCCATTTCACTGATCTACTTATTGGCCATTTACTGGGCGCCTTTTGAGGCAGGAGCTCAGTCCGTTACTGGCGGCCCTGGCCAGCCAGAGTTCAGTTCCTTTGAGCCTTTTGGTTCAGGTTCTCAGGTATCAAATTACACGGGAAATTTTGCCTATGCCATTCCTGCACTAAGTATACCGGGTCCTAATGGGAACTATGGCATGTCCCTATTTTATCATGGGGGAATTACCATGGATCAAGTAGCCTCATGGGCAGGCCTGGGTTGGAACATAAATCCATGGTCCGAAAATTGGGGGTAACTATAGACTGTAGCTGACAAGGATATTGTAAATGATCGTGAATACGTGCAAGCCCAACTGCTA
>CAZFPQ010000509.1:0-2868 GCA_964521065.1 uncultured Bacteroidia bacterium | reverse complement strand
AACTCCCTTAACTCCTCATGTCATTGCTTCAAGAAAGCGCAAGGCAAAAATGGTATAATCGTCGTGCTGAGGAGCTTCACCTACAAAGGTTTCAACGGCTGCTTTAAGCGCTTGGGCCAATTCAGACATACTGGACCAGTTTTCTTGATTCAGAACATCTTGGGTACGCTCAGTTTCGAACATGACTTGATCAGCGTTGGTGGCTTCGGAAATGCCGTCGGTGTAGAGGATGATGGCATCTCCCGGAGCGAGGGTGAGCTCATTGATTTCAAACTGGGCTTGGTCCAACACCCCTACCAAGGGAGCATTAGGTAAGTCTGGAATATAGAAAGGCTTTCCTGCTTGGGCTAGAAACGGGGGATTATGTCCAGCATTGACGTAGCGAAGAACGCCGGTTTTGAGGTTCAAAACGCCGGCAAAGATGGTGATGAACATCATGTTATCATTGTTCTTAGCCAGCCACTGGTTGAGGGCAGGAATCACATCCTCAAATCCTGGATTATTGCTGATTAGCAGGCGGAGGAAGGTAAAGGCGCGCACCATGAAAAGGGCCGCTGGCATCCCTTTGCCCGATACATCTCCTACCGTTAGGTAAATATGCTCATTGTCCAGCTCCAACGCATCATAAAAATCTCCACCCACATCTCGGGCCTGATCGATGAGGGCGTAGGCATCTACCTGGGGGTGATGAGGAAGCAGCTGGCTTCCATTGGGAACAATGTCAGCTTGTAATTTGCCAGCAGTCTCTAGCTCACGTTGCAGGTGCTTATATTTAAGCTGTTCCTCTACTTCATTGATCAATAGGTGATTGGTATGCTGCAACCGAGAAGCCATCAGACTCATGAGGTTACGGGCACCCTTGCGTTTGGACATGAGAAAATCCCAAAACACCTGTTCGCTAATGGCCAAGACTGTACTCTCGCCTTGTGACTGAACCAGCGCCGAGGTGGGACTTTCCATCATCAGGGACATTTCGCCCAGGCATTCCCCCTTTTGAATAGGCAGGGTCATTTCCGTCCCGTCTTTTTCCAGCACAATTTCGAGCTGCCCCTCAACAACTAAGAAAAGGGTTCTATTTGCTTGACCCAGGTGGATGAGAATTTCTTTTGGCTTCAACTCTCTTACCTGGCTACGAGTAAGGATCTGACTTAGCTCCTCTTCGGTAAAATCTTTGAATAGTTCAAATTCAAGCCACGAGGCATGGGTAGAAAGACTAGGCATGCGAGTATAATGGTGAAGGTAGCAGCATCCTGAGATAAATATACAACTTTGAGTGTCGACTACAATCTAGGTAGGTCAACCTAGATAGCAGGTAGCGGGGTTGGCGGATCTCGGCAACTTTCATATATACTAGTCGATCTGTCTTTAGGTATCTCCTTAATCCAAAGACTAAGAGTGAATGGCGTTCGTCTTACTTTTTGGTTAACAGCGGAGATGTGATGAGGGGCAGGGATACCCGTTTAGCCTAGTCGCATTAATTCTGGCTTTTTACTCACCCAAAATGGAGCAAAATCTACTGCAAACGCCTTTCACCTTGCCCTGTGGCGTGGTAATCAAAAATCGACTGGTCAAAGCAGCCATGACTGAACGCATGAGTGACCGAAACCTTCGGCCTACTCAACGCCTAAACCATCTCTATGAGAAGTGGGCCCAAACGGGAGCGGGTTTGCTTCTCACGGGCAATGCTGTGGTTGACCCAATCCACGTGGAATCTTCGGGGAATGTCTACTTGGGAGACGACAGCGTCTTGCCTAGCCTAAAAAGTTGGGCTCAAGCAGCTACCTCCAACGATAACCAGGCTTGGGTGCAAATTTCTCACGCGGGTCGACAAACCATTCGATTCTCAACCGCTCGACCTTTGGCACCATCAGAAGTAAAACTGAAACTGTTGGGCTTGTTTGGAAAGCCTCGCGCGATGAGTGAGGCCGATATCCAACAAGTCATTCAAGGTTTTGTTAAAGCCGCAAAGCTTTGCAAAGAAGCTGGTTTTACCGGTGTCCAGTTCCATTCTGCCCATGGCTATTTGCTCAGTCAGTTTCTCTCTCCCAAGACCAATCACCGAAGCGATCAGTGGGGAGGGAGCCTGGAAAACCGCAGCCGCTTACTCCTGAGCATCATTGAGCAAGCCCGTGAGGTGGTGGGACCAAATTTCCCTATTTCCGTCAAGCTCAATTCGTCTGACTTTCAACGAGGAGGATTTACCGAAGAGGAATCGCTAGAGGTTATCCAGATGTTAGAGGGCAAGATTGATTTGCTGGAAGTCTCGGGAGGAACCTATGAAAAGCTCGTTTTCTTTGAAGCCAATGATGAAGCTACAGAAGTCAAAGAAAGCACTCGGCGTCGTGAAGCCTATTTCATCGAATTTTCTAAAAAAATTCGGGCTGTCAGTCGGATTCCCCTCATGATCACCGGCGGCTTTCGTTCTCTTGAATTCTGTAACGAGGTTTTAGAGAAGGGTGAAGTGGACCTGATCGGCATGGCTCGGCCCTTCCTCACCAACCTTGATGAGATACCCGCCTTTTTGAATGGGGAGCTAGATCGACTGGAAAACTTGGCCTTTCGCTCGGGAATCAAGGTCTTCAACTCTTCTTCTGAAGGGGGCTTTTATGCCCAGCAGATCCTTCGCTTGGGCAAAGGAAAATCCCCCAAGCTTTCCGGAAATGCCTTTTGGGCAGCCAACTTCTTGATTTTGTATGAAATCCGACAAGAACTGAAGAAGAGGCTGGGTAAGTATGGGGGGAGAGGGGGTAGGAAGAGTTAAGGGAGTTAAAAAGTTAAAAAAGTTAAGAGAGTTAAAGGAGTTAAGGAAGATTTTCCATAGCCCATAGCCCATAGCCCATAGCCCATAGCCCATAGCCCATAGCCCAT
>CAZFPQ010000508.1:0-2893 GCA_964521065.1 uncultured Bacteroidia bacterium | reverse complement strand
CTACGTACTGGACAGCCATTTAGTGGGGGAGGAATTCGCAGCGAAAACCTTTCCATAGCTCCCTACGCCCAGCCCGTGAGTGTGGTATTTGATGCTTTTGGAGACCAAGCGCTGGCTGAAGCAGGTGGATACGTAATGGAGAGCTATTTTCCAGGGCACAGCGATCAATCTTCCAGCAACGATAGCTTTTCTGTTACCTTCCGGGTGGACTCCTTACTCGCCTATGACGATGGAGAAGCAGATGCAGGATTTGGCATCAATAAACCTAGGGGGTTTGGCACCCAGGTCGATTTACCTAGGCCTGATTCCCTCACCGCCGTCTGGATTTGCTTTGTGCCTCAAGTCTATCTCAATACGATCAACGGAGAGGTAAGCTTCTTAGAAGAGAAACCCTTTCGTGTCGTTATCTGGAATAAACCTAATCCTGACTCCATCCTTACTTCTCAAGCTGGAGGGATGCGGGTACAATACGGTGAGCGGAGCAACACCTTCATTCGCTACCCTTTTCCAGCCCCGATCGCCGTGCCAGAGACTTTTTGGATTGGGATTCAGCAGAGTGATGCCTTGCCCATCGGTGTGGGCTATGACCTAAACTTTGATCGGGACAACTTGACTTTTTTTGACAATGAAGGTCAATGGACCCCCCTTAGTTTTGGGGGAGCGTTAATGATTAGGCCAGAGTTTTATCAGGAGGGCTCACTCGCGAGTCTAGGCAGTTCCCAAGCTACCCTGTTTGGAAAGCCTCGCATTTTTCCCCAACCTATTATGACAGGGCAAAGTTTTTCGATTGATTTCCCAACACCCATACAGCCCGTCAACTACCAAGGAACCCTGCAAGACCTACAGGGGAGGAAAATCACTAGCTTTACTTTAAGCAAGGAAAATCGAACGGTGCGCCTTCCCCTGCCCCTTTCCAGTGGACTGTATCTATGCATACATCGTTGGCAAGATACGGATGGCACATGGCGACAAGTAGCTGAAAAGCTCAGGGTAGAGTAAGTCCTTAACCTGGTAATTGAGACGACAAACGGCAGGAGAATTGTCGATTATTTTTGAGTTGGATATTTCTTCATTCATGACATAAACTATCTAGTCAAAACGAACCTCCATGTACAAATGGCGCTTCCTATTTACCTTGCTTCTCATGGGTCCTCTCCTCTCAGTTTGGGCTCAATTTGGGCGTACACCAGACAATGGTGAAGAGGGAATACCAGGTACCATTCCAAACTCCTACGTAATCAGCTGGCAAACTCTACCAGATGCTACTGGATATGAATATATAGTAAGTGACAATCCTCTCTGCTTTGAAGGATGCGCGGGTGACACCCGCCAAGCTTTTGTCCGCGATACCTTAGCTATTGAATTTAATCTTGCTCCGCAAAGGCGGTACTATTGGATTATACGGACTTATCTCAAAGATGGGGACACTACCGAATGGTCATTGATATATAGTTTCAACACCTCACAAACCGATTTTGAGCGGCGCATGATCCAGCCCGCTCCCAGTCTGGTCGAGGATGGCGTGTTGCGTTTCAGACTTGACTGGGCCCAAAACCCTCGCGCCAACACCCTAGACATCAAACTAATAGGCCCCAGTGGGCGACTTTTGCTCAACCGGCGTGTCCAAAACGATGAAACCCTCATTCGATATCAAAACCTGAGCTGGCCTTTACCTCAATTGGGGCCAGGTACCTATCTGGTTATGGCCACAGTCAGCGAAGAGGGGGGCTTACGCCCCATCACTTATCGCCTAAAAGTTCAAGTACGTTGATGAAAAGCCTTGCCCAAGTTTTCATTTCCTGGCTGCTGCTGTTGTTGGGCCTGCTTGCTACCCACTTTGCTTTTGCCCAATGCTGTACTCCAGGCAATCCAATCGGGGGAGCGGTTAATCCAGGAGTTAGCCAAACAGGTATCTGGCAGTTGTTTGTGGGGTATCGATACGGATATTCAGGAGAATATTTTGAGGAAAGCCAGCCCATAGAGGCCTATTTTGTCGCTTCAGGGGCATTCCAGCACCTTAGCTTAGCCATGACTTATGGGCTGAGTGAGCGGCTAACCCTAGAAGCCGAAAGCGGCTATTTTTTGGCCAAAACCCAAGCCTTTGTACCCGGCATCTTGCCTGCCTCTCTCCGGGGAGTTGGATTCACCGATCTCAACATTCTCGCCCGGATCAACCTCTGGCAAAACCCCATCTCTGGATGGGAGTTGACCAGTGCATTGGGATTCAAACTACCGTTAGGCAGCTACCAACAGACCCAGGATGGTATCCTTTTGCCACGAGACCTTCAGCCTTCTACCGGATCAATGGACGCACTGCATACGGTCTTTTTCCAGAAGGTTTTCCTAGCTCAAAAGTTTAGGCTATTTGCGCTTTCTCGCCTGGAGTGGAAGGGACAAAATCCCGATCAATACCGATATGGCCACTTCTGGTCTCTAGGGGCTTTCGCTAGCTATAGTCCACATTTTCGTTGGACCTTGGTGGCTCAACTTCGAAATGAATGGCGAGGGCGAGATTCTCGCCCGCTGACTGGCCAGGGCATTCCCCTTGGCAACGGACGCGAACAGATCATACCCACGGGCTCTAATCGACTGTATGCCAGTCCACAGATCGGGTTTGAAGCCAGCCCCCGGCTTCAACTGACGGCATTGGTGGACTTGCCTCTGTATCAACGATACAATGGCCAACAGTTGGGGACTAGCTTTGGCCTTTGGCTAAACCTGCGGTATAGATGGGCCGATTCGCGGACATCAAATCCAATAGGGGATAGATAAGATTACGATATACAGAGGAAACGCTTTCAGTCTTATGAGACTGTTTAGGTGTTGAGTTTACGGCCAAAACTTGTCTTGCCACGAGTACTTGGGATAAAGGGCCCCAAGTAGGAGTCTGACT
>CAZFPQ010000507.1:0-2910 GCA_964521065.1 uncultured Bacteroidia bacterium | reverse complement strand
ACAAACTCCACCAATTCTCGCGCGTCTTCCAAGCTATCATTGAGGTCCTTGAGTAGGATGTACTCGTAGGTGACGCGGGTGTGGGTTTTTTCGTAAAAATAGGTCAAGGCCTCTTTGAGCGCCTCCAAAGAGTTACTCTCATTGATGGGCATGATCTGGTTGCGCTTCTCGTCGTTGGCGGCGTGGAGGGAAAGGGCAAACTCAAACTTTGCTCCATCATCCCCTAAGCGCTTGATCAGCTTGGCTACTCCCGCCGTAGAAACGGTAATGCGGCGTGGGGACATGCCCATTCCTTGTTCACCTGTAATCATCTCGATCGAGCCCATCACGTGTCGGTAATTAAGCAGGGGTTCACCCATGCCCATGTAGACGATGTTGCTCAAAGGCTTTCCAAAGTGTTTTTCACTCTCTTGATTGAGAGAGAAGACTTGGTCATAGATTTCGTAGTGCTTCAGGTTGTGCTTGAGATCGAGAAAACCCGTAGCGCAAAACTTACAAGAAAGAGAGCAGCCGGCTTGAGAGGAGATACAAGCCGTAACTCGGGTACGCGTAGGGATCAATACTCCTTCTACCTCTTGGCCATTGGCCAATTTGAAGGCATACTTAACCGTTCCATCTTTGCTGTGCAGCTGATTTTCGATTTGTGCTTGACCGATCTCATAGTTGTCCGTGAGCTTTTCGCGTAAAGATTTGCTGAGATTGGTCATCTCTTCAAAGCTTCCTGCGTGTTTTTGCCACAGCCACTGATGTACTTGCTGAGCCCGAAACTTTTTCTCGCCCATGGCCAGTAAGGCCTCCTCCAATTGAGCTTGGCTCAATTCCCTGATGTTTGATCTTCTTTGCATGCCAGGGCAAAGATACGAGATTTTGAGTGGGATGTTGGGGCTTATGGATCTCGGCCGTCTGAGGACGACCGAGATCTGATTATCTTGTTTGATGATGTTCGTCCTCAGACAAACATCATCCTTCCCCTTCTCTACTTCAGCATCTCCTCGATCTCACCCTTCAAGTGAGCAATGAATGCCTCCACGGACATGGTATCCAAGTTGCCAGATTTCCGTTTACGAGGGGCTACGCCATGTGAATCTCTCTCTTTCTCACCGACTACCAACATGTAGGGGAACTTCCCGATTTCTGCGTCACGGATCTTCTTCCCTACTTTTTCGTTGCGAAGGTCTACGTCTGCGCGGAATCCAGCCTTGCGGAGCTCCTCCTTTACTTGAATGGCGTAGTCGTTAAAGACCTCCCCGATGGGTAACACCAGGGCCTGGGTTGGAGCCAGCCAAAGCGGAAAATCACCCGCAGTATGCTCTATGAGCACTGCAGTAAAACGCTCCAGAGAACCAAACGGAGCCCGATGGATCATCACGGGGCGATGCTTCTCGTTATCTGCTCCGATGTAGGAAAGGTCAAAGCGGTTGGGCAAGTTGTAGTCCACCTGCACTGTCCCTAGCTGCCATTCGCGGAACAGGGCGTCACGGATCATGAAATCCAGCTTGGGACCATAAAAGGCGGCCTCCCCAGCCACTTCAACTGTTTTTAATCCAACCTCAGCCGCTGCCTCGCGGATGTCATTTTC
Source organism: uncultured Bacteroidia bacterium (assembly GCA_964521065.1). Lineage (GTDB taxonomy): Bacteria > Bacteroidota > Bacteroidia > J057 > J057 > CAYVAP01. Next base: position 1,331 of record CAZFPQ010000507.1, on the reverse strand, counting down.
TGCCTGCTCCCATAAAGCTGGATCACCAATGTATTTCTCTGGTTTCTCCAAATCCCTCACGGAGATCTGTGCAGTGAATTCAAAGCCCATGATGCGGCAGATATAGAGTACGATGTCAATGACCGCTTTGAATTCCTCTTTGACCTGATCAGGACGACAAAAAATATGGGCATCATCTTGGGTAAAACCCCTGACCCGAGTGAGGCCGTGTAGCTCTCCCGATTGTTCATAACGATAAACGGTACCAAACTCAGCTAACCTGAGCGGCAGTTCTCGATAAGAACGAGGGCGCGAAGCATACATTTCACAGTGATGGGGGCAGTTCATGGGCTTGAGCATAAACTGCTCCCCTTCCTGGGGGGTACCAATAGGCTGGAAGCTGTCCTCGCCATATTTTTCCCAGTGGCCTGAGGTGACATAGAGTTCTTTGCGCCCGATATGAGGCGAAACGACTTGCTCATAGCCCGCATCCTCTTGCACCTGTTGCATAAACTTGGCCAAAGTTTCGCGCAATCGCGCGCCTTTGGGCAGCCATAGGGGAAGACCAAGTCCTACCTTTTCTGAGAAGGTAAACAACTCTAACTCTTTACCAATCTTGCGGTGATCGCGCTTTTTGGCCTCCTCCAGCATCTGTAGATGCTCATCCAGTTCCTTCTTCTTGGGGAAGGAAACGGCGTAGATGCGGGTGAGTTGAGGGTTATGCTCGTTGCCACGCCAATAAGCCCCAGCTGTATTGAGAATTTTGACCGCTTTGATCAACTTGGAATTGGGGATATGGCCCCCTTTACACAGATCTACGAAGTTTCCACTGTGGTAAAAGGTAATGTTGCCGTCCTCAAGCCCTTCGATCAGTTCTACTTTATATTCGTTTCCTTTTTGACGGTAGTGATCCAAGGCCTCGGCTTTCGAAACAGGCCTGCGCTCAAAGGTTTCCCCAGACTTAGCCAGTTCCATGAATTTCTTCTCGACTTTTTCAAAGTCATGGGCGCCAAATTCATAGTCGCCAAAATCGATGTCGTAGTAAAAGCCTCGCTCGATGGGGGGACCAAATCCCAGCTTGATGCCAGGATACAATTCCTCAAGGGCTTCGGCTAGGATGTGGGCAGAAGAGTGCCACATCGCCTCTTTGCCCAACTGATCTCGCCAAGTAAGGATAGCTACCGAGGCATCGTGGTTGATGGGGCGTGTAAGCTCCCAAGTAGCGCCGTCAACCGTGATGGCCAGGGCGTTGCGGGCCAGACCTTCGGAAATGTCTTTGGCGACTTCATAGCCAGTTATCCCGACAGGGAAACTGCGCTGACTGCCATCAGGGAGTTCTAGGTTTACTTGCT
>CAZFPQ010000506.1:0-2914 GCA_964521065.1 uncultured Bacteroidia bacterium | reverse complement strand
TTTTGGGCTGGGCTTGCTCAGTCATGAAGCCCTGGTGGACGAGCAGGATGTACCACAAGCCCTCTCCCGCATCCCCATCGCGGAAAAACCAAGCCGAGCCATCTACCGGGGATGGATGATGCGTGAAGAAGCATATCAGTTGCTCTATGAGGCCTTACGTGAGAAAAACCTCGAACTGATCAACGATCCCCTAGCCTACGGAGAGGGGCATCTTTTTCCCCGCTCCTTTGAGCTGATTCAGGCCAAGAGCCCACGCTCGGTGATCATTCCCAAGGAGGACATGAGGGATCCTGCCGTCATTCAAGCGGCACTGGCCAGCCTAACGGGAGGAGCCATCGTGAAGGACTACGTGAAGTCTCTGAAGCACCATTGGGAGGAGGCCTGTTACATCCCCGACTTGCGAGACGAGAAGCAAGCCAACCAAGTAATCAATCGATTTATCGAGCTTCAGGGAGAAAGTTTGGTCGGCGGACTCGTCTTACGGGAGTACGTAGCCTTGAACAAACTGACCGAGCACAGCCAAAGCGGGATGCCCTTGTCGGAGGAATACCGAATCTTCTGGGTGAATGGCCAAATCATGCAGGTGCTGCCTTATTGGGAAGAGGGGGTTTACCAAGCAGCGCCAAAGCTTGACCCTGCCATCCTCGCCATTGGGAAGCAGGTTGGGAGTAAGTTTTTTACCATGGACATCGCCAAAACCGCTGAGGGTGAGTGGATCATCATGGAGCTAGGGGATGGTCAGGTGGCGGGCCTGCCTGAGCAAACCGATGTGGAGATGTTTTATCAGAAGTTGAGAGAGCTATGTGTGGGGTGAATTATCTTCATGGCTGTCAAGACCATTTGTGTTCAAATTAGATGAATTAACCATGAGCCTCTTCTTGCGTATTTTCTTCCTTGCCTTCATTCACTTCCTCTTCCTAAGGGGCCAAACCCAGGCCCAAGTCCTCCCCTCTGCCTGGGAGGGCACCTGGGAAGGAACCGTCTACATCTGGTCCTACAACGTCAACACCGATTCCTTTCCGATGTCCTTGGAAATTATGCCCCTGGACTCTGGGTGGAACTTTGTGATCAATTACCAACGGGACCCCAACAAACCTGACCTCAGGGAATATGAGTTGCTGAGTGTAGATCCGTCTACTTATCACTTTGCTATCGACGAGAAAAACAGCATCATCCTAGACGCCTACCTCAATGACAATTGCCTGTATACCGTGTTCAGCGGCATGGGCAGCGAACTCCAATCACGCATGTGCTTGAGCGACGGGGGATTGGAGTATGAGATCACCTCTGTGCTGTCAGATCCTACCCGGATAAGCGGGGATCAGGTAATGGGCAGCGATACCATCCCTGAAATCATGAGCTATGATTTGTATCACGTGATGAAGGCGAGGTTGAAGAAGAGGGAATGAGTTGACTATCTGAAGAGATCTAGATTCACCTGCGAAAATCCTCTTTTCAAAAATGAAAATCTACGCCCTAAGCGGACTCGGAGCAGATGAAAGGGTATTCAGCTACCTGAACCTCTCGGCAGAAATCATCCCCATCCCTTGGATCGCTCCCCAAAAGGGCGAGCTCCTCTCAGCCTACACCCTACGCCTCTCCGAGGCCATTGACACCAAAGAGGAGTTCATTTTGCTCGGGGTGAGCTTTGGCGGCTTGGTGGCGGTAGAACTCGCGAAGCAATTGAGCCCCAAGCTGACCATTCTGATCTCTTCAGCAGAGACGAAATACGAACTGCGCAGCAGTTTTCGCTTACTGGGGAGACTGGGACTCCTTCGATGGATTCCGAGTAAGTATTTTGACCCGCCAAGAAAAGTGATCTATTGGCTCTTTGGAACCCACCATCAGAACCTGCTCGGACAAATTCTCGATGACACCGATTGGACCTTTGGCAAGTGGGCCTCCATCGAGTTGATAACTTGGTCTAATACGGCCCCAATTAAAGGAGAGGTCCTGAAAATATCGGGCGGAAAGGATAGGGTGATTCCTCCCTCCAAAGATCCCCGCATTCACCTCATTCCTCAGGGAGGTCATTTCATGGTGGTGGACTTGGCTGACGAGGTAAGTGAAGTGATCAATGGACGGCTGAGGGAAGGTCTTTAGTGAAAAATGTGGGCGATATACATTTTGGTTCTTATACGTAAGCTATGAGTAATCATTGATCTCAATGGTTTGGGATGAAGGGGTTAGGGGCCATATACGCTGTTCTAAAGCCTGGCATACACAAGCTTCAAGTAAAATGAGCAACACAAGAAAAGATAGAAGTAAACGATGGCTGATTAGCCGTTTGAAAACTTCGGGCAGCAAAAGAGACCACTTTTGGCAGGGGCATTATCGCGACACAAGAAACAGCAAAACGGACCTTGAGTTAGAGGATTTACCTAAGCGGGAATCCTACTCCAAAACATTCAAATTTTACAATGGGAAGATCAACTATGGTCTGCTGGTTCGCTTCCTGCGGGGAAACATCGGCCGAGATTGGGATGAGGTAGAGCAAGAGGTATTCGCAAGAATCCCAACCAGGCTCCAAGAATTTAAAAATTGCCTCTACTGGTTTGTGGCTGATAAGGTAGAGTCCCAAGCAGGTGGATGGTGGTGTAAGCGGGAGCAAAAATATCTCATCCTCAGCAATCACAGGCCTTCAAGGAAGTGGAATGAGGAGATTTACAAGGAATTCTACGTTCACCCAGAGACCCATACCTTGGAGCAGGTGGTACTCGAATCAAAAAGAAAAACCAAAGGACTCGACCAGGCCGCGCTCCGAAAGTTCAAGGCGGAAGAAAAGAGGCAAAAGCAGCTAAATCAGCAGCTACAAAAGGCCGAAAGGCAAGAGTCGATAGAAAAGGCCCAAGAAGCCTTAGAATCAAGCAGCAAAGCCATGACCGAGATGGGTAAATCGTGAGACTCTGGTAAA
>CAZFPQ010000505.1:0-2923 GCA_964521065.1 uncultured Bacteroidia bacterium | reverse complement strand
GGCTAGAATGGCCGTTCATCATTCCGCCGGCTGCTGCTGGGTCACACAATGTACCATCCCCCCATTTTCATATAGGTTTCTCACGTCTATACCGACTACCGTTCGAGATGGATACAGGGTTTGGATGATGCCATTGGCGACGGCGTCATGGGGGTCATGATAGTTGGGGACCAGGACCTTGTCGTTGGCGATGTAGTAGTTGATGTAGGAGCCTTTGTAGCCTAGGTCGCTGCCATCGGTCTTTCTAACGGTATTTTGCGTTAGGGGAACTTGCAAGAAGGTATAAGGCTGGCCATCCTTATTGGTTGCGGCATAGAGCTGATCAATGTCCCGTTGCCGAACATCGTATTCCAGTAGGTCGTTTTCGCTCATGGTGACGATGGTGGTGGAGTTCCCAAATACCGCAAAACCATCAATGTGCTGGTCCGTCAAATCAAGTCCAGATCGTCCATCTAGCCAGATGAAATGGGTGACTCCCAAGTATTGGGTAAAAATCTCTTCCGCCTGGGTCCGGGTCATACCCCGGTTTCGGTTGTTGTTCAAAATAGAGCTTTTACAGGCCATGAGGGTTCCGTTTCCATCTATCACCACACTTCCCCCTTCATTGATCATCGTGCCATTGAGGTCTACCAGCGGGATGTTCTGATTTGCAGCCACCTTGGCCGGGATGGCATCACAATTCTCAAATGCTATCGGAAATCCGGATGCAGGATCAGTCTTTTGCCCCCAACCGTTAAAGCCCTAGTCTTGAATCACCAACTCGCCGTTTAGGTCTTTGGCATAAATGGGTCCATTGTCTCGAATCCAGACATCATCCGTCGGATAGAGGCGAAAATCTACGTTCCCCAAAGGCACGTTCGCATTCGTCAGCAAGCTGGCTATGCGATCTTTCTCTGTCTCGTCATAGGCAATGATATGGACCCTTTCCCCACTCACCAGCGCTTCAGTCATGGCCACCCAGGTGGCATCGAGGCTGTTGCGATAAGCGATGCCATATTGATGCTGGTGGGGCCATTGTAACCAAGTCCCTTCGTGCGGCTCACTTTCTTCTGGAAAAATGTACAAAATCTCCGTCACGGTCGTGTCAGGTTCTTCCATGTTGCCACAAGCCGGTAGCAGGGCACCCAGCAAGATGATGGAAATAGCACTCATTATATTCTCCATGACGTTTGATCGTAAAGGTTGCTGACAGCTACATAAGAAGCTTCAACCGGGTACTTGATCGACCAATATACGGAACATGGCCATTGGCCCTAATTATCAGACCACTCTACGATAGCCAGCCAGATTCTGTTTCCGCGAATAGGTGCTTTGGGGAGCCGTAGGAAGGCGGCCAGACGTTGAGGTTTAATAAAACCCTGCGTAAAGATTTCCGGCTAATCAATAGCTCCCTATCCCCTCAACACCCCGAACAATTCGGCTCGCCCACGAGCTTGCCCTTCTTATCGAGCTCATATTTACAGCAGGCCCTAAACTTGTCCTTCAGCATCTCTTTGGCTCTTCTAATCCTTGCCTTGGTGTTTTCTAGGCTGATGCCCAATGCCCGAGCCGCATCTTTCTGTTTGTATCCCTTGATGTAAACCATCTCAATTACTTCCCGATACATATCCGGCAGCTCATTGATCAGGCGATCAAAGCAGCAGACAAACTGGTACTCCTGCAAAAGAGCTTCTTGAGAGGCATCCGATTGTGCTACATAGACAGATTCCGCCTGGAAGTAATTGCTTATCTCATTGCGCGAAATCTGAAACACCCAGGCCTTGACTTTTTCCTTTTGCTGGAGTCGGGAGAGGTTTTTATGGATTTTTAAGAAGGTATTTTGGAAAATGTCGTTGGCTACATGTTTGTCCTTGACCTTTTTGAGGATGAAAAAATATAGCTCTTCATTGAAATCATTCCATATATCCTGAGTCTTCATATCCTTGAGATGGGTAAAGGCTGGTGCAAGCACCAACCTTTAAGTTAATCTAGCAGCAATCGCACTTTTTGCAGGTGCACTTAGAACAAGTGCAGTCTTTGCTTGAGCAATCCTTGCAGTCACATTTCTCACAATTGCAGTCGGTACATTGACAGTTATTCATAACATACATTTTTATTGGTTCAGTGAGAAGACTGCAAAACGCATAAAAAGATACAACTGTCGCTGTTTTTTTCAGTACAGATTTGGCCAAGGATTAAACCATGACACATATACCTCTAACTACCAGTCGATTAGCAAAATCGACTAGCTCATACGCTGATACTCATATGGGCTGTGATAGTGGCCCTCCGGTGTACCACGGCTTTCCAAGCCGTAGGATCCTATCGGTCTGGAAGACCGAGCTACACCAAGCCTGCGACAATTCTTGACACAGTGCCTATCCCTCTCTTGATACTCCAGCGAGAAATGAAGATTTTTATCCGGTCTGATGATTGCAGGCATCTAGCCATTCAAGGTAATCTTAACTATGCACACCCTCACCATTCACGACGAAACCGCCACAGGCAGGGTTCTCCATACCATTTCCCTCCAATTCCAGGAGGAGTACATCAGCGTCAAAGACCTCATCGAGGCCCGCATCAGGCAAGAAATTGCGCACTATGAGGCCAAGGTCGACGCGGCTTACTTGCCCAGCTTGGTGCAGCCCAGCAAGTTGGAATCCCGCCTCAATGCCAAAGGAAAAAACAAAAAACGGGCGTACATCGACCCCGAAAAGCAGCTCTACGTAGCCTTGGAGGCTTTCCAGCGCAACGGTTTTTTCATCCTCATCGACGACGAACAGGCCGAGGACCTGGATCAACGATTCTTGGTTGATGACTCTACTCAAGTTTCCTTCATCAAACTCACCCCGCTGGTCGGCGGTTGAATCTTCGCTCAATCCTTCAAATTCATTAGCCCCCTATTTCCATGCCCTCCTTTACCCAGCAGTCGGACGTCGAACAA
>CAZFPQ010000504.1:2315-2949 GCA_964521065.1 uncultured Bacteroidia bacterium | reverse complement strand
AAAGCACAATGGGAATGGTAGAGGCTGCGATGAGTTCTTTGGAAAACATATACTTAGAAGTTCTATGTGTCAAACATGCATAGAACTTCTAAGTATTGCAAGTCATTCTTCACAATTTTCGCTTACAACCTTAAAACGCTTCTTTGATCTCCTAAAACGAAAGATCCATCTATAACTTAGCCTATTAAGCTCATGCACTACTTCAGAAAAACCACCCTAAGGCTTCTTTGGGGACTCACCCTACTGCCAGCTTGGGCCTTCGGTCAATTGACGGAAGAAGATTAACAGTTCATTAGGTCCTATATGGTAGAAAACAAGCTCCCTGGGATCAGTATTGCCATTTCAGAAGGCCAAGAGGTTGTTTATGTCAAAGCATTTGGGGTCAAAGACCAGGAAACACAAATCCCCTTGACACCTAATACGCCCATGCAAGCAGCCTCGGTGAGTAAATCTATCACTTCCATTTTGGCTTTACGCTATTCCCAGGCTGGGTTGCTGGGTTTAGACGCTCCTATCAATCAATACTTGACCAGTTGGGAGCTTGCTCCTTATAAGAAAGATGGCATTAGTGTGCCGAGTTCCCGTCAACTATTAAGTCACACTGGAGGAACCAACCAAAGCGGCTTCCTGGGGT
>CAZFPQ010000504.1:0-2297 GCA_964521065.1 uncultured Bacteroidia bacterium | reverse complement strand
CTGGGGTTTCGCCCTAGCAAACGGAATATTCCTACCCTACTAGAGGTACTAAAGGGGAAACATGTTCATCCTTGGGAATCAGGAGGAATCAAAGTGAAATATCCTCCAGGTGAAGGGTTTAATTATTCAGGAGGGGGGTATTGTGTGGTAGAACAAGCCCTCCAAGATATTAGCGGTAAGAGCCTGCAAGATCAGATGGAGGAGCAAGTTTTTGGTCCTAGTGGTATGAGGCAAAGTTTCTTTAGCTATCAGTTGAGTGAAGAGCAACTCGGAGAAATCTGTACAGGTCACACCAAAAAGGGGAAGCCCATCAAGGACCGATATCATGTCTATCCCCAGCAGGCTGCCGCAGGACTCTGGACCACTCCTGTTGATCTGGTTCAGTTTCTTATGAGCATTCAGGAGTCCGTTGCCCAGCCTGCGGAAGATAATTTACTTGACCCACGTAGTGTGGAGGAGCTTTGTGCTATTCCACGGCTGAACAGCGGAACCAAATCATTTTACAATTTCGGCTTTGGTTTACTCACGGATTCAGACCAACAAAGGGTGCGGGCTATCAGAAAAACAGGAGCTAACTGGGGCTTCACTTCCTATATTATGCTGAACTTAGAGAATGGAAAATCCTTTGCCATCATGGGCAATCGAAATTCGATGAGTCTGACTCCCATTGCGAGATGTATTCGCGAGCGGATCGCATTTGATGAGCCGATAGAGTAGGGGCTGGGTTCTTGGCCTTACCGAATGATCCTGCCCGAGGTATCTCCCCCAGCTAAGCGATCCACTTCTTCGACCGACACCATATTGGCATCCCCCTCAATGGTATGCTTGAGCGCGCAGGCCGCGGTGGCAAAGTTTAGGGCCTCTTGCTGGGTCGCCTTTTCTAATAGACCATATATCAATCCTGCTGCAAACGCATCACCCGTACCTACTCGGTCAATGATGTGAGTTACCTCTAGAGGCTCAGTAATGATTTCTTCATGGCCATTCCAGAGCTTACCCCTGATGATATTGACAGAAGCATTTTTTGAGATTCGATCCTTATCCGCGATCACTTTCACGTTGGGAAATTGGTCGATGACCTTGCTGGCCAGATCCCGGTAGGGCTCATCTACTTCCCCTTCCCCAATGGCTGCGAGCTCGCGGTTGCCGCCAATGATGACATCCGTTTTTTCGATTAACTGTTGGAGCGATCCAATCGGGTCTTCTGAGAACTTCCATAGGTTCTTCCTGAGAGCAAGATCTGCGGATACCATGATCCCCAAATCTTTGGCGACTCCAAGTGCATCGAGGGTGGCTTGGGCACTTCGTTCGCTTAGGGCAGGGGTGATACCAGTCCAATGAAACCAATCCGCATCTTTCAGGATCTCATTCCAGTCGTAGATGGTTGGGTCGGCTTGAGCAAAAGCAGAATAGGATCGGTCATAGATCACGTGGCTAGATCGGTGAACCGCCCCTTGTTCCAAGAAGTAGATCCCAATTTCATTACCAGAGTATTTGACTTTGGCCGTATTGACCCAATGTCTGCGAAGAAATTGGGTAGCTGATTTTCCCAAGGTGTTTTGAGGGAAACAAGTGACGTGCTGGGCTTGTAAACCAAAATATGCCAAAGATATGGCTACATTGGCTTCGCCTCCTCCAAAGGTTAAGTTCAGAGAATCGGTCTGGGAAAGCTTGGCGTGGCCAGGAGGGGCCAGTCGCATCATGACCTCACCAAAGGTCACTACTTTTTTGATTGAGCTCACTTGCTTGAAGGTGCTTAGGTTTTTATTTGCCGAGCAAATATATCAATATTGCCAGTACCTGTCCTAGAAAAGATAGCTTTCCCACAAGGCACATAAGAGGAAGCACATGATAAAGAAAATGACTCCTTTACCCTTCTTAAGATGAATGTTGGCAACCCCTCCCGAGATGCCTTAATTAGCCTGCGACAAGAGTTACTTGCAGAGCACAACACTTGGCATAGCTCTAGTTTGTGGATCCCTAGGAATTCCCATTCAGCTATCCAATCCTGGATCCTGCCTCTTTCAGATGGCAGAATCCCACTCGTGAGAGCCGAGAGCATCCTCAACTGCTCTGCAAGTATGCTTTTTGATTACTTGGTGACCAACATTGATGATACTTGTAGAGAGTGGAATGATCTCATGATTTACTCAGGGAGAATCAAAAGTTTCGGCGATGGGATGGAACTTTCTCGGGTGATTTCAGAAGGAAATGTGTTTGCAGACCGTGAAGATGTTTTCTGGAGAGGTGTCATGGAGCTGGAAAGTGGGTCCTTGCTAGAGCTTTCTCAAGGGGTG
>CAZFPQ010000503.1:0-2957 GCA_964521065.1 uncultured Bacteroidia bacterium | reverse complement strand
ACATGGATGGAAGCTTGCAGGAGCAGTTTATTCGAAAACTTGAAGAAAAATACGGAACCAAAAATTTGTTGAGCTCAAGATTTGGGAGTTCTTCTTTTGGCTCTATTTCAGAGCAGCTGTGCATCAGTGCCAGTCTTTTTTCCAAACTCATTGCTGGGACCGCGACCGAGGGCATGTACCAGCGAGCCATCAAAAACATTGATCGGCTGCTCACTCAGGAATTGCTTCAAAATCAGCTACAAGAGTCAAGTACCCGCTTAGAAGCGGTCCAAAGTCAAAATCATTCTCTTAGCCAAAAGTCCCGCTTCCAGCGTACCCTTGTTTTGGTTCTGGGAGGAGCTATTCTGCTCCTGATTGCCTTGCTAGTAGGAGAAGGATTCGCCCCTGATGTATTTGGAGGCGAATCACCGCCATCTCACCCACTTTCGGATTTTTTTGATCAAAACTTCAACGCCAGTTTCAACGCGCCTTATGTTTCTTTCAATGAGGTGCAGGACTTTTGCCCTGGCAGTGCCTACGAGGGCAATTGGTCACTGGCGGCTCCTTACAAAGTCCCCATTCCCGGGCGTCGCCCAGGTTTGTATTATCTCGGTAAATCTGCCGACGTCCGCATGAAGTGCAGCCGCTCTGATACCCTCGGAGCTGGCAAGGGCAAGGTGCTTTGGGGCTATGAATACCTGGTAAACGAAATCTGGCTAGACACCAAAATGACGCCGCTTTCACCCACCTACTTTGACAAGGAAAGCAAGCAGTTCACCTCAGCTTACCACGCTCTGGACTTCGAAAACAACCCTCAATTCCAAAAGGTGGCTACCGTCAATTCTTTTTTCATCGACCAGTTTCAACTGATCGGAGATTCCATTTTTCGCTATGGCGAGCCCTGTGGCCGCTATGTCTCCGACTTAGACGAAGCACTGGCCAATGAATACGAAATCGACATCAATTACCTGTTAGAACATGTCTTAGCTGGCATGACTACCACCCGCTGCGAAGGCACCGTCAACCCCTATTGCGACCCCAATTCCCTTAAGGAGCTAGAAAGCATCATTAATTTTAGCTGCTTGTACACCATCCGCAATGAGAACCTCGGCATGGGAGGAGGTTATCCCTATGAAAAAGGATTCCGGCTTGAGAAGCAGCATTATGCAGACAACCTAACTTGTGATTGTAGGGAGTGAACACATAGCTTAGGTGCTACTCTCAGAATAACGCGCAATCACTGGTTCTTGGAAAAACTCTTGTTCTTTCAACTTGATTGCTTGCGATTGGCAGATAAACAAATGAATCTGGATTCAGAGACCGGAAGTCCGATGATGGTACGATATTCATTCTCGTACCCCATTTCGTCAATCCAGGTATAAAACTCACGCACTAAACTGCCCTTATAAACTCCATTCTGTTGAAACTACCTCCTGAGGCTTACGCCTTTTAGACAAGGTTCCTTCACCTCCGAATCACCAATCTTCCTCTTCTTCTTCGGGCTCTGGCTTCCTCAGCAAATCCCAGACATCCCCCTCATCTTCAGGCATTTCCAAGATCTCCTGGATACGCCCCACTTGTCCATCTTCTAACATCACCTTGATCCCTCGCGGATGCTGAGGCGATTTGGTGAGCACCCGTTTGACTACGCCCTCGGTCAATTTTCCTGTTGACTGGTCCTTTTTGAGCACCACTTTTACGAGTTGACCGAGCTTGATGTGCTTTCGGAGAGTTGGATTCATGGAGGGAGTTAAGAGAGTTAAGGGAGTTAAGAGAGTTAAGAGAGTTAAGGTTTTCTGTTTTTGCTCAACCTAGTAAAAATAGCGCAGGAGAAGGTACTTCCCTTGCGCTATTTTGGGTAAAAGCTGGCTCCCTTTCTTATCCTAGGGTCATGGGGACTTCCATGAAAAGCACTTTGGCTTGGGAGTTGGCTTTGAATTCGACGGAATCGGTGTCCCAGATCCCCATGCCATCACGTGGGTTAAGGGTCTGACCTGCTACTTCCATTTTGCCTTCGATCAAAAACACGTACACACCATTGCGGGAATCCTTTAGAGAATAGCTACTCTTGAACCCTTCTCTGAGGCTACCCAGATGGAACCAGGCGTTTTGATGAATCCAAACTCCCTCGTCATGGGGATTAGGAGACAAAATCTGGTAAAGCTGGTTGTCAATTTGCTGAGGCTTCAGGGTAATCTGGTCATACCTAGGAGTTACTTGTCTCTTATTGGGGAAAAGCCAGATCTGAAGAAACTTGACCGGCTGGTCTTTTTGCTGATTGTATTCGCTGTGGTATACCCCTGTACCCGCGCTCATGACCTGGATGTCTCCTGCCTTGATCACCGCCTTGTTTCCCATGCTGTCTTGGTGTTCTAGGCTTCCGTCCAAGGGAATGGAGATGATCTCCATGTTGTCATGGGGATGTCGCCCAAAGCCACGGCCTGGCGCTACCCAGTCATCATTCAAAACCCGCAGTACGCCAAAATGCATCCGATCAGGATTGCGGTAGTTGGCAAAGCTGAAAGAATGGTGGGTATTGAGCCAGCCATGGTTGGCGTGGCCACGGGTGTTGGCTCGGTGCAACACCGTTTTGGCGGTAGCTTCTTCTTTATTGGGCAAATGATTGAATCCTACTTGGTCCATTAGTTTGTCATAAGTAGTAGAGGCCTGAGCTTCTTTGGCTTCCTCTGCGTGGAGCTTCCCTGCAGCCAAAGCTGCCGAACCTAACAAGGCATTGCGCAAGAAATTTTTCCTATTCATGGTACTTAGTTAAGAGTGAAGGAGTAACATACTTAAGAAGTGAAGTGGGGGATGGATGCCGTAGTCCTACCCTCCATACGGCCTTACCCCGCTTTATACCCGTCCATTTGATGGCTGGTTATTTTCCCCACCCGAATACTCAAGCAGATCTTACTCGCCGAAGTTTCATGTGAGACTGTTCTGGGAAATCTTCGAAAACACCCACTACTGTAAAGGCA
>CAZFPQ010000502.1:0-2975 GCA_964521065.1 uncultured Bacteroidia bacterium | reverse complement strand
TATCTGATTTGATCGCCACATGCTAAGGCTCCAAATAAGAAGAATTGAACATTCTTATTCGGAGCCTTATTAAATTTTAGGTGACACATTAGAGCCTAATCCCCTGCCATCCTCACAATTTTAGGACTAAAGGTCCCTAGGATATCAACCAACTCTTGCTGCTGATCCATTACCTTTTGTATATCCTTGTAAGCCATAGGGCTCTCATCTACTGCCCCCCCAATGAGGGTAACGCGTTGCTCATCTAGTAACTTCTTCATGCTACTACGTGTAAAGTTACTCTTGGCTTTAGATCGAGACATTGCTCGACCAGCCCCGTGTGAAGCAGATTGGATAGACTCTGCTTCGCCTCTGCCACGGACAATAAAACCTGGAGCAGTCATAGAGCCGGGAATAATCCCCAATACCCCTTTGCCAGCTGGCGTTGCTCCTTTTCGATGCACAATTACTTCTTGCCCATCAGCCAAACGCTCCTTCCAAGCAAAGTTGTGGTGGTTCTCTACCCTCACCACCGGACCTTCCCCGATCGCCTTGCTTAAACGATGGTGAATATGGTGGTGGCAAGCGCTGGCGTAGTCACCAGCAAGATTCATCGCCCGCCAATATTCCTCGCCGAGCTCATGTGACATATCCAGCCAAGCTAGGTGCTTTGCCTCCTTGGGAAGGCGAGTTTGCTGCATAGCCAACTTGGTATAATGGTTGGCAATACCCGCTCCTAGGCCCCTGGAACCAGAATGGGAAAGGAGTCCTAAATAGGTCCCAGGTTCAATCTGCCAATCGGGTTCAGATTCGGCCAGATGGACCAAGCCAAATTCGACAAAATGGTTGCCAGAGCCAGAGCTCCCGATCTGGCGCCAAGCCTTGTCTTTTAGGGATTTGACCACGGGTAGATCCTTAAACTCTGGGCGTTCTAATACGGGATCCTCCATGGGTTCACGAGGACCATTTCCGGTTCCAAAGGTCGTGTGCTCTTTCAGCGCCTGAGTCAGTTGGTACCGGTAGCGTTCCAAATGCTTGCCGGGTAGCTGATATATACTCAGACACATTCGGCAGCCAATATCCACGCCCACTGCGTAAGGAATCACCGCTTCATGAGTAGCCAGCACCCCTCCAATGGGTAGACCATAGCCTTGATGTGCGTCTGGCATCAGGGCCGCAGCTCTTGCTACCGGCAATTTGGAGGCGATGTACATCTGATGCTTGGCTCCAGCTTCAATCTGCTCTGACCCATAAGTCTTAAATGGGAGAGGCTCGGACCTCAATAAAGGTCGCTGAATGCCTTGTTCAACTTGGCTTTGATCTGGGAATAGAATCCGAGCCAAAGTCCCGAGTATTTCATGTTGGAGGTAGGCTTCAGGTCGTTGAAGGAGGTCTTGGAGTAGCTGCAGCTTAGCCTCACGGCCTCGCCTCTGGTATGCCTCATGATTCATGGCTACCATCGCGGCTTGGCAAGCCTCATTGCTTTCGAATCCTATACGCCAAAGATGTTTCTTTTTAACTTTTCCCATGTTTAGAGAAGATTCTAAGACATTGACAAACAAACCATTGAGACTAGACAAACTCCATAAAGCACGCGCCTTTGGGTTTATTCTGTTGGCTCTTTATCCTGCTTATCAAATTCATTTTTGGTAATGCCCCACATAACGGCATCAAATACCTGGTCTTTGTTTTGGAAATAAATGTAGTTCCTGAGCGTCCCTTCTCGCTGAAAGCCAACCTTGGTCAATACCCGCTGAGAAGCTCGGTTACCTACCAGGGTCAAGGCCTGTAAGCGTTGAATTTTGGGTTGCTCAAAGGCTCTTTTCATGATTCGTCGTACGGCTTCTGGCATGTAGCCTTGCCCCCAAAAGGTACGATCTAGGGCGTAGCCAATCTCACCATAATGGCCACAAGGACGCCAGTTCATCATCCCCATAAAGGCTTCATCTTTTCGGCGGATCAGGGCAAAATTCTCCCTCTGACCACTTGCTTCCGTTTCTAAAATATGTTCCAGGAATTCGAGTGTTTCAGAGATCTGTTGATGAGGATCAAAGGGTAACCAACGGGCAACCTCACTTTGCCTTGCGTACCCCTCAAAAATGGCTTGAGCATCACTCATGTGGGGCGTTCTCAGCAATAGGCGTTGCGTTTCTAACTGAACTTGGGGTATCGTCTCCATAAAAAAACAATAGGGCTCAATGGCATTTTGAGTAAATAAAAAAAGAGCAGGTACGAGGGGTACCTGCTCATTGCTTTCTGTAAGTATTTGATTTCTAGCAAGCTCCTGCACCAGTCGGAGCAGGCCCTGGTTCGATTTCACGTCCGATCCGGTCTACCATGGCTCGTGCTACTTTGAGTCGGCAGCCAGTTCGGATTTTGTAAAAACGCATGGCCGCTACCCTTCCTTGGGCAGTAAGGATGCCTACCAGTTCTCGCTCCATTTCGGGAGCCATTGCATCAATTTGTAATTTTGCCACGGCTTTAGCATTTAAGATGAAAGGATGATTTGAGAGAAGAGCATTCAACCCATAAACGAAGAAATTACCATCCAAGTGAAGACCGTAAAACTTCGTTCATCGGCACCAATGACTTTCTAGGCGCTGAATCAGCATCTGAGTTAGTCGCTTGTTGATTTCACCTCGATGTTGAAGATAAAAACCAAACTCAGCGTCTGTCATGAGTCCAGTAAGTTGCCCAAAATAAGTTGCACGAAGGCGCTTATGGGTTTTGAGCACGTGCTGGATGTAGCTACGCGTTTGGTTTGAGTCCACAGAATCAAGATTCTGCTTAAATTCTATTAGAAAGGCCTGGAACTGCCTTACCAAAATAGGGTGTTGAAACTTAAGCAAAGGTCTGAGAACCTCATGTTGAAAGCGTTCCAACTCACCAGATTGAGAAGTGTCCAAATTTAGCTGGGGCCGGATGTCAGAAAGAGAAGCATCTCTCAGCGTAGAAGGATTTTCCATGCCTATGTTGATACGTAGCCTAATAGCTTG
>CAZFPQ010000501.1:0-3002 GCA_964521065.1 uncultured Bacteroidia bacterium | reverse complement strand
GTTGCGGGAGAGGCACGTGGAGAAAGAGCAGCCGCACCGCCCCGGACCGTATGAGCTCTAGGGCTTGGGTCGCTTCGGAAAAGCATCCCAACAATTCCAACTCCTCAAGATCCCCCACGTACTTTTTCAACAAACGCTGAGCGGGTGGTTGATCTTCTATGATGATACATTTCATGCTGGGACGCGGTGTAAATCCAAAGAAAGAGAAACTTCATACATACCTGCTTCCTGAGAAATTTTCAGCTCATGAGCCTGGGGGTAAAGCAGTTCCAGTCGTTTTTTCACGTTAGCCAGACCGATTCCTTTTGAAAGACTTTGGGTATTACCCTGCTCACGGAAAGAGTTTCGACAACGAAAGTCTAATTTTCCGCCAGAAGCCACCTTCAAATCTACATCAATTAGGATTCCTTCCGATTGACTGGCCTGGCTATGCTTAAAGGCGTTTTCGATGAACACAACCAGGATCAACGGAGCAATCCTCAAGCCTTCTAAATCCCGAGAGAAATCGTAACTCACCTGCCCCCTTTCTTCGATTTGATGCTCGCTCAGGCGAATGAAATTCTCCAGTTGATGGACCTCTTTTACCAAGGGAACATGCTTCTCTTTGCACTCATACAACATGTAGCGGAGTACCGAGCTCAGCTCTAGGATGATTCCGGGGGTCTTAGGCGACTCCTCCACTGCGTAGGCGTAGAGGTTGTTGAGGTTGTTAAAGAGGAAATGAGGGTTGATCTGAGAGGTAAGAAACTGCAACTCACTTTCCCGCATAACTGCTTGCAGACTTTCTAGTTCACGCTGCTTATGCACCGCATCCCAAGCGAACTTGAAGCTAGAAAGGATGAAAACCGGAGGCAGCACCTGCATCAAGGTGAAAAAGACGTCGTAAAAAACGCGGCCCCGGGTATCGGGAAAATAGATCTTTTCCAACACCAGCTCTTCCACCAAGATTACTCCTGCCAGCACCAAAACCACTCCGGTAGCAAAGGCCAGGTAGTTTTTCTTGTAAAAAAATCTCGGCAAAAGTAGATAGCTTATCAAGCCTGCGGCCAAGGCATAGTTAAGGAAGAACATTACCTGATACTTTTCTATTCTTGGCTCATCCTTATCAAAGGTATAAGCCAAGAATACCAACAAGTAAAAGATTGTCAGGGTAAGCCATTCTTTCCAATACCTTGAAATCAATGCTTTCAACTCCATGCTATCTATGATATGAAGGGATTTTGATAGATAAAAACTTTGACCGATCAACGCCCTATCTGTGGCCCTCACCAACAATCCTTAAAAGTGATAAGGCAAGCATGAAGACTTTTTCATGGATGGCCGTTGGCCCGGCAAGTCTCGACGTTGGTAGAATATTTTTCCCCTATCCCCCATCACCTGAGACATTTGCAGCATCCAATCGCCAAACATCCTATTTAGACCATGAATAAGTATTTGTTGATACTTCTGATCATTTTGATCAATTACTTTCCTAGTACCATTTACGGCCAGAGTAGCTCCTATCAAATCCAGGGACAGATCTTGCGACAGGCAGACCAAAGTCCAGTAGAATTTGCTACCCTCACCCTCTTCGATCCCCGTACCGAATCCGCCATTGGGGGAACCACCACCGACCCCCAAGGAAAATTCAGCTTGTCCTCTGATGCCGAAACAGCCCTTCTCAAGGTCAGTTTTATTGGCTTCGAAGCCCAAGAGTTGAACTTATCCCGTCCAGCGGGTCAAATGCTTGACTTAGGGAAGATCTTGTTGGTTTCCGAAGATATGACCCTCGATGAAGTAGTCATCGCAGGGGAGCAATCCTCTATGGAGTTCCGGCTTGACAAACGCATATTCAATGTGGGCCAAGATTTGAGCTCCTCAGGAGCCAGTGCCCTAGAGGTACTCGACAATGTCCCCTCCGTCAATGTAAATATTGAAGGACAGATTAGCTTACGAGGTAGCCAAGGGGTACAGATTCTCATCAATGGCAAGCCTTCCGTATTGGCCAGCGAAGAAGGAAATGCCCTAGGCACCATCACAGCAGATATGATTGACCGGGTAGAAGTCATTACCAACCCATCTGCGAAGTATGAAGCTGAGGGCAGCTCGGGAATCATCAATATCGTGCTGAAAAAGGACCAAAAACGAGGGATCAATGGTTCTGTTTCATTCAATACTGGCTGGCCGCATAACCACAGTTTTGGCCTTAGCCTGAACAACCGCACTGAAAAATTCAACCTCTTTACCCAATTGGGCGCAGGCTATCGAGAGCTTCCCAACCAAAGGGATAATATCAACCAAAGCCTCACTGATTCCACCACCTTGATCAGCAGTGGAGAAGAATTCCGAAACGAAAACTTTTACAACGTCATTTTGGGTACGGATTACTACCTCACTCCCCAAGACGTCTTTACGCTCTCAGGAAATTTTGCCTACGAAATTGAAAACCAACCCTCA
Source organism: uncultured Bacteroidia bacterium (assembly GCA_964521065.1). Lineage (GTDB taxonomy): Bacteria > Bacteroidota > Bacteroidia > J057 > J057 > CAYVAP01. The sequence goes on along the minus strand of CAZFPQ010000501.1, from coordinate 566 downwards.
CAGACCAACTTCCAATTTTTCAACGCCCAGGAAGAGCTGGTAGCCGAGTGGGAGCGCAGTGAAGTGACGGAAGCGACCAACCCTAAGTATCAATACGAATTTCAATACAAGCGAGACTTTAAAGATCACAAGGAACATGATCTGCTGTTTAGTGCTTTGGGCAACTTCTTTGGCAAAAATCAGAGTTCAGAGTTTCAAAATGTGAGTTTCCTCGGGGATGGGTTCAGCGGCAGTCAACAAACCCGCACTGATTTTCAAGAAGCCAAATACACCTACAAGCTTGATTACATCAAGCCCTTCAATGACCAGTGGACCATGGAGGTCGGGAGTCAGTACCTGATCAATGACGTGAGCAATGACTTTGCCGTGAGCAACCTCCTTGGAGGAGAATGGATCGAAGACCCAGGGCTAACCAATATCTTTGACTTTAACCAAAAAGTACTCGGGGTCTATGCTACTGGTGCTTATGATGGATCGCGATGGGGAATCAAATTGGGCGGACGAGTGGAAAATACAGATCTAGAAACTGAACTCATCCTCACAGGTGAAACCAACCAACGCAACTT
>CAZFPQ010000500.1:0-3014 GCA_964521065.1 uncultured Bacteroidia bacterium | reverse complement strand
AGAGTATCTGAAAACGCTCTAGCTTTGGAGTTAAGGGAGTTAAGGGAGTTAAGGGAGTTAAGGGAGTTAAAGGGAGTTAAAGGGAGTTAAAGGGAGTTAAGAGAGTTAAGGAATTGATTATTAATCATTTAACTTTCTTAACTTTTTAACTATCAACTCCCCCTAGAACACCAGACTCAATATTGCTTGAGCCTGCCACTTGAGGGTAAACCAAGCGATGCACATACCGAGTATACCTGCTACTAGGCTAGGCATCCATTTCTTAAGGGAATAACTAACCCTAGAGGTGGTGAAAAGGGGTAAGGTGAAGCGCCCTACAGCCCTCTCGGTCAGTCGAGAGGCGTGCTCTCTTAGAAAGTACAGGCCTGAATGGATGGCGCCTCCAAGTTCGGCCTGGGCCAACCAACTCATGCGGTCTTCTTCCATTTCGTAGTCTACCCGAAAGTTTCGCATGTGTTGGTGTTGATACTTGACTACCTGGAAGGCATCTCGAATAGAGTCTCCTGCTGCAAGGCGCTGGTAAAATGTTTCAGATATTTTTTCTGGCGTAGGCTCACCTTCCTGAGGATACAAAGCCAAGATGGCCGGTACATCTCGTCTGAGCAACTCCTGCAACAAGGCAGGAGTTGCACAGCCTTCTAAACACACACACCTTAGCTGAGGAAATTGAGCTAGAAAAGCGCCCAATTCTGAAATCGGCAAATGAAAACGGCCTTTGCCAGTAAAGAAGTCAATTCCTTCTTCCTGTGCCGGTCCAGAAAGGTGTATGTACTGCACCCTTTGGGCCATGGTGAAGGGCCGAAGTTGCCAAGGTTGTCCCTGCTCAAGCGGGGGAGCAGGCATTTGCCGCAGGGGAATCATTACCTGACTCAAGGTCTTGGTCAGGCCTCTGCGTGCATAGCTGAATGCCCGGTAGGGTTGGTTTACCCGGGCTAGCCAGATGGCTGGAAGTGTTGATTGACTAGACATGAGTGTGGTTTTCTTGGGTCTTTGACATTCAGGCGGATTGACAAGAGGAAAGGGCTATGATGGATCCAGGTATATGGCTTACCCATACCACCGTATACCGTATTGCCTTATTCCGGTACTTGATTGCCTTTGATTATTTAGGTTAATGACGCCTAGCCCCGGTATTTCTCCATAGAACAGAATTAATTTTTCATTTCTGCTCGGAAAGAGATTGGCAAAAAAGAGGAAAATGAAGATCTTTTCTGTCAAGTTATCTGCCCATGCGTATCACCCATCTTACCATCTATCCCATCAAATCTTTGGCTGGCATTCCCCTCGATAGCGCCAAAGTCAGCGCCCAAGGATTCCAACACGATCGCCGCTGGATGCTGACCCATCCAGATGGCCAGTTTATCACGGCACGTCAACATCCCCGCCTGTTGCTGATGCAGCCTAGCTTTGAAGGGGAGCACTTGGTCATTTCTGCTCCAGAATCATCGGTCTCTCCCCTACACATCCCTTTGACTCCGCAAAGAGACGAAATGGTGGAGGTCACCATTTTTGGAGACCAAGTAAAGGCTCAGTTGGTATCAGAGGATGTGGATGCTTGGTTCAGTGAGCGACTGGGACTAAGCTGTCAGTTGGTCTACCTCCATGACCAAAGCCGAAGATTGGTGGATCCCGATTACGCAGAGCAAGACGATATCGTCAGTTTTGCCGACGGCTTTCCTTATCTGATCATCGGGCAATCTTCCTTGGATCACCTCAATGAAAAGCTGGATCGACCTTTATCGATGCGGCGTTTTAGACCCAATTTGGTTTTTGAAGGGGGAACCCCTCATGTGGAGGACGAATGGAAAAAAATTCAGATTGGACCCATCATGTTTCTACCGAAAAAACCCTGTGGCCGCTGTGTGATGACTACATTTGATCCTGATACCGCAGAACAAGGCAAGGAGCCGCTAGCAACGTTGAGTCAGTATCGTCAACAAGGTCGGAAAATCATGTTTGGCATGAATCTATTGCACAGGGGAGAAGGGGTAGTAAAGGTTGGAGACGAAATCCAAGTCTTGGCTTAGGGGGGAGCTAAGAGATGAAAGTTTGGAGTAGAAGGAATATGGGCGTTGGTGAAGACACCTGATGCTAGCGCAAAATCAGATGTTCCTGTTGGGACTCGGGACCGAGTACCAAAATCCCAAGTGGCCATGCCTCTATACTGATCTGGACCTCGGGTCGGGTTTTTAACACACTCCAAGCAGCTTGCATGTCTGGGGACCAGTGAATATCATCCAAAACAATGAGGGCACCTTCAGGCATATGAGGACTGATAAGTTCCACGTAACGCAGACTTGGTTCTTTGCGGTGGTTGCCATCTAGGTATACCAAGTCAGGCTGGAGGTCTGCCAGCGAAAGTTGGGAGTTTAGCACCTGCTCAAAATCTCCCTGCCATAGTTTACATTGTTTAGCTAGGCCAAGTTGATTCAGATGTACTTGGGCCAGGCGGTGGAGAGTTGGGTCTCCCTCTATGCTATCGAGTCTCCCATAAGGAGCCATCCCTGAAGCTAAATATGCCGCAGAAATGCCTAGCTGGGTGCCTAGCTCGAGTATTTGTTTGGCAGGTCGAAAGGCAGCTAATGCCGCCAATAAGGTTCCCTTGCCTGCCCGGGTCGCCCCATTACGGGCGAGTTGTTTCACTTTTACTTTCCGAAAAGCTTGAGGGCGATTTTTTTGTCCTGCCCCCAGGTCGTGCTGAAGGAAGCTTCGAGTATCCTTAGCGAGCTTTAGACGCAGGCCTTCAATGATCTTTGGGTCAAGAGGAGCATCTAAAGGCCGAATGGCCTTGCGATACAGCTCTTGACCCAAGGTGGACTGGATCTGAGAATAGCCATGCGCCTTCCGGCGATAGCTCAGATAGCTAAGTACCTGAAAGAGGATCAGGGGGAAGTGATTTTATAATCAAAGATCAAAAGGTCTTCGATGTTGATACCAGGGCCATCATCTACGACCTCTTTGATGCGCATCACGGCAAACTGAGGCATAGGGGTCTTGATAAGGCGAACAATTAC
>CAZFPQ010000499.1:0-3018 GCA_964521065.1 uncultured Bacteroidia bacterium | reverse complement strand
CCCTTAACCCCTTAACCCCTTAACCCCTTAACCCCTTAACCCCTTAACTCCTTAACTCCATACCTCCCTCTTCACCCTCAATCCTATGCCAACCTTAAAAACGTTCCAATCAGAAATAGAGCAGGGAATTCCAGCTCAACTCCCCCCGCCAAAGGCCTTTCCCACAGGCCACAACCCAGCACCTAAGCGAGCCTTGAACCTAGATAAGGGAGAGAAACAGTTAGCAGTACGCAATGCGCTGAGGTATTTTCCCAAAGCTTGGCATTCAAGTTTAGCCCCCGAATTTGCTCGGGAGCTGGAAGAGCGAGGGCGGATTTACATGTATCGCTTTAAGCCTGATTACCCTATGAAGGCCCGTCCTCTGGCTGAGTATCCAGCCAAGTCGCAGCAAGCGGCAGCCATCATGCTCATGATCCAAAACAACCTAGATCCCGCCGTAGCCCAGCATCCTGAGGAGTTGATTACCTATGGAGGAAATGGCTCGGTATTTCAAAACTGGGCTCAATATTGCCTCACCATGCAGTATTTGTCCAACATGACAGATGAGCAAACCCTGCATCTGTATTCTGGCCATCCCATGGGCTTATTCCCCTCTCATCCCCAAGCTCCTCGGGTGGTGGTGACCAATGGCATGGTGATTCCTAACTACTCTCAACCCGAGCATTGGGAAAGGTTCAACGCCTTGGGTGTGAGTCAATATGGACAAATGACCGCAGGTTCCTTCATGTACATTGGTCCTCAGGGCATTGTGCACGGGACTACCATCACCGTGATGAATGCGTTTCGAAGACAACTTTCCCTTGGAGAAAGCCCCAAGGGCAAGATCTTTTTGACGGCGGGCTTGGGGGGAATGAGTGGTGCCCAGCCCAAGGCGGGAAACATCGTAGGCTGTATCACCATTTGTGCCGAAATCAACCGAGAAGCAGCAGAGAAGAGGCATGAGCAGGGCTGGGTAGATGAACTGATTTTAGATCTTGATACCCTGATTCAGCGGGTACAAAAAGCTCAATTGGCGGAGGAAACGGTTTCTTTGGCTTACCTGGGCAACGTGGTAGACGTTTGGGAACAATTGGCCGCAGAAGACATATTCGTTCATTTGGGTTCGGACCAGACTTCTTTACATAATCCATGGGCAGGGGGCTATTATCCAGCGGGGCTTTCTTTTGAAGAGAGTCAACAGATGATGGTGGAGGACCCCGAGGCATTCAAAGCGGCTGTCCAAGCCTCCCTGAGGCGTCACGCAGAAGCGATCAATCTCCATGCTGCCCGAGGCACGTACTTCTTTGATTATGGCAATGCATTCCTGCTAGAAGCTTCCAGAGCAGGAGCAAACATCTTGGATGCAGAGGGGAAAGGTTTTCGCTATCCATCTTATGTGCAAGATATCTTGGGACCCATGTGTTTTGACTATGGTTTTGGTCCCTTTCGCTGGGTATGCACTTCTGGGAAGCCCGAAGATTTGACTTACACCGATCAGATTGCCGCTAGGGTATTGCGGAAAATGGCTCAGGAAGCCACCAAAGATATCCAGCAGCAATTATTGGATAATCTGCAGTGGATTGAGCAGGCCGAAGAAAATCGATTGGTGGTCGGCTCGCAGGCTCGGATTTTATACGCCGATGCGGCAGGGCGAATGAACATAGCAAAAGCATTTAACCAAGCGGTGGCTGAAGGAGAGATCGGTCCCATAATTTTGGGACGGGATCACCACGACGTCAGCGGTACAGACTCCCCTTATCGCGAAACCTCCAACATCTATGACGGGAGCCGCTTTACGGCTGACATGGCGGTACACAACGTAATCGGAGATGCTTTTAGGGGGGCAACTTGGGTCTCCATTCACAATGGAGGAGGTGTAGGTTGGGGAGAAGTAATCAATGGGGGATTTGGTTTGGTCTTAGACGGAAGTGAAGCTGCAGAAGAAAACTTGATGCAAATGTTGTTTTTTGACGTCAACAATGGCATTGCGCGTCGGAGTTGGGCCCGTAACCCCGGAGCCAGGGCGGCCATAGAGCGAGAAATGGAGAGAACCCCTGGGCTGAAGGTCACCTTGCCAGCCTTGGTGGATGAGAAGGTGCTAGAGGATTTATTTTGAGTTAGAAGCAAAGCAATGAACATCCTTTTTAAGCACATCCAGCAGTTGCTCCAAATTCGACCAAATGAGGAGAAACTAGTCAGAGGCCAAGCCATGGCTGAATTGCCCCTAATAGAGCATGCCTACCTGCTGGTAGAAAACGGCCGTATTTCGTCTTTTGGTCACATGGAGGATTGCCCCAGTGGCGACTTTGATCAAGAAATAGATGCGAGTGGTCGCTTGCTCCTGCCGAGTTGGTGCGATTCTCATACCCATTTGGTTTACGCAGGAAATCGAATCCAGGAATTTGAATGGAGATTGCAAGGACGGACTTACGCAGAAATTGCAGAGGCAGGGGGAGGGATCTTGAACTCGGCCAAAAAGCTACAAGATTGTCCAGAGGAGGAGCTATTTCACCAAAGTCAATCTCGCTTGGAAGCCCTGCTCAAATTGGGTACAGGAGCCATTGAGATTAAGTCAGGCTATGGCCTGAGTGTAGAGGCAGAGTTGAAGATGTTGAGGGTGATCCGACGGTTGAGGAAGGCATACGACCTTCCTGTCCAGTCTACTTTACTAGGATGTCATGCCCTTCCGCAAGAGTTTAAAGGCCGTAAAGATGAGTATGTCTCTCAGGTCATTCATGAACTGCTGCCCCTTGCGGCTGAGGAGGGTTTGATTGATTTCGTAGACATCTTTTGTGAAAAAGGCTACTTTGATCTGATGGATACCCAGCGCTTGATCGAAGCAGGCAAAGAGATGGGCTTTCCGGCAAAAATTCACGTGAATCAATTTCACTCGATGGGAGGGATTGAGGTGGCGGTTCAGTCAGGTGCCTTGAGTGTGGACCATTTAGAAGTCCTAACTGAGGCAGACCTTCAGGCCCTACGAGGGGGGGAAACGATACCTGTAGCACTGCCCGCTTGTTCCTTTTTCCTGGACCTACC
>CAZFPQ010000498.1:0-3019 GCA_964521065.1 uncultured Bacteroidia bacterium | reverse complement strand
GGGACCAAGTGTACCACGGCTTTCTAATCCGTAGAATTCAATCGGTCTGGAAGACCGAGGTATACTAAGGGATACACCCTACGAAGAGTGGCCTCAATCGAAAGTCCGAGTTTAGCCTAAATCAGAGCCTCTTAAATTCAGGTAAGCTTGAGGAGTAAACACCGCAATCTCTGAATTCCTGTAGTCCCTAACGTTACGAGTGACAATTGCCTCAACGCCTGACACAGTCAGCGCGGTCGAATACTGAATAGAATCCTCGAAGTCTTTGAAATTGTTTTTTAGGGCCTGTAGAATTTCACTCTCAGTCGTGCTGACTACTTGAGTCATCTCCAACAGTGAAACAATTACGTCTAAGGTTTTAACATGGCCTAGGTAACGTCTAACAATGTAATAGATGTTGGCTATGCTCAAAGCGGACAGAAATAAGTTAATTTCCCCCTTTTCACTTAGATCAAACAATTCACTTGCGGGATCAACATGAGGATCTCGGTCAGTAAAAAAGTCAATCACCACATCCGAATCAATGAAAATATTAGAGGCCATATTTTTTTGATCTTTCTTCCTCAAGAATGGATTTGATATCCAGATCATCCTCCGTTTTTATGATCCCTCTCAGCCTATGAACGCGTGGGGAAAGCTCAGATGGATTTATCGGCTTTCTATCCCTCGTAAGGATTTTAAAGTAATTTTCGACCATTTCGGAAAGGCTGTGTCCTTTTTCCTTAGCGTATTCTTTCGCGATCTCAATTACCTTTTTCTCAATGGTTAAGGTTAGCTTGGTATTCATTCCTCTATAAAAATACGTATCAAAAACCTATCAACAACACGTGCGACATCTATCTAAGGTTTCCAGAATCCTGATTAATTCGGGTTTTACCTATCATATTGATTCTTGCCCTAGCTCTATCTGCCTCCATACTTGATGGATTAGCGGTATAGCGTAGGTGCTTTTTGCAAGAAGACTTCCAGCCTAATCTAGACTGGTGGGGCAGTGATAGCACAGGCAAGGATTAGGGGCATCTCCCCGCCGTCTGAGGACGGTGCTCATCAGATATAGAGCAGGGGCCAGGTGTACCACGGCTTTCTAAGCCGTAGAATTCAATCGGTCTGGAAGGCCGAGGTACACCAAGGGATATACCTTTTGAAAAGTAGCCTCAATGCCTGAAACAGGCAGCGGAGCCGAATACTGAATAGCATTCTCGAGGAATAAGAAGGCGATATCCATTTATCTTAATGTCAGTCGGCCTCTAGGCATTAGGCATCCTCAGACGGCCCACACAATATCCAGGACGATTCGAGATAAACATGATTCAACTCCTAAGCAAAAACCCTAACTACTTCCAAAAAGCAGTTAGGGTTCTGTCAGATAAATCAGCGTAAACTAGCGAGAATGCAGACTCTTCGGCTTCTTCTCCCACTTCTCGCATCCCGCTTCCCGCCTCTCTTACTTGACTTCGAGAAGTTCTACGTCAAAAATGAGGGTTTCGCCAGGACCGATATTGGGGGGGGAGCCGCGGTCCCCGTAAGCGAGGTTAGAAGGAATGTAAAATTGGAACTTAGCACCTTCTTTCATCAACTGAAGGCCTTCGGTCCAGCCCGAGATCACGCGGTTCAAGGGGAACTCGATGGGTTCTCCACGCTCATAAGATGAGTCAAAAACCTTTCCATCTAGTAGGCGGCCTTCGTAATTAACCTTCACGGTATTGGTGGCGGCAGGCATGGCACCTGTTCCTTCGCGCAGGATTTTGTACTGCAGACCCGTCTCGGTTTCCATTACGCCTTCCTTGGTTTTGTTTTCGGTCAAGAAAGCTTGGCCTTTCTCAATGGCTTCAGCCGCTTTGGCGCGCTGGGCTTGCATCTGAGCAGCTTGCATTTCTTGTTGGAGGGCGATAAGCAATTGTTGAACCTGCTGCTCTGAAAGGGGGGATTCTTTGTCTGCGAAGGCATCTTCTAAGCCTTGGAAGATGATTTCCCGGTTGAGGTCAACTCCGTCCAATTGGCTCATGCTGCGGCCGAGGTTGATCCCGATGGCGTAGGAAATGCTATCCATCCGGGTCTCAAGGTTTTGTCCCCAGGCCCACTCGCTGCTGAGCAGCGTGACCAGACTCAGGGCCATTATCATGCGAATCATTTGCATACGAATTTTCGATTCAGATTATTTGGATTTACTTATTGTTGTGGTTGCTGCGCTTACGCTTGCGAGACTTGTTGTTGTTCTTGCTTTTGTTCTTCCGTCGAGGCTGCGTGCTGCGGTTGGTGTTGTTGGGCTGGCTCCCTCCACCACCAATGATGCGGTGGAAAACCAAGTCCTCCGCTTTCACGTTGATCTCGTTGCTAGATAGCTCACGGATGTGCTCAGCAATGACTTCGTCAGGTGTGTTTTCCTTATTGGCATTGCGCAAAAACTGCTTCATGGTGCTGGCGATCATGTTGATGTAGGCCGTACGTTTGGGGCCTTCCTCAAAAGTCATAGCCTTTTGAATCATCAGCTCTACACTCTTGCCATATTGACGGTAGCGAGGCCTTTGGCGATAATAGCCCATGTGCTCGCTCTTATGCTTGTTCACAATCTCAGGATCTGGGACCTCAAAAGGAGCTTCCACATCCAACTCAAAATCTGCCATTACGTGAAGGGCATCCCACAATTTTTGCTCGTAATCTGCATTTTCCTTCAGTGAAGGATTGAGGTCTATCATGATCCGGATGATCTGATGAGCGATTTTAGTTCGCTTCTCTTTGTCCTCAATGGTCTTCGCATACTCAATCATGGATTGAACGTTCCGACCAAACTCCCTGAGCTTGAGTGGGGTGTCAGAGATATAATATTTCATTCAAATTTTTATTCGGCATGTAAAGGACAGAAAAAAACTTTAGACTTCCCAAACGCATTCTGAGGAGATATTGGAAGAGTGAGACCTTGAGAGATTGATAAATGAGAGGTAGAGATGAGTTCACTTACGTTATCCCTTTTTAATTTATGCTGTTCCATTAAGTGATATTTTCATCCTTTCTCTTTTAG
>CAZFPQ010000497.1:0-3037 GCA_964521065.1 uncultured Bacteroidia bacterium | reverse complement strand
TTACTACCTAGAATATGGTAATTTTAAACGGGAATGTTTTTGAGGATGGGGCACCTGAGGTAAGCCTCCTAAATCGGAGTTTTAAATATGGCGATGGCCTCTTTGAAACCATGCGCGTTTTCAAAGGAAAGATTCTGTTTTTAGAGCAACATTTTTCGAGACTTCGCCATGGGATGGGTATCCTGGGCTTGGCCTATGAGCCTAGCCTATTTTTTATCCTGCTCGAAAAGGAACTATATCGAGCCATTGAACTTAATGGGGCCGAGCAGCAGGCACGCCTTCGTTTACATGTATATCGAGCTGGTACGGGGGCATATGCCCCCTTGGATGACTCTCCTTACTATTTAATTGAAGCATATGCGCTAAAGCAGGATGGCCTTCAACAACCTTATTCGGTCTCGCTCGGATTCTTCCCTCAATTAGCTTTAGGATATACTCCCCTTTCCGCCTGTAAAACAGCCTCTGCGCTTCCTTATGTGCTTGCTGCCCGTTATGCTAAAACACAGGGCTGGGATGATGCTTTAATTATGGGAGTGGGAGGAATTGCTGAATCAAGTGCCGCGAATGTGTTTTTGATTAAAAATAAACGGATAAGCACTCCCCCCTTGACTAGTGGATGTTTACCTGGTGTCATGAGAGGAGTAGTGATGCAGTTGGCTCAGCAAATGCGCATTCCCTTTCAAGAGAAAAACATATCGCTGCGGGATGTGAGACAAGCTGATGAAGTTTTTTTGACCAATAGTATCAAAGGGATTCAGTCCGTAAATGCAATTTCTGAACGTAAAAAACCCTTGCATAGCTTCAGCCTCACTCAGTTTTTGCAGAACAGCCTTTATCAATACTTAGAAACCTTGGTTTAATATCTGAACGAAAAACCATAATTTTAGGGCATGAGTAAGAAAAATCAACGGCGTGGTGGCTTGGTGTATTCCACTGACCCGGACTTTTCACCTGAATTTGATGAAGGCGATGCGATAGAAACTCCTCCTCCTGCTAAACAGGATTTGCGCTTGAGTTTAGACCGTATGAAGGGTAACAAGGTTGTGACCCGAATTTGGAAGTTCGTAGGAGCTGATGAAGACCTGAAAGACCTTGGGAAAAAGCTCAAGCAGAAATGTGGTTGTGGCGGCTCAGTAAAAAATGGAGAGATTTTGCTTCAAGGTGATTTTCGTGACAAGGTGGCTCAAGAGCTTACCAAACTGGGATATCGACACAAACGAGCGGGGGGCTGAGGCTTACGATAGCTTCCTTATTTAGCTCATTGAACCAAACAAAACTTCACTTTATTTCCCTCTTGCAATATGAAACACCTCTACTTTTGTGTCAGGCGTTTGAGCGTACTGATATTCCTCCTCGGGAGTCTAATTGGTATTCAAGCTCAAGTCACGGTGACTACCGGTTCACCCTACAACCGTTTCCTGGATCCTGGCCTAGAAAGCGAGGGGATAGACATCTATGATGTTGTCATTGACTGTGATACCTTAAACAACCCTTCCCAAATGGGTCGCTTTGACGATCCTGCGGGTAGCACTTCTCTGAACCTGGACTCAGGGATCTTGATTACTTCAGGCAATGTTAGTTTTGCCCTTCCTGCGACCATTGGAAATGGGCAAGGCTTGGGAAATCCAGGTGATCCCAACCTAAACACCGTCATCAACAGCACTACCAATGATGCCTGTGTGGTCACCTTTAAGTTTCGCGCTCAATGCGATGAAGTTACCATGCGCTATGTGTTTGCTTCCAATGAGTATCCTAACTTTGTAGGGGCTTTTGATGATGCTTTTATTGCTCAAGTCACTGGACCCAACTTCCTTCCCAACACCAACGTGGCCCTGGTACCTGGAACGGGGCAATATATTGGGATCAGTACCATCAATGGGGGAACAAATCCTACTTTGCATAATACCGCTCCGGTGGGCGTTGGCTACAATGAACATACCTTGGTTCTTGAAGCAGTTTTAAATGTAGAACCTTGTGAAGAATATACGGTCCGTTTAGCAATTGCTGATGAGGGAGACCAAGCTTTTGATACCGGTGTGTTTTTAGCACCCCTGACCTGTAACGAAGTTCAACCCTTGGTCTTAGCTAGAAACGTCAGCAACTCATCTAATGACACAGCTTATGAGGACTGTGCGGATGGGATGTTCACCTTCTTTCCTACTGGCAGTTGTTTCTCTGGAGGATTAAATGGTACAGATACCGTTTTATATTTCAACACCACAGGTACCGCTACCAATGGGCAAGACTATTTGTTGAACGTCGATTCTGTGTTTATACCCGCCTTCGTTGATTCTGTCAATCTGGCTCTAAACATTCAAAACGATGGAATCCCCGAACCGATCGAAACCATCGTGTTAAACCTGACTGACGAATTTGGGGTGGTTACACGAGATTCGGCCGCAATTCTGTTCATCAAAGATTTGAATGGTTTCGAGGCCTTTGCAGGGATGGACCAGACGGTTTGTTCTGGACGCCCTGCGCAACTTGGTCCAGCGCTTACACCTCCTAGCGGCACCTTTTATACCTGGGAAACCAATCTCGGCATGGTTGGCCCCTTAAATTCCTTCAATCCTACCGTTGGATTTACCACCGTTGTACCTGCAGCCTTTTCTTACGTGGTTTCTGCTGTCAGCCCAGATGGCTGTTTTGATGGCGATACGGTTCGGGTAACCTATTTACCTACGCCCATTGCCGATATTGTTTTGGACGAGGACACCATCTGCGCTGATGAGGTGCTGACGGCTACCTATGGCCTGCCTAATGTTCCGGGTTATACCTACAACTGGGACTTTGGCCCAGGTTTAAATGTAGCCTTGGGGGGAGGTCCTGGCCCCTATCAGGTTGATTACAATACCGCAGGACCTAAGACCATACGTTTATCCATTGATAATGGAACCTGTGTTTCTGATACTGCAGCAGTTCAAGTTCTAGTTCATCCAGTTCCCAACGCTGATTTTGCTTTAGCGGATACTGTGTGTATCAATGAGTTCACCAACCTGGTCTACACGGGTTCAGCTACGAGTGGGGCTACCTACAC
>CAZFPQ010000496.1:0-3070 GCA_964521065.1 uncultured Bacteroidia bacterium | reverse complement strand
TGAAGCACCAAGCTCCCCTGAATGAGTCGTATCAGCTCTTTCGGCTTGATGGGTGATGGCAAAATGAGTTCTAAGGAGCCTCCCCTATGGTCTTCTGGCCATTCTTCGGACTGGGTCGAGAGAAAAACCGTCAAGGTATCTTGCTGGGAAGGTCGATAGTAGGTCTTAAGGTCTTTATATACCTCTAGCTGGCCTTCTATGCCGTGCCAGTTACCAACCAAAATTAAGTGAGGAGCGTAAGTAAGGGCCAAAGCAACAAGATCCTCACTCTGGTCGCAGACCAAAACATCAAATCCTGCCTTAGAAAGGTTGTACTCTAGAAGGTCGAGGATGTCTTCCTCGTATTCCATTACCAGAGCTCTCATGTTGGTTAAATTTTACGTAATGAAATTACGACAAAAAGCATGAGCGGTCAAATCTAGGGATATTAATACGAATATATGTATTCTATAAGCATAATCTAATCCCAAAACACCAACTTAACCTTAATTCGAAATAGCTGACCTCAATACTCGAGCCAACGCTTGAGCCATAAGTCCTTGTTAACAACAAATATAACGGAGAGCATTCAAAGCTATTTTGTTTTCGACTAAATACTTACCCACAAAACAAAACAACTGACAATCAATTACTTACAACAAATAGAACCATGTCCCTTTCCTAATCCATTGAGGGTCAAGCATTAAAACAAATCAAGACCTATGTTATCCCGTATAGACTTCTTCTACAACCTGAGACTTGACTTTTCGCCCAAAGTACACCCATACCCCTATGGCCAGGCCTCCCATCAAAATTGCCATCACATAGCTCATATCGACGAAAAAGTCAAGCCAGCTAAGCTCTGCAGCTCCGAAGTTTTTGTATAGCAAAACCAATACACTTCCACAGTAGCCAAAGGCGTCTGCCAGATACATCAAAAAGCCTATATTGCTCTTGATGCGGAATACCGTGATCAAGCGCTCAAATATCAAAACGTGGTAGGCCACATAGCTGAGATACATCCAAAAACCGACAAAGATCATCCACCACTCGGGACTAATCTGTTTATTCTGAAACAGAAAGGTCAATAAGCCTACCATTATGCCGCTTATCAGGAGGGTGACCAGGCTGGTCCAAAACGCTCGAATATTGTCTTTGATGAAAATGGCTAACGCAATCAAAACGGTGACCATCACGCCTATCATGGTCTCCGATTTCGCCATTTGAGAAGGGACAGCCCCGAATCCAAGCGCATCCCAAAGTTCGGTAGAGAACTTATCCCTCAAATCCCGGTAGGCAGTCAATGCCACAAAAATCAAAATCAATCCCACCAAACCCCAAGCAAAACGCTTGAAAAAGGCCAATCGCTGGGATCCATCCATGGGTACACGCTCGGTTCTTAAAGCTTTGTCTTCTTCTGTAGGTGGAGGAAGTAAGCTTAACAACCACACCGAAAACAACAGCAGAGGAAGAAAGATCAGTCCCGTCAGAAATGGCATCCAAAAAGGATCTACTCCCAGATTTTGGATAAGGCTCAAACCTACTGACTTTACTACCCCCGAACCCACGATGAAACTGGCACACAAGCCCGCTCCTAGCATCTCCGTAAACTGGCGACCTTCAAGGAAGCTGAACACAATTCCCCATATCAGTCCCAAAGGCAGACCGTGAAAAAATAGCACTGCAAAGTTGTAAGGATAAGGAACCAAGCCAAAAAGCAATAAAGCCAACTCAGAGAATCCAATTAGCCCTAAGATTGCAACTACTCGCCGGGCTGGTGTCATCTCTGAGACCACCTTAATCCCACTAAACTTGGACAACATATACCCAAACACTTGGGTGATGATCAGCAGAATCTTGTAGTCCAAGCCCCAAAGGCTCAAGCCCTCATAAGTGGGGGCCTCAAATGGCTTGCGAAAGCCATACATAGCGAGGTAAACCAAAAAAGCCGAGGCAATGGCATAAAAGGAGAAAGCGAACCCATTGGTATGAGCTAGCCAATGCCGGATACGACGATTGATCATGGGATTGAAGCTAAGAGGAGGGGAAAGGTCAGGCTAAATATCTCAGGGTGAAGCTAGGTATTCGCCTTTCTGATTCCAAAGAAAATCAAGCCGCTTTCCGAAAGCGAACGATCGTTAGGTTAATTTTTCTGTACTCCCTATTTTTGCCTAAGAACTTGGCTTATCTTGACTTTGAAACGCTCATACCCTGAAGCCTGAAAAAAGGCTCTTCTAACCGATACGTACTGCTTCACTTTACTTCGAATTTATTCCTTTCATGCAAACTTCAAGCTTTACCTCCTTGCTCCCCCCCTCCGTAAATGATCTTATTCAAACCCTTGAAAATCAGCAACCTCAAACACCCAGCGAGGTTAGACAGGTCCTCCTCCGATCAAACATCACCGCAGAGGATCTCAGTTCTTGGACAGATTATGAACATCCAAGCCAGGATAGTTACGGCCGAAAACTCGTCTACCAAGGCGAATGCTTTGAGGTCATGGTGATGTCTTGGTTACCCGGAGACTTTAGTGCCATCCATGACCATGGCTATACCCAGTGGGGAGCGGTTAAAATGTTTGGCCCAGCTGAGCACGCTACCTTTCGCATAGAAGAAGACTCCCTGATCACCATGGACCGTCGCCAGTTTGAGTCTTATAGTGTGGTCGGGGTTAATCATCAGTTGATCCATCAAATGGGTAATCCTACTGAGACCCCATTTATCAGCCTTCACGTATACGGAACCCATGAGCAAAGAGAATGCATCACGGGAGAGGCCAGAATTTTTGATCTCCATCGAGGAAATATCCAACGCGTCAATGGAGGAGTCTTCTTCAACTTAGAGGAGCAAGACATTGTACGAGTCGAAGCGGGACCCCAGGGTGATTTTCCGACCCGCCTAAGACATATGGTCGAATTGATTCGACGGATGCAGCAAGGTCAGTCTGGCGAAGCACAGCTTCGTTCCGTAATCGCCGATACATTTTCCATTTTAGAAAGGGAGCGACTAGAAGAATTTCTCTCTCCCATACTCAACGATGGTGCTCACCACCATGACCACATCCGTTGGCGCAGTCTGAACCAAGAAATCC
>CAZFPQ010000495.1:0-3082 GCA_964521065.1 uncultured Bacteroidia bacterium | reverse complement strand
GCCTAAAGCAACTGAACGAATACAGCGGCAATTACAGCTTTTACCTCAAGGAGAAGGAGGAGCGCATGGCCCTGCACCAGCGTGCATATGACAATCAGCAGAAGTACATCGCCGACCAAGAGCGATTCATCAATCGATTCAAAGCCAAAGCCACCAAGGCCCGGCAGGCTCAGTCCAAGATCAAGCAGCTCGATAAGCTGGAAAGAATAGAAGCACCAGAAGTAGAATCGGTAGACTTGAGTATCCGCTTTACCATCCGTCGCCAGACAGGAAAAGAGGTGTTGCGACTCGGGGAGATTCACAAAGCCTATGGCGAAAAACTCATCATCGATCGATCTGCCGCCACCGTAATGCGAGGCGACAAGATTGCCCTCATCGGAGCCAATGGCCTAGGAAAATCGACTTTGCTGCGCATTCTAGCCAATACCGAACCCTTTGAAGGAACTAGAGAGGAAGGCTATCATGTACAGCCCAGCTTTTTTGCTCAGCATCAGCTAGAAGCCCTGAACCTCAAGAATACCATTCTAGGAGAAGCCGAGGAAAGCATCAAGGACAAGACCGAACAAGAGATTCGCACCATCTTGGGCTGTTTCATGTTCACCGGCGACGAGGTGGAAAAGCGCATCCAGGTGCTGTCTGGGGGAGAAAAAAGCCGAGTGGCTTTAGCAAAGACCCTCATGTCTGAAGCCAATTTCCTCCTACTGGACGAGCCGACCAACCACTTGGATATTCCCAGCATCCAGATTCTAGTGGAGGCCCTCAATGCCTACGAGGGTACCTACGTGATTGTCTCTCACGACCGCTACTTTTTGCAAAAGGTAGCCAACAAGATTTGGTACATTGAGAACCACCAGATCAAAGAGTACCCCGGAACCTACGACGAGTGGGCCGATTGGTACGCCAAGCAACAAGCTGCCTTGGCTAAGCCTGATTCCCCAACCAAACCGGAGCCGGAGCTTAAGTTGACTAAAGAATCTCCCGCGAAGCAACTGAGCTTTGCAGAGCAAAAGCAACTCAAGAATCGCTTCAAGAAGCTAGAAAGAGAACAAGCCGCTTTGGAAAAGCAGATTAGTAGAATGGAAGAAAACCTAACGGTGTTAGAGGGGCGAATGGCAGCTCCAGAGGTCGCCGCAGACTTTGCGCAATTGAGCGAGCTACAAAATGAACACAATCAGGTTCAGGCCGGAATCGACTTGGCTACGGAGAAGTGGGAACAGGTATTGATGGAATTAGAAGAGCTCAATGAAAGCCTGGGTTAGGGTAGGGGGCATCCTGGTTTATTTCCTCCTCCAGGTATCACTGGGGTGGGGACAGGATTGGGTACTCCTAGCTGAGCAGCGGTTCCAGGTAGAGAATTTTCCACCCGTGCAAGTAGCGCCTCACTTGGCTGCCAACGCTCGTTTTCAACATGACACCATTTTCCTTGGGCAAATCCAGGCCGATTTTCATACCCTAGATGATACCCTGAGCCTGCTCTATCACGAATACCAGCATTATTTGATGAAGGGACGTTTTCCCACAGCGGTAGATGACCAAGGGTTGCCACGGCAGTGGTTGGTGGAGGAATTTTATGGGTATGAACCCTCTGCTGATCAAGTAGCCAGAGAGCTGGAACAGTGCGCCGATTATTTGAACAACCTGCCCCAGACGGCTCGAGCTGCCCAGTTGGCTAGCTTGGAAAAATCTTTGGCTGCTCCTCGAAAGTTGCCCCTCCGCTATGCGCCCTCTAATTTGGCAAGAGAAGAAGTGTTAGCCTATCAATCGCAGCTAGCGGGTGAGCAATTGGGGTATTATGAATTGTCCCCCGAGGCTCGCAGAGCCATCCGCATCCGCTTGCACCAGCTCAAAGCAAGCTTAGTCCAACGTGAGAAATACGAAGAAAGACATCAACTGGGTCCTGATGGGGCTCCGCTAGCTGACCGTGGTACCCGACCATAGTTCAAGCAAAGCCTCGCCAGTGAGGACGGTGGCAAACTCCTTATCAAGGTTGGCCAGCTCGATTTGGTGAACCGTTTCGGCATCGTAGCTCTTGCCATTTCTGCCGACCTTGGGGAAGGCTGCGATGGCATCTTCGACTAGGTAGGTTTCAAAACCCAAGTTGGCCGACATGCGCACCGACGTAGAAATGCAATGTTCGGTGGTCAATCCCACGATGACCACTTTTGATAGGCCAGCCTCTTTCAGACGTGTTTCCAAATCGGTGCCGATGAAGGCGCTGTTGACCGTTTTGCCAATCACGGGTTCTCCTGCAATAGGGGCTACCTCTTCTTTGATGGCATGGCCAGGCAAGCCGGGCCTCAAGGGTGAAGTCGGCGAGGTGGAAGAATGCTGGACATGAAAAATGGGCCATTGCTGTGCTCGCCAGTGGGCTAAGACCTGGGCAGCTACCGTTTCGGCTTGAGGATTGTTGCGGGTTCCTCCCCAGTGATCCCATTCATCCATGCCCTGTTGCATGTCGATTATTACCAGAGCAGGAACAGAAGTGGCTTGACTCATGTCTTTGTGTTTAGTATGGGTTAGAATGGAAATCGGAACAAGTGTCGCATCCAAAACAACGCAATTCGATGAAAAAGCTAAAATTGAGGAATTGCTATTTATCTGTAATCCTCCTTACTATGCTTAAGTTCTGGTTGCCTGGACTCATCTTTCTGTTTTCTCTCTCCTTACTTGCTTGGGCCAAAGGGCCAGCGCTTTCTCCTGAAAAGACCCAAAGTGCCCATGCTTCTGAATCCAGTTTCCTGGGTGACCCTGACACCCTGGAGCTGGGAGCGGTACAGTGGCGGCGCAGTTTTGATCAGGCTCTAGCAGCAGCAGAGGAAAGCGGCAAGCCCGTTTTCATTTTGTTCCAAGAAGTCCCCGGCTGCTTGAACTGCCAGCGTTTTGGGAAAGAAGTGATGAGTCATCCGTTGATTGTGGATGCCATTGAAGAGGCTTTTGTACCGGTAGTGGTGTTCAACAACCACCGAGGACCTGATAGAGAGGTACTCTCCCGCTATGGCGAACCCACCTGGAACAATCCCGTGGTACGCATTGTCGATGCCAAAGGCAAGGATTTGGTGAAGCGTATGCCTAGCTTTCACCC
>CAZFPQ010000494.1:0-3098 GCA_964521065.1 uncultured Bacteroidia bacterium | reverse complement strand
CATCATCAACTGTATTTCCCTTATAAAGTGCTTTATGAGGGAAATACAGTTGATGATGCGTTTAGTAATCCTCTAAACGCATCATCAACTGTATTTCCCTCATAAAGCACTTTATAAACCTCCTCAGAAATAGGCATATGCACATCATAGTCTTTAGCCAGTTCCATTACCACCTTTGCTGTCTTGACTCCCTCAGCCACCTCCGACATTTCTTCGATGATTTCCTCGAGTTTCTTGCCTCGACCTAGTTGGAAGCCGACATGACGATTTCGACTCTTCGTGCTGCTACATGTGGCGACCAGATCGCCCATGCCTGCCAGGCCTGCAAATGTAGCGCTCTGTCCGCCCATCCTTGTCCCCAGGCGAGTCAACTCTGACAAACCTCTGGTGATAATTGCTGCCTTGGTATTGTCACCGGCATTGGCTCCATCTCCCATTCCAGTAGCTATTGCCATGATATTTTTTAAGGCTCCTCCTACTTCGCAACCGATCACATCACTATTGGTGTACACACGAAAAAGACCTGAGTTGAATACACTCTGCAGCTTCTTAGATATCACATCATCTACCATTGCTATTACTGCGGCCGCAGCCTGCCCGCTGTGTATTTCTTTTGCTAGGTTGGGGCCCGTAAGAACGCCAACTGGGTGCCCTGGTAAGACCTCCTCCACCACCTCAGTCATCCTTTTCTTAGAGCCCATTTCGAGACCTTTTGATAAACTTACGATAGGTATCCAAGGTCGAATATGCTTCTTTGCTGTTTCAAGCACGGTTCTGAAATTTTGGGAAGGGATGCCCATCACTAAAAGGTCAGCATTACGTACCGTCTCTTCAATGGAGGCAGAGGCTTTGAGGTTACTGTTCAACTTTGCCCCAGGAAGGTATTTTGAATTGGTCTGCTGTTCGTTAATCTCACGAACTGTACCCTCGTTTCGAGCCCAAATCGTGGTATTGGCATTTCGGGCTGTGAGAGAGGCTACCGTAGTACCCCAGGATCCACCACCTAACAATCCTACATTTAGTGACATAGCTTTGCTTTTCAGATTAATGACATGGTTAGTTACTTAATTCCTCCAAGAAAAGATTCCGAACCTCTTCAATATACTCATCTATCTTCTTAACCTTCCACAACGCTGTTTCTACAGGATCAAGTACGACGACCTCAATATGAGTAGGGTGCAACATCATTGACCCTTTTGAGATCGCTTTGTATGCATTTTTTATGACAATTGGGATAATGGGTACCCCTGCCTGCATTGCTAAATGAAAAGCCCCTTTTTTGAAGGGTCCTAATTCGGCCGTACCACTCCTTGTGCCTTCGGGTGCGATGGCCACAGAGGTTCCACTCTTGAGGGCCTCTACCGCTGGTTTCATTGCCTCGATGGCATTTTCCTTGTTACTTCGGTCAATGAAGATAGCCCCACACGCCTTCAGTATTGGACCAATCGGTGTCTTCTCGAGCTCCTTTTTTGCTACCCCCGTAAAGTCATTGCGGAGAAGCTTAATAACAATAAAAAAGTCCGCGGCGCTCTGGTGATTAAAGCAGAAAACGGCAGGACGAAAGTCAGTCAGGTTACGTTTGCCCTTGACAGAGACCTGTAACCCCGCAAGGCGAGTGCCCCAATCGCCGATTGAGGCAGCCACGGTATCTATCGCTTCCTTCTTGGATAGTGTGGTTAAGCCCTTCAACGCGCCTCTTGTGGCAGCAGGATAGATGCTGGCGATAGCCAAGCCAGTGCGTAGCCCGTTTACAATCGGTTTCCCCCCGGGTTTTTCAAACCGTAAAATCGGCCAATCATTTTCAAAAGCCACCTGAGACAGGGTATTGTCAGGGTTAGTCGCTACGGGTCTACCTACTATTTTGAAAAGTGGATAGTCATCAAAACTATCAGAGTAGAAATAGCTTTTTGAAAGGTCGATATCGTGTTTTTTTGCGAATTTTCTGGCTGCTCGAGCTTTCCCTTCACCCCAGCACATCTCGGAAATACGTCCGGTAAACTTTCCATTCTTCACCTCCATCTCTGTTCCAAACACTTCCGAGATCCCAAGCTCCTTTGCTACAGGCCTGATCTGATACATAGTGGCAGCGGATATGATCACCACGCGGTGCCCCATGTCGACATGCTTTTTTATCAAATCACGAGATTCAGGATATATTGTGCTCGCCAAAAACTCCTCAAACACAAATTGTCCCAGCTGGGTGAAGACTTCCTCAGGGATGCCTTTAACACCCATGGCGGCGATTTTGGTTAGCAATTCAAAGTCTCGATTTCCAAAAGAAAAGACCAAAGCGGTCATAAATTGGGTAAGGTACTCCGAGGCGGTCGTTTCCCCACTTAGTAAACGCGTACGCATAAAGCGCTTCGCAGAGAAATCATTGATCAAAGTACGATCAAGGTCAAAATAAGCTGCAATGTGTGGCCCTTGTTCTTCTTGCTCTTGCCTTTTCTTAGAGCCAGGAGTTTTTGCAGCTGGCACCAGTACATCAGAGCTGCGGTTGATCGCCTTTTTTGTAGTCTTGCCGTATTCAATTTCTTTTAGGAACGCCAACCTGTCGATGAGGTCGTTCAAGTATTTCATCCATTGACCAAGACCCTTAGCATCCACTTTCTGATCTACGATCCCTAATCCGGAATTTTCAGCAAAGCGATAGGCGCTACTTAGAAATGGCTTTGAAACACTACCAAGCCTGGTGATCTGACTTTGCCAATGAAGCTCTTTCCCTTTAAACATGCAAAGATCCAAAAACTCCTCCTCCGTGAATGGATCCTCTTCATCCCAATTATTCAGGGTATGGCAAACCACCTTATCTGCCTCCAGATAAGATAAAAGCAGTGCTCTTGAGATGAACAAGTCTTGCTTTTTAAGAATGTCTAAAACATCGGCCTTTGGATCACTGAGAATCTCCCTCCAGTTTTTATCAAAACGATTTAGCTCTTCTTCGATCTCACCGCTGAACCTGGCCTTATTGGTGTAGAAAAACTCGAATTTGAATAGGTTCCTCAACCTCATGATCTCTTCCCAGAAATGCACTATTCGAGTTTGTCTAAAACATCGGCCTTTGGATCACTGAGAATCTCCCTCCAGTTTTTATCAAA
>CAZFPQ010000493.1:0-3126 GCA_964521065.1 uncultured Bacteroidia bacterium | reverse complement strand
TTCTTCCTCATAGGTAGAGCGTACAAAAGAGAGGAGTTCTTGGGGGTCAAATTCTGACATGAAGGGGCTTTATTTAATTCAGGTTGGCCATGATTCTAATTGCAAGGGGAAAATATTACATGACACCTCTTTTTCCTAGCAAAAAAAGGCCAGGCGCTCCTATCATCAGGGCTTGATAGAAGTTCCCCTTGCCTATCCCTCCCTCTCTAGCTACCTTCGCGGCATGATTGCACTCTTGAGTGAAAATCCATTATTGCTGCTTTTCGTGGTCGCAGGCCTAGGCTATGGAGTGGGTAGCATCAAGATTCGCGGCGGACAACTAGGAGTAGCAGCCGTCTTATTCGTAGGGCTATTCTTTGGGGCCCTTGACAACTCTCTCCAAATCCCCAACGTGATCTTCGTCCTGGGATTGGCCATTTTTGTCTACACCGTCGGCTTGAGCAGCGGTCCTGGTTTTATGTCCGCCTTTCAGGGGCGAGGACGGCGCAACCTGGGATTCATCATTTTCATGGTCATCCTTTCTGGCTTTTTTGCGGTAGGAGCCCATTTCTTATTTGGGTTTTCGTCTGCCACCACGGCAGGACTCTATGCGGGGAGTTCTACCAATACCGCCGCCTTGGCCGGTCTATTAGATGGCATTGCGCGGCAATTTGACGAGGTCAAGCAAGTAGGACTAGTAGAGTCTGCAGTAGTAGGCTACTCCATCACCTATCCAGTAGGCGTCCTCGGAGGAATGCTGGTGATTGTCTTGCTAGAGCGCTGGCTGAAGGTTGATTACCAAGCTGAGGCCCATTCCTTGCGCCACGAATATCCCATCGATTCCTCGATTCAGAGTGCTACCATTGAGGTCACCCGCGAAGACGTTCGCCATCTATCTATCCGAGACCTTCTCCAAGGACATCGCTGGACGGCGGCCTTTGGTCGCTACAAGCGACAAGGGGCCATCCGCTTGACGAATTGGGACACCTGCTTCGAAGTGGGGGACTTAGTCACGGTCGTAGGACGAGTAGAAGATGTGAATGAAATTGCCGATACCTTAGGCAAAAAGTCAGCTGTAGATCTGCCTAGAGAGGTGTCTGTATACAACTCTCATCGGGTGTTTGTGTCAAATCCCGACGTGGCAGGAAAGAAAATTTCGGAGCTAAATCTCCACGAGCGTTTCTCTGCCCTCATCACCCGCGTACGCAGGGGTGACGTGGACTTGCTAGCCCGAGGAGATACCGTCATTGAATTGGGGGACCGCATCCGCTTCATCTCTCGAGATGAGGACACCGCCGAAATGGTCAAGTTATTTGGGGATTCTTACCGGGCACTCAGCCAGATTGACCTACTGTCCTTTGGCTTGGGCATGGCGGCTGGCCTTTTATTGGGTATGATCACGTTTACCCTACCTGGTGATATTTCTTTTAGGCTAGGATTTGCTGGAGGGCCTCTGATTGTAGCCCTGGTCTTGGGCGCCCTGCGTCGGACGGGTCCCATCGTTTGGACCTTGCCTTACTCCGCCAACTTAACCCTGCGGCAAATTGGACTCATCCTCTTGCTGGCCACGGTGGGCATTCGCTCTGGACATACTTTTGTAGAGACCTTGCAAACCGGCGGGGCGGGATGGATATTCTTAGCAGGAAGCATTGTGAGCATAGGAACGGCCTTTTTGATCATGTGGGTGGGGTATCGGCTATTGAAGCTTCCCTTTGGCATCTTGATGGGTATGGTAGCCAATCAGCCGGCCATCTTGGATTTTGCCATCACCCGCTCAGGCAACCAGTTGCCCAACTTTGGCTATGCCCTGATGTTTCCTTTGGGCTTGATTTTGAAAATTGTCTACGTGCAGATTCTATTTACGCTGCTTGGTTGAGAGGAATAGGGGAGTTAAGGAGTTAAGGAGTTAAGGAGTTAAGGAGTTAAGGAAGTTAATAAGGGAAGGGATTGATTTCTATTCACGTCCATAACCCTTTTCACCCATACCTTTCTCTTCTTCGGATTTCCTACCTGGGAGTACTACCAATGAAAAATCAAGCTCCATTTGGGAACCCCTAGCCAACGTTGACTGCTGTAAAAACGAAAAGGTCTCAAAAAGGCGCTCCCGATGGCCCCGTGTACTGCATAGCCTAAATCAATACTCCAGCTAGTATTTATGCGGTAACTTAAACCCAATCTGACCCAAAAACTGCTACCCGCCCCAAACCCAAACACGGGTACATCTCTATCCGTGCCCGCGAAAGCATAGCCTCCTTCAATTAAAGGCGATACCTCCCGTTGGGGAATCCAATAATAACGCATAATCAGGTGGACAATGGTGTAGCTATACACCTCAGGATATAAGGGTAAATCTATGGGCTCTACGCTCCGAGTCAACCCAGCCCCTAAGGCCAATCCATCCAGCAAATAATATCCTGCTCGAAACCCTAGTCGATATCCCAAATTTGCGGGATCACCACGCTGGATCACGGGATCAAAAGCGGGTTGAAAATCGTTGACTCCAAAAAAGTACTGCCCTTTGGGATAATGCATTTCCGACTGTGACCACAATCGGCCCCAGGTGAGGCTTAATAGGAAGATCGCAAGTACTTTGGGTTGCATAGGTGAATAACTCATCTACCATGACATAATCCAAACACAATCACCTATCCCGATGACAAAGAAAAGGCAGGCCCAAGGGCCTGCCAGATTCGTCTAAAAATCACTATTCGGAAGAGATTATGAGATTTCTGAGAGATTGAGTGTTCCTAAGAGGCTGTTTGGACATTTTCCTTTACGCGCCAAACTTGTCTTTTTGAAACCTGACTACATCATCTTTCCTCAAAATAGCTCGCTATTTCTCGGAAATCTTCTTTGCCAGAACTCAAAAATCCTGCGTTTGGCAAGCAAATACCAAATTCCAAACAGCCTCTAAGCGAAATTCCTTTAGCCTATAGGCCCATACACGTTTTCACCATTCAAGTTCTCGCGGTCTCAAACTCCCAATGTCTCAGTATCTCAATAACTCCATAGGTAAGACTCAAACTCGATCATTTCTTGGAAGCGACGGTCAGCTTCTTCCAATGAGGTGATGGGATGTCCTCCTATGCTAATGGGATAGGAGTGGAACAAACGGAGCGTAATGGCATCCGCAATGGAATGGCTGGT
>CAZFPQ010000492.1:0-3167 GCA_964521065.1 uncultured Bacteroidia bacterium | reverse complement strand
GCTATGCTGCGGGAGAAGAAACAAAGAGAAAAGAGAGATGCGAGAGGCGGGATTACTGCGCTGCGATAGCAGAACAATACTCACTGATTAAAAGCCATGTCGAGTCCCGCTGACGAGACATCTCACGGGTGCTACTTTCTACTCCCGTATGACCAAACCCCAAATAGTCTCGCCTCCCGCCTCTCGCTTCCAGGAGTCCCAGAAGACGGCTGGGCTGTGGGAGGGACGAAACAAAATGCTTTCTCCCCTTTCGCCTGCCGCCTCCAGACCTCCCCAAAAAATCAAAACAAAATAGTTGCATCCGGTAGGCAAGACCGCAGGCTTTGGAGTTGTGAATTACTCAATGGATTTCCATTTAATAAGATCCTCGCGGTGGAGGTATTAGGCCAATTACACAGGGAAGAGACATCATCTACAGCATTTTGACGTAGGTCCAATTGCTCAATATTCTGCAAGCTACCTAAGGGAGTAATATTAACCAGTGTCTGGTTATTTCTCAGATCTACGATGGTCAATTCAGGCAATCCGGCTAGTACACTGATATCCGATATTTGCTGGGTGTAGGCGTGAAATTCAGTTAGATTAACCAAGTTTTGTAAGGGAGATAAGTCTGTAACCGGGTAGATAATGTTGTTGCTACCGATATGGAAAAACTCTAGTTGGGTAAGGTTTGCGACGGGACCGATGTTAGTCATGGATACTTCCTTACAATTCAAGTAAGTAAGGTTCGTAAGTCCTTCAATGCCTTGTAGTGAAGTCAAATCTGGACAATCTTCCACGTCCAGAAAAGTGAGGTTGATCAGTCCTGCGAGCGGCTGTAAGCTGTTGATCTTCTTGTTTTCCTCCAGAATAAGTACTTCCAATCCGGTAAGACTGGAGAGGAAGCCCAGATCTTGAGTGGTAACATCTGGGAAATCATTGCCTTTCAAACTGAGGGCTCTAAGCCAGGTCATGCTACCTAAGGCGTTTCCATATCCGTACTGGCTAAGTACCTTGGTCTCTTCTAGGTTGAGGCCATTTAGGTTTACCAGATTAGGCAAAAAGGAAAAATCATCAATATGCCGATTCCCCTTCAGACTCAAGGTGTCAAGCTCAACCAGCGTCCCAAGGTCATTCCAGGTGACATTTCTTCCCTGATTATCCTGTTCGACATACTCGGCTATGAGCGTGTTCAGCTTATTGAGGGAGCTAAGTGGGCTTAGATCTACTACGTAGTCAGCATAACTGATATCGAGGAAGGTAAGCTTGGATAATTTCCCTACTGGGTTAAGGTTGCTGAAATTCCCGCCTGATAAGTCCAGCTTTTTAAGGTTCTTTAGTTTGTCCAACCCACTGAGGTCGGCACAGTTTGCCTCCAGACTGGTAATGCTATTGAGTTCATTTTCGGAAAAAAGTACCTCTCCATCAGGGTCTCCCAATTCAGTTGAAATGGCCCAGGTTAGGCATTCATTGAACTCTATGTATTTGTAGTTGGGATTGGTGGAATCTTGTTGGACACAAATATTTAGATTCAGTTCATTTATTTCACCCGTCAAGTCAAGTATGGTATCCTCTGCATAAAAGTTTTCATCATCGACTTCTCCAACCACTACATACACCCGCGTGTCCGTATATTCATTTTCCTTGCAGGTATATAGGGTAGTCTGATAGCGACCAAATTGATCGGTGAAGAAGGTTTTCCAACTCAAAAACCCAATATCTTCGGAAAAAGGATCAGGGACGGTGAGGTCTTCCAGAATGATATCTACCAGGGTAAATGCTGCGGGCTCACCATCGCAGTCCATGACTTCTCCGTACAAGGTTTCTTTTTGCAGCCCATAGAGAGACTCGTCTATGGTCACGGTTAAAATACGGTCAGCCGTGATTACGCCCAGGTTAAAAGTAGGCTCTCCATTATTAGAAGCGCACGTATCTATGGGAAATTTTCCGAATAAGGGCTGATCTAGGGGGGCATTAAAAATGGTAAATGACCCCGCTGAGTCTGTATAAATCCTTCTTTTATAATTGAGGGCTTGGTTAAAAAGCCATATCTCGGTGTCCTTGTATAATTCGAGATCGGTATTGCGCAAATAAACCGTTAACTCCGCAGGGTTTGTTGCTAAGTCTAGGTTGTAGATAGAAAAATGGGTTAGCTCTGCTACATATTCATCGCCTTGCTTGCTTGCCACCCCCATCTCTATCCATAAGCCATATGTCTCGTTGAAATGCCAAAGGGGAATGGTAGCAGGGGCACCTGAGGAAGCAGGTAGCCTTAATTCTGCAGTAGCGGCTCCTCCCAGTTGTAATTCATTGCCTTGCCCGTCCTCTAAGTCGACTTGTACCATCCCATAGGTTAAAAGGGCCATCAGTTGATCTGTACTGTCTAGTCCAGTGAGTTCTCCAGGTATATATCTAGGAAGATTGGGGTCAGCTGGATCCATATAACGGGCATAGGCATGTACAGCTCCCGTATAAGGAGTTCCATCTGATGATACCAGCCCATTTGCGGGGAGCGCAAGCTGAACCTTTCCCTGATCAAAGCTGAGCGTTCCACCTGATTCCGCATCCATGAAGGAGGGAGTCCCCTTGGAAAACATCGTTATCACCAGTCTATTGGGACTTTGGTGGGGAGCAATGGTTTGAAAGGCATCAAAGTATCCTGAATAGTGAGCTTTTATCCTGGCATAACGCGCATTGAGGAGAATATCTGGAAATACTACCTTGCCAAATTCATCCGTCACAGCCATTCTGTTTCCTGCCTCTACGGTAACTCCCTGCATCATATTCCCTGACTCATCGATCACCAAAACGGACAAAGTCGTATTCAATTCTGTTGTAGGCAGAACGCTTTCAAAACGTTTGTTTTCTTCAGCTACATAATCAATGTTTGGAACGGGCGGCTCCATCGGGTCTGGCTCCAACTGGTCTTTCTTACAGCTGGTTGTCAGGAGTGCCAATAAAACGGTCAAGCAAATGAATAAGTTATGAGGGCTCATGATGGTAGCACATGTTAGGATAAGTGGAGTATGATCCTAAATGTACAGGCCGCGTCAATCTGTCTTTTCAGGGCATATCCTTGAAAGCAAAACTCAGGGTTTTCCCCGATAAGACTTGGCCTGGAGTAGGGAAGCGCGAAGCGAGAGGCGAGACCGCTGCGCTGCGGGAGAAGAAACAAGATGCAGTCCCGC
>CAZFPQ010000491.1:0-3174 GCA_964521065.1 uncultured Bacteroidia bacterium | reverse complement strand
CTCTCATTTGGAAGACCCTTAGTTCTCCTTCAGTACCAATCCAAATTTCACCTCCGAAATACGCATTGTCGAGTTGTCCAACAATTTGTAATGCTTCCTTAGCCATCCGCGACTCCTCTATGCTCGTCTCCTTATCAACCTTCCAGTAAGGTTCTTCCACCTCGTATGTTTGCAGGAGCTCTGTCGTAATCCCTGTTTGAGAAAAGATCATACGCTCTCTGCTGCCCTCCTCGGATCGGTCCATCACATACCAGGTATCATAAAACTGATTTTGACTTAGGCATGTGATGTGTGACACAACGGAGACAAAAATTAGCAAAGAAATCCTTTTCATATCGATTCTGTTTGAGACTTGAAGATACTACCTTGCGACCGCATTTTGAAGTATGACACTTAGAGAACATTTCAGAAAGACGATTATATTGGCTACACCTGTTGTAATAGGACAACTAGGACATATCATGGTGGGAGTGGCGGATAGTGTGATGGTTGGAAAACTGGGGGTCATCCCACTTGCTGGGGCCACTTTCGCTAATTCCATCTTTTACGTGCTGTTCTTATTTGGAATTGGGGTCAGCAATGCACTCACACCATTGGTTTCGTCGACAGACCCCAATAACAAATCACGATTATTCGATTTGCTCCAAAACAACCTCCTTTTAAACTTCTTGTTGGGGGTCGGGATTTTTCTTCTTGCCTTTTTCCTCTCTTTTTTCCTGGAGTATTTCGGGCAAGAGCCTGAGGTGGTTGAAGCGGGGAAGCCTTACCTGTGGATCATATGCAGTTCCATTATTCCGGTGATGGTGTTTCAATCTTTTCGCCAATATTCAGAAGGTCTTTCGGATACTTTCATTCCCATGGTGGTTTCTATTGTTGGCAACCTTATCAATGTAGGACTCAACTACGTCCTCATATATGGTAAGCTCGGATTTCCCCATATGGGGTTGAATGGAGCTGGGATTGCCAGTATGATCTCGAGAGTTTTGATGCTTGGCATCATTATCTACCTGACGCGGCGGAAGTGGATAGGGATCGTAATGAAGTTTTCCAAACCACTGATCAACCAGCAATTCCGCTTAGGAATTCCACTTGGGTTTCAATATGTGTTTGAGATTGGCGCGTTTTCGTTTGCTTCCATTATGATTGGATGGATCGGAGCTGAAGAGCTAGCAGCACATCAAATTGCCATCAACATGGCGGCAGTCACCTTTATGGCGGCGAGCGGAGTGGCTACTGCTGCAAGTATACGAGTAGGGAATCAGATCGGCTTTAAAGATCGAATCAACCTAAGGATGGTAGGCTTCTCCTCATTTGGACTGGTAGGAGTTTTTATGGCTTCATGTGGTTTGCTGTTTATCCTGCTCAAGGACTGGCTTCCTACCTTATACATAGACGATGTGGAAGTGACACGCATTGCAGCATCACTGCTAATAATAGCTGCTGCGTTTCAGCTATCGGACGGACTTCAAGCGGTGGGGCTTGGTGTTTTAAGGGGCCTCAGAGATGTGAGAGTTCCAACGATGGTGACTTTTGTAGCTTACTGGGTAGTCGCCATACCGGCTGGCTATCTTCTTGGGTTTGTGCTGGAGTGGGGGATAAGTGGTGTGTGGTACGGGTTGCTATTTGGCCTTTCGGTGGCAGCTGTTTTACATATTTGGCGATTCAATAGGCTTTCAAGAACCATTCAACTGTAAAGTCGAGGTTTCCTGATCCCACGTCTGTTAGAAGATTTATTACTATCTATGCCGATTGAAAATTCTAAAGCCATGAAGCAACGGCAAGGAGCAATCATTTTTATATTCATCACGATTCTTATCGATATATTAGGGATCGGTCTGATTATTCCAGTCTTGCCAAAACTATTTGAAGAGGTAGGAGGACTCAATGCGAGTGAAGCCGCCATTACCGGAGGTCTTTTGACCGCCACCTACGGGGTAATGCAGTTTCTCTTCGCTCCCATTATCGGTGGGCTAAGCGATCAATATGGGCGGAGACCTTTGTTGCTGGCTGCCTTGTTAGGTTTTGGACTAGACTACATGGTCATCGTTTTCGCACCCAATATTTCATGGTTTTTTGTGGCAAGAGTCATCGCAGGCATTTGTGGAAGCAGTGTCACGGTTGCGAACGCATATATCGCAGATATCAGCAGCGACAAGGATCGTGCAAAAAACTTTGGGATGATAGGGGCTGCCTTTGGGCTTGGATTTGTGGTAGGGCCCAGCTTGGGAGGGTTACTGGGTGAAGTAGGCACAAAAGTTCCATTTATCGTGGCTGCGTGCCTCTCATTTTTAAACCTTATCTATGGGTATTTTATCATACCGGAATCTTTGAAGCCAGAAGATAGAAGGACCTTTTCATGGAAGCGGGCAAATCCATTTGGGACACTGAAACAAGTGTTTAATTATAAACTTATTGTTGGGCTCGTAATCAGCTTGTTCTTCATATACATAGCTGCCAATGCCACACATGCAAACTGGCCCTACTTCACTACGGAGAAGTTTGGTTGGGGGGCTAAGGAAATTGGGCTTTCTCTCACCTTCGTCGGGGTTATGATCTCGATCGTACAGGGAGGCGTTGTAGGACCGGTAGTGAAGAAGATAGGAGAAATCAATGCGGTGTATGTGGGCTTCATATTCAATATCATCGGACTTTCGCTTCTGGGTATCGTGCCTGAATCCTGGATGCTATATGCCGTAATTGTTCCATACGCCTTTGGAGGACTAGCAGGTCCATCATTACAGTCTTTAATGACTGCACAGGTCCCTAAAAATGCGCAAGGTGAGCTTCAAGGTGGTCTAACCAGTCTTATGACCATTTCGAATATCTTCGGGCCACTGATCATGACCGGAATTTTCCGGTTTTATACCAACCCAGAAAACGACATTTACTTTCCGGGAGCTCCGTTTCTTCTAGGGACCGCACTGGCAATCCTGAGCATTTTCATTGCGCGAATTTCTCTTGAGAAGATTCGTAAAGGCTAGGTTATTCATCCTTCAGATACTTGACGGGATTGGCGGATGCAGCCCTCAGAGATTGATAGCCTACGGTGATAAGGACCAACCCTAAGACGATGATGAGTGCAATGGCGAATGTTAGCCAGGAGATACTAATGCGGTAGAAATAGGATTGCAGCCAGTCATTAGCAAAATAGATCGCGATCGGGATACTTATAAT
>CAZFPQ010000490.1:0-3184 GCA_964521065.1 uncultured Bacteroidia bacterium | reverse complement strand
GCGGATCGAAGATTCCGGGAATCGGAAAGGCGACACCGCTATGGGTTATGACCCGCATTTTGGCCAAAATCCAGCTAAGATTTCTATGCGAGCTTTCTACCCCGTACTACTTTAGCCTCAACATTCCTGATCTACGTATTGGCCCTTTTTATTTTAAAGAGACAGACTCCCTCCTTTTCCTTGGCAAGCCCCTCTACATGAATTAGCTTTGCGCTTCTAGCTACCAAACCCCATTCCTGTGTCTTTTTTTGCCA
Source organism: uncultured Bacteroidia bacterium (assembly GCA_964521065.1). Lineage (GTDB taxonomy): Bacteria > Bacteroidota > Bacteroidia > J057 > J057 > CAYVAP01. Next base: position 2,930 of record CAZFPQ010000490.1, on the reverse strand, counting down.
AAAACCTCCGTTTTATTCGTCAACAAAAGCAGCTTTCAGAAGCCGACTTTGCCTTGATGCTAGACATTTGGGAGGACACCCTGAAGAAGTATGAGCGAGAAAAAGCAGAACCTAACTTAGATACCCTGCTAAATATCTCTCAGGCATTAAATCTACCTGTTGACCATCTACTGGGTAGAGACTTGGCTTTGCAACAGCAAAAGGTGGCTTCGCGGCGCATCAAGCTTATTCTTCTCGATGTAGATGGTACCCTCACCGATGGGCGGATGTATTACAGTGAGTCGGGAGATCAGTTTAAATCTTTCCATGTGAAGGATGGGATGATCATCTACCGCCTGATCAGTCGACAAGGGGTTCAGTTTGGACTCATTAGCTCGGGATCCACAGAGGCCATTCTGAGAAAACGAGCCAAGACCCTCGGCATTCAGCATGTGTACACGGGCACTCGACCCAAGATGCAGGTAGTAAAGGAATGGATGCAGGAGTTCAAGCTTAAGTTTGAACAGATTGCCTTTGTAGGCGATGACCTCAATGACCTGCCCTTGCTGAAAAAAGTGGGGGTATCGGCCTGCCCTGCAGATGCAGTTGCGCCGGTCAAGGCAGCTGTAGACGTGGTGCTCAGCAAAGCTGGCGGACAGGGATGCCTCCGAGAGTTTCTAGAAGATTATCTGGGCTATGATATTAGCTAAGGAACAAGCAAAAACAACTATGCACGTTTGCTTGATCCTCCATAGCATCTCAGCGTCAGAAGAAGCTCGATTGGCCCGCCAAACTCGATTTTTCTTCCTTGATCTGGCATGATATATCGGTGCAAAAGTTACAGGTTATTTTTTCCTGTTTCTAAGTGCTGGATTCGCTTCGCTATTCTAGCCCACCAGGACTAGGGGGAAAAGCTGCTAGGACCAGCCCTAATTCTTCATTTTGAGAGGCCCATTCTCATATTGAGAAAAAATCCTTACTGTGCCACTTTTTTATGGCGCTGATAGTCAGTGTTTTGTGAAAAAAAAATGTACTGGCCTGTGCTTTGCCAAAGAGGGAATGTAATCGCTTAACACGGTGAAACTCAAACAAACAAGCATATGGATCGCTCTCGCTAGCACGCTGTTATTGTGGGCTTGTGATGGGCCCTCTAAAAAGCAAAAGAACGCAGGCCGGTCAGATTATAAGGCTTTGCAGGACAGTTTGATTGAAGATTTTGCTTTAGCCTACGAGGACTTTGAAAAAGAAATAGGAGTTACAGCCAAAGAGTTCATTGCCTCTGCGAAAGTTTCAGAAGGTGTAAACAGCCGTGACGATGGGAAGCCATATGCTTCGGCATCAAAAAGCGTAGCGCCTTCATCTATGGCTCTTAGCAACGAATTGGAACGTGCTAAAGATCAACTCGTGCCTAAAGGCGATACTCGATGGAGGTCTGACTCTGGTTTGATGGCAGATAAGCAAAGGGGGATGGCACCTAGGGGGCAGGATAGCAAGGTAGAGCATGTATTACGGATTGCTAGCCCTTTAAGACGGGAAGTTTTTGTAGCCATAGGTACCAAGCGTCAGCTGATCCGACAAGGGATCCTGGACAAACAAGAACACCTAGACCTGACCGAAATGGGGACTGAAGAAGAGGGGCGCTGGCGGATGAATAAGTTTGAGATGAATGACCCCAGGTACTTTGACTCTTTGAAATGGAAAACCAAAAAAGTAAAACTGATCACAGATCACCCTAAAGGAAGTTACCAATGGGTTGAGCAGAGAGGAGAGTGGACGTTGAAGGTGTTAGACAAGCACGCATTTTGGATCAACAGCCCATACTTGGTGATCGTGATTGATTGATAAAGATTTTTAATGGGGGAATCGCCGGGGAGGGTGATTCCGATGGAAAACATCCCTCCCCCCTTTTTTACCGGCACCTTGCTCTTTCAGTTGACGATTTAATAGTATCGTATTTGCTTTAATTACCGGGTCCGCACTGGGGAGGGCGGGCCCACTTTTTAAAAAATTACGTTTCTCGCAAACAGAAACACGTTCTTATTTGAATCATACAGAAGTAAGGAGTATCGTATTTGCTTTTGTAGGGGGCGCGCCTTGGGGAGGGCAGCCCCCTTTTTCTTTTTTGTATGCAGCGTAGGCTGGGTCTTTTCCGTTTGGAAACAAACGAATACTTCTCAACTATGTGGCATAGGCTTATTTTCTCTTGCTTGTTGTTGGCGACTCCCTTTTTACTGCGGGCCCAAGATTCTTCTAATCCTAAACAGGATGTCTTAGAATTAAAAAATGGGTGGGAACTCCGGGGCAAATTGACCTTGCAAGACAGCATGGTCGTATTGGTTACCCAGGATGGAAACCGATTCACCTTTAAAACTGGGGAAGTGAAGAAATTCTACAAGGAAAAGCTTCCCAAGAGTAAGCGGCAGCCTCCCCAAGAATTTGTGTATCCTACAAATGGCCCAGCTGGTCTGATTCAATTGGCGGTGCTCACAGGTAGCGAGGACTTTGGAGGAGGTCCCACGCCCATTGCCACCGCCGACGTCCAAATGGCGTATGGGTATCGATTTAACCGATGGCTACAGACAGGAATAGGTACTGGGGTGAGTTTTTACAACCGTGGCTACCTCATGCCTTGGTACGCAGATGTTCGTGGCGATCTGTTTCCGACTCAAGGAACCTTACACTACTTTGGTCGCTTGGGCTATAGCCTTCCCCTGTTCCAGCAAGATACCTGGACGGATCAATTTGGGAACGAACGGGAAGCAAACCCTGCCGGGGGGCTCATGTATGAAATGGGCTTTGGGGTCAAGGTGCATACTTTCCAAGGGACAGCCTGGATTCTCTCCTTGAGTTACCGTCGACAGGATGCGGTATTTGTCTCGGTTCCTTGGCGCGGTAACCTCATTGAAGATGATGTCAGCTTTCAGCGGGTAGGCATCAACTTGGGCGTCATT
>CAZFPQ010000489.1:0-3206 GCA_964521065.1 uncultured Bacteroidia bacterium | reverse complement strand
CGGTCTGAGGCTGCATGTTTACCGAACCTGCGTAGGAACCAGCCAAAGCAGGGTCAAAAAAGTTCAACTCGCCTTCCAGCCGGTCTTCCGGAGAGCCATCTGGATCTCTGGCCCAAAACCAGGAAATGCCTACATCCATGCCATGAAGAGTGGACAGCCAGAAACAGTTTCGGGTGTAATCCGTCGATGTATTGAGATCCCTCCATTGAGAGGATGAGAGATAGTGAGTTTCGGAGTTGATGTTTACCTTATTTGGCGCAACGGATTCAAGGAAATCAAAGGGCAAAGCCAGCTCTTGCCAATAGTAGGCATAGCGCTCTTCCCAAGCTTCTGGCCGCTTGGTTCGAAGATCTCGTCCTCCTCGGGTTTTGGCATCATTCCCAATCATGGTGGTCAATTCCGTGAGCGCCTCAAAGTCAATCCCATGGGAGCGATAATCATCCATGAACATCTTGGGCATGATTTTGATATGGGTCTGGGCCAATGAATCTCCTTCGAGCAAAGCTCCTTGCAAAAAGGTAAACCAATCAATTCCCCGGTCCATGTTAAACCGGCACCAGTCGTACCATTTGGGCGTACCCCGAAGAGATTTTTGGATGGGAATATCAATCTCTACCGAGCTAAAATCATCAAATGAGCTTTGCCAGTTCTGGTTCAAAACCCGGATATCTCCGTTGTACTTATGGGTTAGCCAATCCCTGAATTTATTGAGGGTGTAAGATGAAATGGAATTCATCTCTAGGTACCGTTGGGTCCAATGCCCCTCTTCAGAGAACCAGTGAGGCTCGTTTGACAAGATGTAACCAAGTTGAGTGACCTTCTTTCCTTGGTTCAATTCCGCTGACTTCTTGATGACCTTGGCCCAAACCTCCCGCATCAGAGGATTGTCTACGTCAAACCCTGTGAACAGAGAGCGGCCTTTGCTGACTTCAGGCTCTTGGTCGTGTATCCATTGGGGCATGCCCATGTTCCAGAGCAAAAGGAAGCCTACGTTGGTATTAGGGATATCCGTTAGGAGGCGCAGTTTTTCTTGGTCAAAAGTTCCATCTTCTTTTAACAGAAAAGGATTGATCGCCCGGTCTTGATTGACTTCATAAAGGTGCTCTCCCCCATGATAAATCGCCCCAAGATGGTCATTGTAGACTTGGGTGTCTGTGAGCGAAATTCCAACTGATTTTGAAAAGTAATCAAAGAGGAAAATAGGCTCCCCCTGACTTAGTAGTACTCCTTCCCCCAACTCGATGTTTTCCCAGTCTATGTCAACTACTGCCCTACGGCGTATGCGGCCATCCAGCACTTTTCGCAACTCATCGATCCCTTTATCCAGCATTTCCACCACTTTTTGTCTTTCCAAGTCAGGAAGCGTTTGGGCGTAGTTTTTCTTTTCTGCCTCATAAGGAGCATAGTACCCAAACAACCTTTCTAATTCAGGTTGGTGGGCTTCATCCCAATCGGCAAACTTCAAGAATTCTTTGGAGAACCAGAGCAAGGTTTCTTCTCTCTTTACGTCAATGGACCTATGCTGGGCCTCAGACATCAGGCTCTGAAGGGTGTCGATTTTTGCCCAGGCGGCTTCTTCATACTGTCCATAGGCCATGCTCCCCCCTCCTACCCCAAAAAAGGCCAAGCATCCTAATAGGGATCTATAAAGAGCGAGTTTTAAGAAGTTCTTCATCATCTGGATCTCAGCATTCGGTTAGTTTGCGACTTTGCATATAGCGAGGTCATCGATATAAAAGTCAACCGCCTTGGTAACGGGGGCGTCAGCTTTGTAAATACGGATGTCTAGGTGATCTCTTGGGCTGGAATCAATCTCTTTGGAAAAAGGAATCTCCAATTGAACCCACTCCCTCCTTTTCACCTGACTCAAGTCTACCAGAATTTCTTGATAGGGATGTTCAAACGAGAGCAACATGCTATTTACCGCCCGGCCCTGATCCACCCAAACTTTCATCGACAGGAGGTAATTACCCGCAGGAATATCCACTGCCCCTTCTGGCGAAATGGCTATAAGGGAATCGCTCTGCATGGAATCATTTTTTCCATACCCAGTAAACTTTAGGCTGTTTACCCCTGACGCATACTGGCCTTCGACGATGCTCAGGTGCTGGGCAGAGACAGAATCAATGACCCAAAACTTTTGATACGCATCTGGAACAGAGCTCTCAGGCAAGAGCAACAAAGGACGAGGATTCTCTTCAAACAGGATGGGACCTTCGAAACCAAAAAATGCCGGCGCTAGCAGGTTAGGATTAGGCTTTTGCCAAACCCGTAAATATTCTATCTCGAAATCTACTGGAAGCTCTTCGCGATGCGGTACTCCTAGCCATTTGAATATTTCAGAATCAAGCCAGATCTCCATGGGGTTGTTCAATACCCAATCAATCCCCAGTTCATCTTGAGTGATGTGATACGTCATCACCCCATCCCGAAATACCTTTAGGTAGTCAGGCCCCCATTCCGCCCCGTATACATGAAACTCATCAGCGGTGCGATAAGGAAGATTGTGTTCGTCAAAGCCAAAGGCTTTGGTAGGCCTCACTGCAGGTGGGCTCCAATCATGCACCGCTGTTCGCACGGTTCTATCGGAAATTTTACCTGGCTCAAAAATCTTTGGCCTGCCCATTTGCTCATAGATATCCAGCTCCTGCTCATAACCAATACCCCAGAAGGCTCCTGTAATGGCAGCGTCTCCGACCTTTGATTTCACTTCCATGTAACCATACAAGAAGCGTTTCTTGGTGATCACTCCAGCCGTAGTGACAGGTAAGGCCTTGCCTTCAAAGACTCCATATTGATCATGGTGGCTACCATCCGCGTAACTTTCATTTGCAAAATTATAACCAGGCTCCCATTGGGTTCTCAGCTTCAATTTGCCCTCTTCAACCATCACGTTGTGGGGCACAAACTGAGAAGGGGCGCGCCCCTTCCAAATGTAATACTGGCCATTTTGCCCCTCTACGAACCACTTAGTGCTGTCTATTTCAGTGCCCTCAAACTCGTCGCTCAACTCCTCATTTAACACCCATCCTCCCAGGTTATAGGGATCAGAAGCCGGAAAATAAGAGGGGTCAGTTTCCATAGATAAATCCTGAGCCTGGATCACCGTCAAGGAAAGAAATCCCAATATGATGTAGATGCCGCAGCCTTTAATCAGGGCAAGCAATAGTCCTTTCATGTCAACAAATCAGTTAAGGGAGTTAAGG
>CAZFPQ010000488.1:0-3226 GCA_964521065.1 uncultured Bacteroidia bacterium | reverse complement strand
GAAATAGGCCGATTGACCCACTTGAAAGAGCTGATCTTATATGGTAACCAATTGCAATCGCTACCTACTGTCGTTGGTTCTATGGAAGAGTTGGAATACCTCGATGTATGTGACAATCAACTCATAGAACTGCCACCAGAAATTTCTAATCTAGATAATTTGAAGAACCTATTTCTTTTTGGAAACGATAGCCTTGATTGGCACGCTTTGATCCAAGTGATTAGCCGCTTCCAAAAAGACTTAGTTGTAACCAATGGCCTAGGGACTTTTAATTTTAACAATAATAATTCCTTGTTGGTAAAGCCAGGATACTGTCTGCAAAATCTGGGAGCAGAAATTGAGCTGCTTGCGAGGCTTAAGATTCTTGACTTAACGAATCATCAAATCACCACTCTGCCTAGGGAAGTTGGGAATTTAAGGAACCTAGAATGTCTCTATTTGATGGCCAACCAATTACAGGACCTACCCACAGAGTTGGGAGCGCTACAAAAGTTGAAATGTTTAGACATCAGTTACAACGAAATAATCAAGTTACCTGAAGTGCTAAAGCAAATGAGCACCCTTACGTCTCTAGACCTCAGTGGAAATACTTTGCCTTTAAAAGAGATTCAGAAAGCGAAGGCATGGCTTCCTAATTGCGACATAAAATTCGAATAACCTTGTCCGGCATGAAAACGATCCTCTGTCTGGCTCTCTGTTGCTTTACTTGGCTGCTCCCTGCACAGTCGCTCACCTACGAGCGCGCCTTGAGAGATGGTATCGAGCGCTACGAAGCCCTCGATTTTGAGGACGCCATCAAAAAACTGGAAGCAGCAAAGCTATTGACGAAAAGCACGGCCCAACAAGCGCAAGTCAGCGACTGGTTGAACCGAGCCAAAGATGCACGGCTGAATGCGCTAAGGTATCAGCTGGCAGTGGCGGATAGCCTGCGAAGGGTGGTACTACAAGAAAAGCAAAAGGCCGACTCCGCCCTCGCCGTTGCCAATCGAGTGCTGGATCAAATGTATTTTTATAAGGGCAAGTTTGGGCTGACGCTGAAGAATATAGCTAGGAAGCACCAATCCCCTAACTATCGTTATGGCTTCATTGATCGGAAAGGGGAGGAAGTAATTCCTTTTGAATTCGAGGAGGCCACGCCTTTTTCGTCCAAAGATGGCTTTGCCCGTGTGAAGGTCAATGGGCAAAAGTATTTGTTGGATACGGCAGGCATGACCTATCTGTTGGCGGAAAGCTTGGCAGAATTGATGCCAGCGACCGAGGCCCTAGACCTGCATGAGCAACGGCTGGATAACCTTCCACACAACTTGGGAGACTATGCACAGTTGAAAGTGTTATTAGCTTATGCAGAATTTAAAGATCGTGGAAAACTTCAAACCCTGCCTGCTAGTATCGGACGATTACAGAATCTCCGCACCCTCAACCTAGTCAATAATCAACTCAGCAATCTACCCACGGATTTCGGACTATTGAAGAACCTTCGTAGCCTTGATCTTAGTGGGAACCAGCTCATCAACTTGCCTCCCACGTTTGGACAATTGCAGAACCTCAGAAGCCTCGACCTTAGTGGGAACCAGCTCATCAACTTGCCTCCCACGTTCGGACAATTGCAAAACCTCAGAAGCCTAGACCTTTTCAACAACCCGCTCCGAAGCTTGCCCACGGAATTGTTAGAATTGAAAAACCTTAGAAGCCTCAACCTAGGTGGTACCCGGCTTAGTAACCTTCCCCCAGCCTTAGGAAGATTAAAAAGTCTTTGTGGACTGGATCTCAGCAACAACCAGTTTAGCAGCCTGCCCCAGACTTTCGACCATCTTCAAAATCTTGACAGGCTTGATCTAAGCAATAATCAGTTCAGTATCTTACCCTCAGTCTTATTCGAACTAAAAGCTCTCAGTATCCTCGATCTCAGCTATAACAAGCTCAGCAGCTTACCCCCTGAATTCGGTCAATTGCACAATCTTAGCACTTTAAGCCTCCGTAACAACCAACTTAGCAGCCTACCTCCTAGGTTCGGACAATTACAAAACCTCAGTAGCCTAGAGCTAATGGATAATCCCTGGAAATTTTTCCCGCTAGAAGTAAACCAACTAAAGCACATCAAAAGTTTGGACTTTTATAGCAGTAAGTTAGATAGCATTCCACGAGGATTGTGGCATTTTGTCCATCTCCGGTCCCTCAACCTTAGTAGAAACCAACTCAGTAGCCTGCCTCCCGAATTTGGACAATTGAAAGAGCTCTGCGACCTCGACTTGAGCAATAACTACTTCAGAAGCCTTCCCCCAACGTTCGGACAGTTGCAAAGGCTCAGCTACATCAAGCTTGATTTTAACTCTCTTCATAGACTGCCTCCCGTAATATTTGAATTACAAAACCTTCACGGCCTATCTCTCTTGAGGAACCACCTCAGCCGCCTGCCTCCAGAGTTTGGACAACTGGAAAACCTCACCGCTCTTGTCCTTAGACATAACCCTCTTCCCCGTGAAGAAATCCAGAGAGTCCAAGCGCTCCTACCCAATTGCGAAATAATTTATCGATAGCCCCATAAAATCCACGCTCAACTTCCGATGCATCCTGCGCTACTTCGAGCGCGAGCAGGAAGCCATATTGATTGGATCGCAGTTCCAAGTGCTGCTATTAACATTTTTCTTCTCCTCAATTCTCTCACTACATTACCGAACTGTATCCCCCCTGTCCTTCAACCCCGCTCTCATGAAAGCCTTCCTCTTCTACCTCCTATGCCTTCCCTTGCTCCTCCCCGCGCAGCCCCTCACCTATGAGCGCGCGCTCAGCGACGGCATCGAGCGCTACGAAGCCCTCGACTACGAAGATGCTATCAAGAAATTAGAGGCAGCGAAGTTGCTGACTCAGGGTTCAAGTCAGCTAGAAGAGGTAAACCACTGGCTGAATCGAGTCAAGGATGCTCGGCTGAATGCGCTTAAGTACCAATTAGCGGCGGTAGATAGCTTGCAGGGGGTGGCACTACAAGAAAAGCAAAAGGCCGACTCCGCCCTCGCTGTTGCTAACCGGATGCTGGATCAAATGTATTTTTATGAGGGGAAGTTTGGGCTGACGCTGAAGAATATAGCTGGGAAGCACCAATCCCCTAACTATCGCTATGGCTTCATTGATCGAAATGGAGAGGAGGTGATTCCCTTCGAGTTTGAAGAAGCGACGCCTTTTTCGACTAAGGATGGCTTCGCCCGTGTGAAGATCAATGGGCAAAAGT
>CAZFPQ010000487.1:0-3235 GCA_964521065.1 uncultured Bacteroidia bacterium | reverse complement strand
TCCCCGTGGTAGATGCTCCGAACCCTCCCCTCACCGTCAGGGATATTGGCTCCTTTAATGGCCCGGATGGCTTCCGGTATCAGTTTTTTTAGTTTGCTTTTCATGCTTTGATAGGGCTTGGAGTGAGAGAAATGGATTCAAACTGACAGAAGCCATAGCCGATGCTGGCATTGGCGCCGATTTGCTTGAGCTGTGGGCCAATCAATAGCTTGTGGAAATCCTCAAAATGATTGCCTTCTACTTCTGGCACCATGATGAGGGTGTAGAAAATGGACTGGCGAGGAACGATTTGCTCATACCACAAATTCGTGCTGCGGCCATCTTCTAGGCTGTTGCGGGCTACCACGGGGAGGTGATTGTCGTCGCACAGGGTTCCAAACTGCATATCATCAACCACCGCTAATGGGCTTCCGGTGAGATCCAGAAGTTGATCGGTCGCCTCTCTACCTGGGCTTGCGGCAGGTTCTGCATCTTCAAGCAGGATGTCCTGCTTGATCGCCACTTCATAATGCCGAGCAAATTCTCCCTGCAATTGGGCCAAAGCCTCCAGTTGCGTCTGTCCCTTTAGGCTTACTTGTAGGTGTTGTAGGATGTCACGCAATTGCCCCATGATGGCTGGGCAAGTGGTGCGGAAGAAGGGGCGCCGATTGCTGCGGATAGGCATGGTTAACAGGGTTGCATCGAAGAAGCGATACTTACCCGCGCCATTGACCGGAACCGACTGCTTGGCGCGGAGCTGCTGGTCATTTTTGGTGGTTTCCACCCCAAACACAAATTCTACCAAGGGATCCTTGGGTCCTGTTACCTGGGTGTAGAATTCGCGGAGGGCTCCTTTCAAACTAGAGCCATTGATAACAGGATACTGGCTGACGGAGTCGCGCTGTACTAGGTTGTCGATGATCCCAAAGCTCTGGTTTCCACTGCCTGCATGCAGGTTAGTCTGGGCGATGATGCGGTATAATTTGGGAATATATTTCATTGGAATAGGGTTTTATAAATTGATGAGATGGTTATAGCCGATAGAGAGAAATGCTTGGTCGCTTAAGACCCCAGTGAGCTTAGTCAGTTCATTCTGGGATAGGTTATCCCTTAGCCACACCAAGCTTCCTCGATCGAGGAGGTTATAGCGCTGACTGATTTTGGGCGTAGGTAAGGCTTCACTTGGCTGCGTCCTGCTCCGAGGATTGCCGAAGTAATTATACCTGGCTTGGACTTGGGACACCATGCTCCGGAAACTGAGCTGCCGGCCGATCATAGCCTTGGTAAAGGAAGCCAGTTCACCTGCATCTACCTTCGCTGGTGAGGTAAACCAAAGAGCCTGGCCAGGTTTAAGAGCTGGAATCGCTTGCTCCCACCCGATGCCATTCTCATGGGGCTGCACGGTAAGTGTAAAAGGCGACTGCTCCTTGCCGAAGGACACCATGAGCTGTGAAGACAGTTTTGAGGGATTGGATAGGCTGAGGTATGCCCCAAATCCGAATCCAGCTTTTAGCCTGCGGTAGGTTTGCTTGAAGAAACCATCCTGTTCGGCTTGTTCTTCCGACTGGCGGTGCGGCAGGGTATGGGGTTTGTTGATTCCTACTTGGGCTTCCATGGACTCGAATACCTGGTCTTGCGCCAGCCACTTACTTCCAGTCAGCGATTTGAAGCCCCATTCAAAACCTACCTTGGGATCATAGTGTGCCAGACGCGGAAGGGAGGCAGTAGAGGTTGAACCCATCAGGGTGGCTACCCCGGTTCCAGCTTCTGCTAATTCAGGCTCATGGTATTGAGCATCGTAGCGGCCATCAGTCGCTTGGCTCCAACTCTTCACTTTAGGGAAAGGGGCATAAAGGGTACCCTCTGCATCGAGCAAAAAGACTGGAGAAAGGGACTGAATCTCCCCAAAAGTAGGAATTCCATTGCTCCCGTTGGCGTCGGGGTTAAAGCTCTCTCCTCCTACAAGTAAGGAAGCTTTGGCGACATCGTTGACCTTCATTTGTGTCCCATTGAGAGACAGAAAGCCATTTTGGAGCAAGAGCTGATAGCGTATCATCCCCAGCAGAGTAGTCTGCTGCGGATAGGCTTCTGAGTCCTGGAGGTAAAAGGCCGTTTCCCCCTCTGCGGAGAAACTCTCTCCCCCAAAGAAGTAGTTGCCCATCGGCCTCAGGCTGATAAATAGGTTGTAATTAGGCATCTTGAAGAAGGGATTTGTCAGTGGTACTCCGCACAAAATCGATGAACCGCAGGGTAGAATAGATCGTGCTCAGAGCATGATCAGTCGCATCTTCTGTATCCGCAAAGGTCCTTGGCTGCGCATGGTGCAAGTTTCGCACCTGGGCAAAAACTGCTTGTACGAAGCCTACCACCTCGTCAATGAAGTCGCGGTTTTGGTCGTGGATAGCCTCATTGAGGCTGTTGTCAAAGAGGTTTTGCAGAGCGGCTTCATCCGCTCCGTCGATGAGCAGACTGCCCAGTAGGTCCTGGAAGGAATCCAGTCCGTAGGTAACCGAGTTGATGAAAGACTCACCCTGAGCCCTCCGACTCAATAGTGCCACGAAGCGCTGATAGACACTGCTACTGGCTCCCATTCTGGGGAGATCCGCAGGGTGGTCCTTTTGGATCACCGCGTCAAAGTACTGTCCGCTGTGCTTCAGCACCCGGAAAGCGATAGCGTTCTTGTTGGGATGTTTCTCTTTGCCCTTGCCATCCTGCTTGTTCTTGGCACGGTCTAGCAGGGCATATGATTCCCTCAGCGCCTCATTCAATGGGAACTTGTAATAGCTCAAGGAGATCCCATAGGACAGGGAGGGCGAATACACCGCTTTGCCAGTATCTCCATCGACGTCCTTATTCCCTGGTAAATACCCATGAAACAGTTCGTCCAGCTTCTGCACCAAGTCAAAAATAGTCTGTGTTTCCGACCCATCACCCGCGTAGCGAGAAACTACCGGAGCGAAGAAGAGCAGGTCATCTCCTCCGATGTAGACTGGGGCTCCGCCATAGTTTTCGATTTCCTCTTTGGCGTCTTTGCCGAATTTGATGAGGTTGCGAGAAAAGCTTTGAAAGGCGTTCTCATCTGCCTTTAGCCCCTTGATGTATTGACCGAAGTTGTCTCCGTCCACATTGACCACCGCGATGTAGCGGTGGTAGGGCTTCAGGTCACCCTTGAACTGTGCCGCCAATTGGCCATAAAACTGGTCCTCATCTTCTGCTCCTTCTTCAGGCATTGCATATTGATAAACATTTGGATCCA
>CAZFPQ010000486.1:0-3252 GCA_964521065.1 uncultured Bacteroidia bacterium | reverse complement strand
GATCGGTCATGCCTGGATAGCGATTACTGACTTTCTGAGCCTTTCCCACTTCTTGTCCTCTTCGCACAGGTTGTCCAATTAGGTATTCATGTGGGGCCATGTAAAACATCTTAACTTCGATCCCTTCGTGAACCCCAGTCCCCCTAATCAGCACTCCCGAATAAGACATATCAGGATAAGGAGGAGCTTTTCTGACCACTACTCCCGCAACAGGGGACTTGATGCTTTGTCCAGGACTCACGACCAGGTCAATCCCCTGATGCGTTCGATTGCCCCGTTTTGCTCCAAAATGCCCCTGACCCCAATTGTCGTTCCTCATTCTAGGATTCCGCACTGGGGCAGTGATGGCCAGCCCCGAGGAACTTGACGCGGCCATGAGCAATCCGCCAAAGATCAACGCACCAATGCCGTAAACCCATTTCATTACCAGCGATGTTTTAACCCGTTAAATCGGTAATCTTCGTTGAGTCGGTCAATACGCTCGGAAGCGATTTCGTGCTGGACGGCAGCTTGCAAGGTGCGAGAAGTACTACCCCAAACGGGATTACTTGCATAGTCACGCTTGCCATGGGCGCGGATCAGCTTGGCCACGTCCACGTCATTCTTCATCCGTGAAAGGATCTCAACGGCTTTAAACTCATCGTTAAAGGTGAACCCTCCTACGGCATCGTGAAACGCATCAGCTAAACCGTCATACACAAGGTCTGAAAAAGAAGCTACTTGCCCTTTTTTCTCGGCTTGCTTCTGAAAAGCATCGACATGTCGCTTTTCCCTGTTTTCCCTAGATTGAAACATGGATGTAAGGAGGATCAACCCCCCACCAGCTACCAGACCAAACCCAATCTGCTTTTTCATTTGTCCAGCTTATCCAACTCATACAACCCAACAACCCCCAAAAGCATCATCGCACCACCAGCAAGGGGTTTTACCCATACGGGCATACCTGCTTTTTTCTTATGCTCAGGCTGAGCCTGAGCGGATGGATAGTTGCGCAATGTTTTGACAATTACCTGAGTGTAATAGTGCTCGGTAATCTCCGAGATGCCCCTAAAATCCTGGACGGCTCTTTCAGTCCCAGGCCCAAAAATGCCATCCTCCTTGATAAGCGGCTGCCCACGATGATTCCTAACCCGGTTCAGGAACACCTGAAGATTCAGGACCTCCTGACCCCGTGTTAGGTATCGACCGTCAGAGTCTTGCCGCTTCCGAAGAGGGAATGTTGCCATGCCTGCAATGCTTACAGGTTTTTGGCTACGGCGTCCTTGATCTTCTTAGCCTCAAGGTACTTCTTCTTGCCTTCCATTACCTTTTCGATCCAGGTGTTTACCCGATCTACGTAGGCATTGTATTGGACTTCGGTTTTCAGGCTGCTTGCCTTGGGCTTCTTAGGCTTTTTTCCCTTAAACCCTCCCTTACGGGCCATGCGCACATCCTCTGCGCTGTACTTCTTGATCGCTTTTAAAGCCATAACTAGAAATGATTACGTAATTGAGATAATAGAAACTCCTTCTTCGGAGACTTTACTGCACGTACTAGACGTGCTATATCATCAGGCGACAGGCTCTCGACGATGGTTCTCAAATTCTCCACCACCTCCTGCGCCCTGTCTTTCTGCATCTTGACCTCCTTCATATGAAGGTCCAAGACCTCCTTCCTCGGCCCCTTGCGTAGAAACTTTCTTCCGTGTGACATAACTTTTAATGAATTGACTGATTGCCTCAAGCTGTTTTAAGTCGGGCATTTCATCTACGAGGAACTGAGCCAAGTCCCCAGCAATCTCTTCTTGAGGAGTCAACTGCTCCTCTTCATCCTCCTGAGTGGCTGGTAAGCCTGCTAGTCCCCCGCCCTTGCTCATGCCTGACAAAAGGCCTTCTATGGCCTGAGTGACGCCGTTTTTAACTCCTTCACTGCGTTCCTCGTACTTTGCTCGAAGCTCTCTTAGTTCGGCTTCCTCCTGCTTTTTAACTTTTTCCCAATCCGCCTTATCCCTTTCAAAATCCCGCTGATCTTGCTTGAGGGTCCACTGAATCTCTTTTAGCTTATCGTGCTTCTCACTATACTCCTTTCGCAATGCCTCCTCCGTTTGGAGGATTGACCGCTGATCATTGAGCCCTGCCGAAACGGTTTCGCGTTGGAGATGAAGCAACTCCATGGGATTGAGCCCAACCTGACCAAGCCAATTTTGAGCTCCAGGCCCAGCAAGATCACTGCCCCCAGTCGCCTCTGACTGAGACTGGCCGCCTAGGGTAAAGCCGAATGGCCCTCGCTCATCGGTTTGCTTGCCTTGGGGTTTAGCCTTGACGTAGAGCTGAAAGCGACCCCTTGACCCCTCAGCCAAGCTGATCATCTTCTCAAATCGCTCTAAGCCTTCTTCAAGATCACCTTCCCCAGCCCCCCGGCTTTCGTCTCCGGTGTATTTATCCATAAGGCCAAAACCTACTCCTGAGGTAAATTGAAGGAGTCGCCAGTATGGCCCATTGTGCCGGATAAACTCTTTTGCTCTCTCTACCGCCGTCATACTTTTCCCTCTATGATGATTAGATGAACAATGTAGCGCACGACCGAATTGGTTACCGCTATGCTACATGAGTGCTTTAGCGGCCCTTGGTGGATAGTGATGCCGTCAGAGTCCACGTAGCTATAATGGGCTTGTGACTCTACTGCCGTTAGGAGGAGCGCGGAGCTATTCGGCTCCTGATAACGGTCACTCTCAATCACCAGACTTGGGGTGTCCGTCAGGTTGGCGTTCTTCGTGGTAGAAAACACCTGAACTGATCGACGATAAACCACCGCCACGGCGTCGCCTGCAATCTTAGATTGCTGAACTACACCTAACTCAGCAGGCGTCCCCTCCCTCACGATTGAGAAAGGCCTGAGGTTATATCCTTGAGGAAATTCCTGCTCGGCAAGTCGTTGTATGATCCCGTCTAGTTTCACCCGTTTTGCTCGTGTCGAATTACGATGTCAAAAGTCACATCAGCCGCTAATAAGCCACTGCGCTCAAGGGGAAACCGGATCACCTTTCCACGGGCTACCAGATTGACTGGAAAAAACCGCTCATCATGTGGCAAGGCCAAGCTGGCGGCATAATGCCGCAGGTTGGTTTTTTCGTGGATAGTGGTAGTACCATCATCCAGGCCCATACGGACATCAGGCGCGAAGGCGTCTGAAGCAGGGATGTAAAACCCTGTCACTAGGTCCATGTTGGAAAAGGTATCCACCTCGATGGCATCCAGGTTACCCGCCGCCCCA
>CAZFPQ010000485.1:0-3289 GCA_964521065.1 uncultured Bacteroidia bacterium | reverse complement strand
AAGGCTAGGTTGTTTCGACTTCTGGCGGTCTCAGGATGTTCTGATCCAAAGTTCTGCTCTGTCGATCTAAGCGCCTCTTCGAGTAGGGCAGCCGCCTCTGTGTATCTTCCCAAATCCCGATAGACTAAGCCCAGGCCGGAGCACCTTATAGCGGTGGTGGGATGTTCTGTTCCAAAGTTCTTTTCATCAGATCTTAGCGCCTCTTCGAGTAGGGAAGCCGCCTCCTGGTATCTTCCCAAAGCCTTATAGACCATAGCCAGGTTATTTTTTAAGATGTTCAATTCGGAGGTATCTGACTTTAGCCATATAAGGAGGGACTCCCCCCAGGGCACCCATGGGAATTTATCTATGGGGTTATCTTTATTATAATCCATAGAGAGTAATCCCATTACTCCCTTGATGATGGGTTCACAATTGCTCTCATTGGGCTTAAGGTGGGTCCTGGTCACCTCCTGAACAAGCTGATGACAACGGTAGGTATCAGCTTTTTCATTATGGCTAATCCAACCAAATTGAGTCAATTCTTTTAATGCTTCTTCAAAGGCTTCTAATCCCTCTTCCTCTATAGAGAATACCTCAAGCAAGGTGGGAGGTTCTATCTCTTCAGAAGGTAGGATGGACCATTGAGTAAGCAGGCTTTTAGCCTCCTTACTAAGGCCAATCACTTCAAAAATAGCCAGCAAATAGGCATAGATAGCTTGTTCACTCTGGCTATGCTCACTCCAGGCTGTGCGGGAGAGTTCATGGAAACGTTGCTCTTGGATCTGTTTTAGCAACTGACGTGGTTGCATGAAGCTGCCACAGGTACGGGCAAGGAGTTCTAGGGTAAGGGTATGGTAGCCAATTTCCTTGAGTAGCTCACGCACTTGATTTAGATCCTCTACCCCTTTAGGATAGTGCTTTAGAAAGAGGGCTTCTGCTTCATAGGGAGGTAGTTGATCCAGGCGCTGGATTTTAAATCCATGTAGCTGGCTTCTGGAAGTGATCAGGGTTTGCCAATTAGGCGGCTGGGGCAACTGCTGGCGGATACCTTCTAGAGAAAGGCTGGCATTGTCAATTATAAGGAGATTGGTGCCAGGTAGTCTTTTTAGGGCTTCTAATACCTGAATGAAGCGCTCTTCTTCCCTACTCTTAGGATCGAAGTTTACATTTAGTCGATCAAATAGCTGAGAATTATTGGCCAAGGCACTTTGCGCGGATTGTAGCTCGGGTTTTTCTGGGTCTTGGAGGACACTTACCCAGAGTAGGTGGTCATACTTTGCTTGAGAGCGATGGAGATATTCCCTGGCCAGGGTTGTTTTTCCCATGCCGCCTAGGCCGTTTAAAAGAAGAAGTGATCGGTTAGCAGCGAGGTTATCTTTGATATCCTGGAGGTCTTTTTCTCGGCCTGTGAACTGTTGAACTGGACCTGGGATGTCGGTGAGCTTTTGCGGGATGGGAAGGGGTGTCTCGGGATTTACTCCCTCCAGGCTTATAAAAGGATTGCGGGTATAGCGCTCAAAGAGCTCCTGATAGTCTTTGGGGTTTAGGTCCCAAACAAGGATGAGGCTTTCTTTAAACCCACTTTCCGGTATTAAGAAGTGTCAAGATATATTTTCTGGAACTTGGGTCCGAGGAGTTTGAGGATCTGTTGGTGTAAGGGTTTGAGGTTGAGGCAGATACGTTGGGTTTGATTTGGGTTTTGTCTAATGTATAGGATCTCAATTCCCTCAAAACATTGGAATACCCACCTCATTGTGGGCTTTTGATAAGGTTTTCCTTTTTGGTTGGGTATGGTCTGTCCTTGGGTTTTGAGGGCTAGTCTAAGTTTTCTCTCGGCCATAGTATAGACCATTAATGCTAGGCACATGACCATTGCGAGGGCTACGATGCGTTTGGGCTTCTTCAGAAAGACCGCTTCGGCCATGCACAGGGGGCTTTTGAGGAATCGAAAGCCTTTTTCGACCTGATTTTGGTCTTTGTAATGGCTGAGGATTTCAGGAGCAGGCATGGCCAGGGAGTCAAGTTCATTAGTGGCCAGGATGAACTTACCCAAAGGCTTTAGCGCCTCTCTGAGGGCTTGGCTGTTGGTGTGAGCCTGGGCATAAACCCGCAATCGCTGCTCTTTAGGAGGATCGTCTTTTTTGGGTCTCCCTCTCTTACCTGTTACATTTCTAGTGGTAAAGCTGATGTGCCTGGGGTAGTGATATTTCCATTTACGGGTAAGCTTCTCTAGGGCTTTGTGCGCGTCAGCGTGGCAGTGGAACTCTTGCCGAGATAATGCCCTGAGTTGATTCTCAGCTCGTTGCTTTTCCTTTTGCCAAGCCCGGCGCAGGGTCTGCTTCTCCCGTTGGTATGCCTGAGAGGACCAAACCACCAGCCAACGCTGATGGATGCCTAGGTGCGAGACGGCCAATTCACGATAGGAATAGCCTTTTTCATCTTCTGGCCCCATATCTCTAAGGGCATAGCTGCGAACTACTCGCTTGGCCAAAGCGTGCGTATGAGGTACTCGGGTGAGCCAATAAACAGCGTCTAGCTCTCGCAGCCCAGCTTCGGTGTAGAGCGCACTATCAGCCACTAGATACAACCGGCCGGGCTGATCGCGCGCCTCGCGAGACAATTCCTTGATTACCTGCTGAAAATGGGCTTTGTCAGAGGTATTACCATCCAGCGCCTTGAACAACCAGGGAATCCCGTGTTGAGGCTCCACCATCAAGGAAATCATAAACTGTTTCAGATCAGGACGGTGGTCTTTGGAGTACCCAAAGGTAATATTTAGTGCATCAGTGCCCTGTTCATATTCCCCTTGTACACTCACACTTGTGGTATCAAGATGGACAAAGCGCTCGCGACCGCTCAAATTAGCCCGCCCAAAGACCTCCCAAGCAATCTGTCCAAAGAGTTTGGTACACCCATAATCATAGCAGGACTCTAGAAATTCCCCCAGACGTTGGTCGCTGATATCGCTAGCTGATATACCTGGACCCAGTAACTGCTCCACTGCCTTAGTCTCAAAAAAGCTCGAACTTAGGTACAGAGGACGGGTGGTAAAACCCAAGCCATTGACGATCATAGCCTTAAGGCACATCCCAGAACTGAGTCTACTCCCACTAGATCTCCCCAAGGCAGAATCTACTACTTCTCCGATCCCTAATTCCTCAAACATCCCAGATACTAGACCCAAATGATCTAGACGCTTACTTTCGTATACATTTTCCCCCTCAGATGTGTAGGCGATCATAGAGCTCAATTAATTGAAACTCTAAATTACGATTTCGCAGTTTTTAGTGCGGGAAAGTGGGTTTAA
>CAZFPQ010000484.1:0-3298 GCA_964521065.1 uncultured Bacteroidia bacterium | reverse complement strand
CCTTGAAAGCCAGCTCCTTTCATCGCTATTCGGAGCATGGCTCGATGGTTAATCTGAGCTTGGGAAAGCGCACCAGAACGAAGAAACTTGGTTTCAAAACGAGGCTGAGCCAAAGGGCCAAAAAAATCAAAAGGAGTCCCCATATCTACTATTCCGGTATCTACATGGTAAAGCCCTAAGTCTACCGCCGCGCCATAGTTATGCATGGACCCACTGCCCCCAGGAGGGGCGACATAATTTTGTTGATCGGTCCCTTTGACAATCTCCCACATCTGATACTGGACAGATCGAGGTCTGACGCAGTCAAAGAGGACCAGCCTGAGATCAGGATGCTTGCTCTGTAGCAAGGAGTCAGCTATAACCAGTTTATCTGCGATTTCAGGCTGGAGGTAACAGAGATCATAATCTCCATAGACATCCTCATTCAAAAAGTTGTCGTCCGTAGAATACATCATTTGGACCACGAACTGGTCGCTTAAATCAGCTACGTTAACTAGCCCTTGTTTAATCAAGGTCTTCTCTAGTGCGGAAGTGTCTCGTCCCTTATCAGGCTCCGGATGGCTAAGCAACCGTGAGCTCGAGTCAATGGGAAGCCCCTCTGTCTGATCCGTATTGCCATGCTGGTTAGAAGAATCAGCGGCTGATTCCTCCGAACATGCCCAAGTCAAGAGACAAATTCCTAGTCCTAGGTAACAAATCGTTCGTTTGATTAGCTGCATCCAGCGAATGTACATTCATTTTACATCAATGAACAAGCCTCCTTTGGCGTGAAGCATTTTTTTTGGAAATTTATGCCCTACAGATCTAATCGCGTATGCGCTGTTTCATCCCCTTCATCTTGATAAGTTTGGTCTTGCTTTCCTGTGGAGAAAAGCCTCCCCAGTCAGACCAACAGTTGGCATCGGCCAGGCTCGACAAAGAAGCCCCAGTTGCTCCAGTAGAGTCAAAGTCCCTGGCTAACACCCCTTCACGAGCCGAAACCACAGACGAAGTCACCACGTCTGCCCCCCCAACGACGCTCCGGGTATCGAACCAACTTGCCACGAATAATGAGGCAAGTCCTCAGGATCCTCCTAAAGGCATGATTTATGTTCCCGGCGGCGCCTTAGACATGGGTTCTGATCGCGGACTGCAACGTGAGCGCCCAGTACATAAGCTCGACGTTAAAGGTTTTTACATGGACATCCACCCAGTAACGGTAGGGCAGTTTGAAGAATTTGTAGAGAGTACCGGCTATAAAACCCAAGCAGAAATATTTGGAGATGCGGCGGTATTCGACCTTTCCTCTCGGCAGTGGTACTTGCAAGTAGGGGCCTCCTGGAAATATCCCAGAGGGCGATCTGCTGGAGCGGCTTCACCGGACCATCCTGTAACACAGATATCTTGGAACGATGCCCAAGCTTACTGCACATGGGCTGGAAGCCGTTTGCCAACAGAAGCAGAATGGGAACATGCCGCCCGTAATGGAAGCAATACCCGTACCCAGTACAGTTGGGGAGAGAGCTTGCGCGACGGGTCTGGTCGCTACTTAGCCAATACCTGGCAAGGAACTTTTCCAGCCCATAATTCCGAGGCAGATGGTTACCTATATACCTGCCCTGTGGGCACCTTCGGAGCCAATGAGCTAGGGCTCACCGACATGAGTGGCAATGTATGGGAATGGTGCCAAGATTGGTATAAATCCTATGACCCAGCTAAACCAGGGCTGGTTCAAACAGCTGAGCCTGAGCGTGTCATGCGTGGGGGATCCTTTATGTGTGATCCAGGGTATTGTCACGGATATCGAGTCTCAGGGCGCTCTGGTTCTACACCAGAAACAGGTCTTTTTCACGTAGGCTTCCGTACGGTGCGAGATTTGTAGTAGATTTTCGTGGATTTGAAACCATAGCTACCCTATTTCTAGTTCAAGGCTGTTTGGATATTTTCCTTTACTCGCCAAAACTGTCTTTTTGGAACCAATCTGAATCAATTTTCCTCAAAATAGTCCGCTATTTCTTGGAATAAGTCTTTGTCAGAACCCAAGAATCCTATTTTCGGCAAGCAAAAACCAAATTCCATACAGCCTGCAAGCACTTAACCCCATCAATTACTCACATTAGTTCCATGTCTGTAAATCAGTCCATGTTTACCCAAGAAGACCTAGCTCAAATGGAAGCCCGCGGTAGTGAGCCTTCCGTTATAGAAACCCAGCTCCAAAATTTCCAAAAGGGTTTCCCCTTTTTGGAGGTGATCAAAGCGGCCACCATTGGAGATGGCATGTTGAAGCTTGAGGATCAGGAAATCCAGGCGACCATTGACTCCTACCAGGCCCAGCTTCCCGAACTAAAAGTAGTCAAGTTTGTACCTGCCTCTGGGGCAGCTAGCCGCATGTTCAAGGCCCTCTTTGCCTTCATGGAAGAATTTGACGGCACCCAGTCTGCCGAAGGAAAAATGGAAGAGTTTTTTACTCGCCTGTCAGATTTTGCATTCTATACAGATCTAGATCGCACCTTTGATGGCAAATTGGCCGAAAAATTAGCACAAAAAGCCTACGGAGAGATTCTCCAGCACCTACTCACCGAGGCCGGGCTAAGCTATGGAAGCCTGCCCAAGGGACTGCTCCAATTTCATCAATACGACAACAGCACCCGCACTCCTGCTGAGGAACACCTAGTAGAAGCGGCTAACTATGCCACCGTAGGAGGAGGGACAGCCTACCTACACTTCACCGTTTCGCCCGAGCATCGGGAGCGCTTCCAAGCTCTGGTGGATGAGAAAAAAGACCACTACGAGCGTCTATTTGGGGTAAGTTTAGAGATCGATTTTTCTGAGCAAAAGCCCTCTACGGATACCATCGCGGTTGACATGGAAAACCAGCCTTTCCGCATGGACAATGGCGAAATCCTTTTCCGACCCGGTGGCCATGGTGCCTTGATTGAAAACCTAAACGACATCGATGCCGATTTGGTCTTCATCAAAAACATTGACAATGTCGTTCCGGACCGCATCAAAGGGGAAACTTACCGCTATAAGCAGGCCATAGCAGGCAAACTCCTTGAATATCAGCAGCAAATCTTCACCTATCTCACTACCCTTGAAGGAGAGGGGGTAGATGAAAGTCAGGTCAAGGAAATCGAGAACTTTTTAAATAATGTCTTATGTGTGCTTCCTTCCGAAGACTACCTCACCCAAGGCCTGGAGGAAAAAATCTCATCTCTCAAAACCCTGTTGGATCGCCCTATTCGGGTTTGTGGCATGGTTAAAAACGAAGGAGAACCGGGTGGAGGTCCTTTTTGGGTAAAGAATGGCGAAGGAGTCA
>CAZFPQ010000483.1:0-3312 GCA_964521065.1 uncultured Bacteroidia bacterium | reverse complement strand
CACGTTTAGGCGATTTTTTGATTTCGTGTACTACCCCACGATTGGGATCGTATTGATCGAGTTTGATACCCGGCAATTGCAGTTCGCGGTAAGCCCCTGGTCGACGGGGATAGCTGGTTTTGTGGATCAAGCGACCTTGGGCAACCAAATCAGAGGAATGCTCAAGGGTGATTTGATGGTGGTGTAGCCACATTTCTCTAGAACAAATGTGATATAGGTTAACCAGGGTTGCAGTGATCATCATATAAAAAAATTCAAAGGAAATTTCCGTTGATGGGTTCATCTAAAAGCCCTAGATAATAATCGTAGATGGGAGCCGTTTCTGTTGGTTTATAACCTGAATAATGGACTAGATATAGGTAACCGAGCTTTTCCTCTGCCCATCCGCCCTTTTTGAGTTCCTCCGAAACGCGACTCTCAGCCATTAGCTGAAAGGTAAAGCGGGACATAATAGCTTGCAGGCGCTTGAGGTCGATTTTGCTTTGTAAAAAACTGCCCTCACGGTTTTCTACTTTGGCTTCATACTGCTTCCAGATCAACTCTCCTGAGACTTTTTGAGAGGATTGGTCGATGGCTCCAATGTTTGTCAGCCATTTCACTTCAGACGGAGAAAACACCTCTTCATCTGTATATTTGATGGTAAGGGGGAGGCTAAGAGGAACAAATAGAGAAACGTTTTGAGCATCTATTAGCTTAAACCCTCTGTCGATATTGGGAAAGTCTAGTCGGGCAAACAGGGCGCGATAATCAAGTATCCCTTCTTGCGATGCTCTCAGGTTCCCCTCGTCGATTTTTCCTAACACAATATTGTAGAGGGTATCAAAGTCTTTTTCTCGCAAAATTCGGGCATGATCAGAAGGGTTAGGGGCATTCTTATATCGCAGATCTTCTCCGTAGATCACCACAGCCCGATCAAGATTGAATAGGTAAAGTACACTCTCTTTTTTCTTAACATTTCGATTGATCCGTCCAGCCAGCTGCTCGTCGCTATCCACCAATGAGGTGTCTTTAAATCCTATATCCATGTCTATATCAACCCCAGCTTCTACGACTTGGGTGGTGATGAGTAAAACCTTTTTGTGTCGATTCTCGGGGTCTTTGAGAAATCCGATAATCTCTCTTCGTCTAGGCTCCAGGATGGTCCCTGACATCACAAAAATCTCATCAAAATCCTTTGCTATCCCTTTGGATTTGAGCAGTTGTGCAAGCTCTGTAGCCCTTTTCTTAAAAATGAACTCCACCATGACAAATACACTGCCTTTAGGTTTCGCCTTGCCTCCATCAGTAGCGGCATGTGACATGGATTTTGCGTGGATGAACTGCGCCAATTCTGGTAGCTCGATTTTGCCTTTTTGGAGAAGATCAAGTTTAAAGCTACACCGTTGGCCAAAGTTGGGATTCTGAAAATAGGCTTTGCTATTAGGCAGTAGGGGAGTAATATCTACTTGGGCATGCTTCAATAGGTTCAGCTTGGGTAAGGTCGCCGACATCAAGACAAACCGCATATTGAAACGTTGTGCATATTGGTTCACAAAGTCCAGAATTCTGGCCCACTCTTTAGGAGGGTAGCTCTGTAGCTCATCAATGATGACCAGTGAGTTAGCCAGTCTGTGGTGTTGATAATTAGGCTCTTTTCGGTGGGTTTTGAGGAGGTTGAAAAAGCGAACGTGGGTCAACACGGTGATCGGGTAATGCCCGAAGAGGTAGTGTAGGTAGTTTTTCTTCTCCTTTCCATATTGCGCATCGACTTCGCCTTCTTTACTTCCCTCCCGGTTGGGCATCCCCACACGGCTATGCAGTTCTGCAATTTGATATTCATTCAGTCCGAGGGTTTTCTGAAGACCTTGATAAGTCTGAGTAACTAGCGTGGTGAACGGAAATACATAATAGACCTTATTGATGCGGTCTTCCCCTGTCGCAAGGTCATGTGCCAGCATTTCAGAAAGCGCAAGCATCGAAAGATTGGTCTTACCTCCCCCTGTAGGCGCTTCCAGATAGAACAGCCTTTGATCAGGATGTGCCAGGACCTGTTGGCGTACTTGTGCAGCCATGCTTTGGCGTAGCATGTTGAGCGTCTCAAACTTTTGATCCTTATAGGCCGCAGCTTTGGGGTTAACTGCTATGTACGTCCCGTACTGCTCGTACAGCTTTTGGTTGTAAGGTTGAGTTGTGCGGAAAGACTGGACAATGCGAACCTTATCCTCTCGTGTAAGTATCCCCACATCGGAAAGGAGTTCTGGCCATTGTTGCATGTAATGGGAGGTAGCCAGGTAATCCGAGGCAGTAAGAAGGGAATAGGTCAGTTTGAGAAGAAGGAATAGAGAGAAGGATTGGTCATACTGGACACGGTTTAGGTCTGTACGATCCACTGGCAAAGGGTAGAAAGTCAATATACTTTCCCAGCGATCTATCCAAATGGCGTGTGTGGTTTCCACGTCCTCTACTAGACCATACGTCTTAAGGTAGGGAAGTAAGTGGGGCCAGTAAGTATCCAGCTTTGCATCTTTCCATTTTTCATAAGGATCAAAGATGCCTGGACTATGATGCCAGAAAATAGGAATAGCCAGCATGAATGACATTCCTAATAGCAACCCAACCTCGTCTTCCTCCAACTCATTTCCGTATGAAAGGATCTTCTGAGTTTGGGCAACCAGAAAGATCCCAGCTCCGAGTCCTGAGTGAAATGTTTGGAACGGCTCAGTAGCCCGTGTATCGAATTCAGGGTTAGATAGCCTTTCATGTTGATAAGCTTTATTGATTTTACCGTAATCATGAAACTCCCAAACATCCAATACTTGAGCTTTAAGGATGCTCAAACCTAAAGGCGAAAAACCACAAGGAGCTAGTTTTCCAATGTCCTTCAAGAGGCCATCAATAACCTGTTCTAGTCCATGAGTATCTACTAAGTGAAGCGCATAGTCAACAACAAGAGATACATGATCAGTCAATGGTTCTGGAGCTTGCCCTTCGTGAGAGGGTGTATGGCCCAGATAGGCACCAATGTTGGGCACCCGACTAATTAAGGTCGGATGTTCACGCAACTGTATAAAGGTTTTCATCAGTATAGTTGGATGATAGAAGAGGGCATTCCCTCAGCAGATGTCAGCTTATATAGGGCTGACAAGTTTGTCTCTACTGCTAGTAGGTGATTAGTATAGGCAAACTCAGCTAAATCATATTGACGAAGGAGCCGGTTGTACTGTAAAGGAAGTCGCTCAAAGAATAAAAACTTTGCCTCTTGTAGAATCCGGTGTTTTCCTATCGCTTTCATTGAAAATTTTGGCTTTACTACCTCACCTTTGACTCGATCCT
>CAZFPQ010000482.1:0-3315 GCA_964521065.1 uncultured Bacteroidia bacterium | reverse complement strand
TTGGATAGGAGCCAAAAGAAGAGCCTGCTCCAAATAAGAGCAGGCCCGTATATATCACATTTGCAACTTTTGGCCCATAAGATTAGCGCTTGAGGAACTTTGCGGTGGCCAGTTTGCCCGGACTGACAATCCTCACAATGTAAAG
The DNA here is from genome assembly GCA_964521065.1 of uncultured Bacteroidia bacterium. GTDB lineage: Bacteria > Bacteroidota > Bacteroidia > J057 > J057 > CAYVAP01. The sequence goes on along the minus strand of CAZFPQ010000482.1, from coordinate 3,170 downwards.
TCCCTTGGGTAAACGGTAAGCCGGGATGCTGTAGCCATTGACAAAGTCTGGCTGCTGCAAGTGAGTGCTTTGCACTATGCGACCTGACATATCCAGCAACTGGATTTCTGCTTGCTGGGCCGCAAAGTTAGCATGGAATACCTTGATCCTTGCTCCATTGTCCTCTGAGACGACCCTAAGTTTTTCCTCAACTTGAATATCTTGGATATCCGTGAAGGTGGCAAAAGAGCCGTACTGATTGAGGTTGACATTCAGGTACTTGCCTGAGTCTGCATTCCACTGGGTATAAATGTCTTCGAGCAAAAGCATCGTAGCATCGAAGGTTCTGAGGTTGCGGAAGCCGAACTGAATGTCTAATTCGAGGGTATTGAAGTTGATGAATTGATTTTGAAATCCAGAAGAGAAGCCAGCTTCGTCAAACCAGTTAGTGCTTGAAGAGTATGCATACCACATAGAGTCTGAGAACCAGCTCTCGGTTAGATTAAATTGACTATCTGGGGAAAAGATATTGCTGTATCGCCATGCATTATTGTAGACACTATCGGTGCTACTCCAATAGCGAGCTTCACGAAACGTCTCTCTGCCTAGGCTATCCCACAAATACCCAGTGATGTGCCAGGTTGGAGCCCAAATGCTGTCGTCCCAAGTTTCTCCGTAGTATTCCATTAGTAAGCCTTCGCTGTCATAGGCATAATTGATGTCTCTGAAGGAATTAACCCACATGCCATCTTCCCAGTTTTGTCGAGTAAACGAGCTTTGGAGACCGTCAGAGTCATAGGCCCGGGTGTTTTGGTAGGAGTTGTCAAAAGTAGAGGTGCTATCTACGTAGTTTCGATGAGTTAGGGTGAGTTGATTGTCATCGACATCATAGGTAAAGTCCCTTTGATAGCCCGATTGGATATAACGCATGGTTCCATTCCAACGGTAAGAGATAAACTCAGTGAGGCTTTCTTTCGAGTCGTACTCCCTGGTCACCCAATTGGTAGAATCCAGCCCAGTCCCAAAGTTCCGCAAGGAGAGCCGGCTAGTTTGTAGATTTGAGCCGTTGTAGGTAGTGATGGTTTTTGAAAAGACGTCCCATGTACTTGAGTCGGCATTCCATCGGCTGTTTTTAAACAGGATTTGGTTGCCATTGGGATCGTACTGATACAGGTATTGAGTAGCGTTTTGCCAATCACTAAGGCTATCATTCCAATTCTCGATTAGGAGGCTACTGAACCGATCTCTATGTACCGAGTCGTATTCATAGCTAAACCTAGCAATGGACTGGCCCGTCATGGTATCTCTTCTAATGATCTCTAATATTTTTCCTGCACCATCACGGGTGTAGTCGGATGTGTTGATGTACTGCCAGCCATATAAGGTGCTGTCTTCGTTATAGCCCCAGGTAGAAAAAGAGACTTGTGTAAAGTCTTCAAAATCTTCTGCGGTCTTGAATGAGATTCCATTCTCCCCATTAGACCAAGATAGGCCTAATTCGCCAGGTAAATTGGACTCACTTGAAGGGGCGATGGGGGTAGCCGGCTCGTCAGCACTGGGTGGAATGGGGGCAAATTGGGCCTTGAGGCCGATTGACATCACGAGGATGCCGGTTGAAATAAGTAAAGCTCTAAAGTTCATGTGGTAAAGGATTAAAAGTAGGTTGGACAATGTGTGGCAATCAGGCTGGCATGTAAAATTTCTGTCCCATTCTTGTGAAATGGATTACTGAGTTTCCGGATAGCGCTGCCTGAGCATAGTCAGATGCTCAGATGTGGCCTATCGGACCAATCAATCTTTTGGGGATAGCGAGGATTTCTGGACACGTCTAGCCCTTGATGGAGTCACGGTAACCTCGGGCGTATAGGACGACTAGCAAATCAAAACAAACAAAGGAGAGCTTTAAGACAGGGTTTTAGGTTTCGGTGTATATGAATAATTCAAGGGATAAAGATATGGCAATAATTACGTATGTAGGTTACAAATTCCTTCAACTAGGTGCCATTATTCGTCAATTTGGGTGACGAAATCTGTACTATAGGTGCAGTTTTTCAAGCAGACCCAGGGCAAAGAATGAGTGTTCCTAAGTGGTTCTCTCGAGAAAATGTGATTGAAGGGTAGCCATCCTATTCTGACTCTATTTATATTGAGGTATTCAACCCATTAAGCTAGCACCCATGTTCAGAATTTATTCCCTCCTTTGGCTTGTTTTCGTTGTCGCTGTGGTCTACGACATTTGGAAGCAACCCCTCACTCAGGAAACCAAGTTGCTATGGAGTGGGGTGGTGGTCTTTTTTCCAGGCATTGGCATCTTGGCTTGGTTGCTATATGGGCGCACCCGCTTCTAGGCTTGCATCCTCAAGTCAATTGGGCGAACTTTGCTCCTCAAACTTGACCACGGAGCATGCTCACCCTAAATGACATTGGAATAGAATTCGGCGGCAATTGGCTCATCCGAAATGCGACCTATCAGTTTAAGCCCGGCGAACGCGTCGGCCTTATTGGCCGGAATGGCGCTGGCAAATCAACCTTACTCAAGATCATCGACGGCCAAATTACCCCCTCGGAGGGCGAAGTGGCTAAAGCCGGAACGGTGAAGATTGGATTCTTCAACCAGGATTTACTGAGCTACCAGACTGAACGCAGCATTTTTGAAGTAGCCAGGGAGGCCTATCAGCCCCTGTTGGAGCTAAAGGATGAAATTGACCAGTTGCTGAACCGCATGGAAGCGGGAGAATCAGATCCTGCTCTCTGGGATGAACTGGCGACCAAACAAGACCTGTTTGAAACCCGTGGAGGTTCCCAGATGGACGCCAATGTACACAACATTCTTTCTGGATTAGGCTTTGCCGCGGAAGAGCACGAGGCTCCATTCAAAACTTTCTCGGGAGGCTGGCGCATGCGGGTGCTCCTGGCTCGCATGCTGCTGACCGAGCCAGAGGTTTTGATGCTCGATGAGCCCACCAACCACCTCGATTTGCCTTCTATCGAGTGGCTGGAGAACTACCTCAAGACCTTCAAAGGTTCCACCATCGTAGTTTCACACGACCGCTTTTTCATCGATCGGGTGGCCGACAAAATCTTGGAGGTAAGCCTAAAGCAACTGAACGAATACAGCGGCAATTATAGCTTTTACCTCAAGGAGACGCAGGAGCGCCTGCCCCTGCACAAGCGTGCCGATGACAACCAGC
>CAZFPQ010000481.1:0-3335 GCA_964521065.1 uncultured Bacteroidia bacterium | reverse complement strand
CTTCCCAACTGCCCATGATATAGAGCTCTTCAAATTGATCGAAGATCAGGTACACCGGACGATAGCTGCTCAAATATACTTGGCGAATGAGGTGACGGATGGGCGGACTTTCGCCTTCCTGTTTGAGTCCTCCATTTGCTTGATAAAGGGCTTTAAACAAAGATTCGTTCAAGTCAGATTCCCGGCGAATGAGCAGTGGTAGCCAATCTGAGGGGTAAAACTCATTGGCTAATCCACAATTAATGAGACTGGTCTTGCCAGTCCCTGAAGCCCCGTAAACCAAAACCAAATTGGCTGCATTGACCGCGTTAAAAAGTTGCGCAGTTTCTCTGTCCCGCCCAAAGAATCGGTCAGCATCCTTTTTCTCGAAAGAATCTAGGAACTTAAAAGGATTTTCAACCATGATAAATGTTGCTTTTGGGGCGCTCTATATCAGCCTGGAACATGTTTAGGAGTTTTTCCATTAAAGAAAAAGCGGGGGGACTGGCAATAGGCGTTCTCGCCGCACGTCTTGCCCGCAGGCTACTACGTGGGCTACTGTTTTCCTTGTTTCTGGTAACATTACGGCCTTCGGCAAAATCATCTAAAGTCATTCCTGTATGGATTTGATGAGCTGAGCTTTGGACAGCATCCCAAATAGACAGGTTATAGGTGAGATAATGGCCTCTTCCAGATTCTTCCCACGCCAGCATAAAAATATGCGCAGGATGTTGGGTATTGCCGCCTGGATGTAGAAAGGTATTTTTGTCCATTACAAAAGGCGATAAGTTCAGCGCTTGGTTAAGCTTTTGCTCATCAGCAGCAAGTAAAATAGATTGGCTGTTGGTGGAAGCCTCTTTCCTACGCTGTTCGTCGTCACTGTAGAGAGAAAGGGCTCCGCTACTAGATAATCTCAGGTCACCTAAATCCATTTCATAGCTGGTCGCCTGATACCGCGGTTCGTCTAGCTTTATTTCACGGACAGTAAGCATGCGATAACGGGAAAGAAAAGCCATCTTACCCAGAACCATGGCCACCAAATACTCAGTATCTAGACAGAGCTCTGGCAAATCGCTATTAGGCAAACTATCCACCTCTTTTCTTAGGTTTTCTAATTCCTGATGGGCTTCGGCCAATCCAGATTCCTCATCCTGCCAAGCGGAATAAAAATCTTTCAGCTCACCTAAGTAGGTTTGCAATCCTTGCTGGGTCATGGCCACAAATAGATCTAGCGTCTGACTCAGCCAATCTGTATTCAAAAAAGCATCTCTGCTTTTGGGTACTGAAAGACTTAAGTTGGGTGGTAAGGTAAATGTTCCTTTCCTTAGGGCATCCCAAACCTCTGACAGCAGGCCATAGTAAAGTACCTGACTAGCAACCAGATATAGGCTAAGCAGTTGTTTTAACCGAGGATGTCCATATGCTTGGGTTTCCGATTGGAAAAGTAGCCGAATTTGCGAACCAATAGGCCATGGAAAGTGACTCATGATGATGTCAGGATATTCGGAAGAATCTTTTTTCACCTCTTTGCCTCCTTCCCTGCGCAACATCTCGTGATAAATATCAGGATTGTATTTACACATTTCATCTAAGACCTCAACGATGTAGCGATTGGCTTCAAAACTCCGGTCAATGTATTGGCGTAAATCTTCTGGCAATCCCACTTTTCGATAATAGGGCAAGCGATAATCCAACACCTCCCTTTCAAATGAGGGATTGACGTAAAGTCCCCAAGGCAACTCATTCTCCTCAGCAGCATCCTCTTCATCCTCAAATACCAAGCTACGGCTATTGGCCCAAACCGGAGCTTGCTCGAATTTGGTTTTTACATAGGCCTCGGCCAACTGAAACGCTTGAGCAAGACTTCTAGAGTGGGCTAAGCCATCGTAAAACTGATGGGCAAAGGCCATGGCACGGCTATCTGCGACCGGTACTGATGTTGCGATCACTGCCTTGACACCCGCATTCATGAGGGCCTGAACTTGGCCGCGAGTAGAGCAGCCATTCAAAAAGACCAACTGCAGTTCTGCTTGTTCACCTAGTAGCTGGGCAAGTCCTTGGGATATGGCTTCGCCTTCCTCCAAATGCAGACTGTTACCACCTGCGTGCCCCGCATAATGAAAAATGGCTATTTGGTTTGGATAACGAGTGAGTACCCGACTGATGTCTTCTACTGAAGCACTCTCTTCCCGATGAATTTTGATGTAGCCTTTTCGGTCATTTTCCTCTAAGGCTTGAAACAAACGCCGAGATTCCTCCTTAAGTTGCTCGAGGTGGCGATCTTGATCATTGGCAAAGGCCAGAAATATCAATGGAGGGGTCATAGAGTTGCGGTTAACTCGATCAATACTGGAGGTTTTCTGGAATTTGGTACAAAGCCTTCTCTTCAGCCGAAAGCCGAGCAATCCAAGGAGGAAGCTGATACAGGGGATTACTCCAAAAAAGCACCCGTTGCGAGTTCATGTGATCCACCTGGGGGTTAGGGGGCAACTTTCCTCTAGCTACGTTCGTGCGCATGGCACGCATGGTGGCCCCTTGTGCAGAGGTAATCCTAGCTCCCGAAGGCAAAAAGTTTAAAGATTGATTAGGAATCCGATAATACAAATGCCCATCCCAATCAAAGAAATGTCCGTTGACGGCTACATATTTTCCAGTGGGATCCACCTTGAGAGAATTGATCTCTACGCCGTAATAGGGATCATCCTCTAGATAAGTGCGTCTCTTCACCACCTGGTAATGGCCATCAATTTTTGCCCACCAAGCCAAGTCGCCATAGGCATCACCCGAAATAAGGGTATCACCGCGGTAGAAAAAGTCAAGGCTGAGCATCTTTCGGTCATAGTGCAGGGTATCTAAGAGCCCAGAGTTGAGGTCATATATATACCCTGTGCTATCTTTGCAGGCAATGGCCAAACGTCTGCCATCAGGAGACAAGCTAGGATTTTGGAGTTCTTTCTTCCGCCATAGTAAGGTATCAATTGCTTGCTTTTGAGAGCGACTGGCCAACAACAAGACGTAATTTCTATCTTCCCATTTTGCACCAGTACTATACTGAGTAGTAAAGATGCTATCGCCCGTAAGGGAAAAAGCCCATTGGTTGTAGCTGACGGATTTATCAAAACTCAGCCCAGAGATTGCGAGTTTTTCTCCCTCCCCTTTAAATGGAATGATAAGGCCCCCAGAAATCCAGCCTCCCGGCAGAGGATGGGCAAGTTGATGGACTACCAGTCCATCAGAGGCAAGCTCTCTCCCTCCCGCTAAGTAGTTATAAAGTCCTGGCCCTCGCTGAAAGGACCAAGCCATGGCTTTGCCCTCATCAGTAGCTATCAACAATCGACTCCCTTTTGAGATGTAAT
>CAZFPQ010000480.1:0-3357 GCA_964521065.1 uncultured Bacteroidia bacterium | reverse complement strand
TTGGCCTCTGGCCATGAGATAGAAGTAGAGGGACCCAGCCTGTTTCGCCTTTCTTACGAGGGCTCGGTCTTGGCTCCCTTTGGCGACTTGGAGGAGATGTGCGAGTTTATCCGACAGGATATGGAACTGAGTTAACTAGAGTTTCCTTATACTCAACAAATAACTCAAAAACCCAGACTCCTACTCCGCGGTTTTCCATCTCCGGCCTTCCCGATCCATTCGTTCGACGTCTTCCCATTCGAATTGGAGGCCAAGGGCGCGGAGATAAGTAATATCTCGCAGCTCAGGAAGGATTTCTTTTTGGTAGAATGTCCAAGGCAAAGAAATCTGTCTAACTGCCCTATCAGGGCTTCCGGTCAGGATATAATTACCATCTGGGCTTACGGTAACCGATAAGAATGGAGAACTATTTTCTTTAAAGGTGCGAATTTCTTGACCTGTCAAAACACTCCATAACTTAAGTTCACCATCCGTATAATTTTTATCTCCACTTCCTGTAATTAAGTATCGGCCATCCGGGGTGAGAGCAACGGAAGAAATAGGAGATTTATGTCCCGAGAAGCTACGAATCTCTTGACCTGAATCTATGCCCCATATTCTAGCAGTCCGATCTTTACTCCCTGTGATAAGGTATTGCCCATCAGGAGAGCAGGCTAAGGATGTTACTTTGTCTGTATGCCCAGTGAAGACACGAACGGTCTTTCCAGTAGCGATTTCCCATAGAATGGCAATATTATCTCTGCTTCCAGTCAAGAGGAATCTACCATCCGGGGTGCAAGTAGCGGTAAGAATTACGTCCTGATGGCCTATAAATGATCGTATTTCTTGCCCAGTAGCCAATTCCCATAGTTTGGCAGTCTTATCATTACTACCGGTTATGCAGAATTTCCCATCAGGGGTACAGGCCACCGTTTTTACCGCACGATTATGTCCGTTGAACGAATGAAGTTCTTCTCCAGAAGTCACATCCCATAATTTAGCTGAATAGTCTTCACTTCCTGTAATCAGAAACTTTCCATCTGGCGTAAAGGATACAGCTACCACATTAGCTGTATGCCCCTCAAAGGTTCGTACTTTTTTTCCCGAAGCTACTTCCCAAAGGGCTGCTGTATGATTCTGCCCTCCAGTAACAAAGAATTCCCCATCTGGCGAGTACGCTACCGCAGGTGTTGGCAAAGGGCCCCATTGAGATTGTTGCTTACCGAACTGATGATAACCAACTGTCCGAACCTCGGTGCCTAAATAAATTGGCCAAAGCTTGACAACACCATCCTGTCCAGCTGAGATAAAGTAATTTCCATCTAAACTAGAGGCTAGAGAATAGGCCTCATGATTTATGCTTTTAAAAGTGCGAACCTCTTCACCTGATCTTGTATTCCATAGCTTGATTGTTTTATCAGCACTGCTGGTTATAAGAAATCCCTGAGGGGCACAGCTCACGGCATGTATTGCATACTTATGTCCTTGGAAGGCCCGAACTTCCTTGCCAGTACGTATTTCCCATTGCCTAACTAATTTATCTTTGCTTCCAGTAAAAAGGTATTTATCATAAACAGCTAATGAAGTAACATGATATCCATGCCCCTTAAGGCTATGAATCAGCTCTCCACTATCCATGTCCCAAATCTTCGCGGTATTGTCTTCACTTCCTGTAACAACATAACCAAACCATTCTGCATGGTAAACCGAGGTAAGAGATCCTTGGTGCCCACTAAGAATTAGAACTTCCTTGCCAGAGGAAATATCCCATATTCTAGCAGTACTATCTGCACCTCCTGTAATTAAGAACTTGCCATCGTCAGAACAGGTCAAATCATTTATGGGTCCACGATGACCTAAAAAGGATCGTATCTGCTCCCCAGTTGTGATGTCCCACATCGTAGCTATTCCGCCATGGCTGCCAGTAATAAGATATTTACCTTCTGGAGTGAAGGTCACTGCTCTAAAGTCTTGCCCCTCAATTTCAAAGCTAAGTATTTCCTTCCCTTCATCAATCCACCAGAGTTTTGCAGCTCCAAAACTACCGGTTGCCAAAAATTTCCCGTCAGGAGAAAAATCTATAGAATTAATTTCAAGTTTATGCCCACCAAAGTTTTGAACCACCGAACCAGATTCAAGATCCCACATTTTTAAATTACCAAAACTTCCAGAAACTAGGTTTTCTCCATTAGGAGTAACGGTAATTGAGTTGAATTCAGAAACCCCAGCACGTTCAAAGGTCTGAACTTCCCTCCCCGTCTCTATTTCCCACAACCTAGCTATTCCTTTAGATAGTTTACCTCCACCTGCAATGAAATATTTACCATCGGGTGTGCAAGCAATAGAAGTGACTTCATCGTCATGGTTTCCAAACGCCCGAACCTCGGTACCCGAGCTGACCTCCCAAAGTTTAACCCTTCCTCTATAGCCTACAGTCAAAAAGTATTTTCCATCAGGCGTAGTAGTTACGGCGGTTATAGGTCCATTATGCCCCTTAAAAGTTCGAACTTCCTGACCAGTGTGTAGGTTCCAAACTTTTACAGTCTTGTCATGGCTACCTGAAATCAGGTACTTCCCGTCAGGAGTACAGGCCAATGAAACTTCAGCAAATAGATAATCATGATGAAAGGTTTGAATCTTCTTTCCAGTGGAGATTTCCCACAGAATGATGGTTCCACCGTATCCACCTATGATCACATCCTTCCCATTTGGGGTGCAAACTACTGAGGTAACGGCTTCTAATCTTCCATCTGAAGAAAAGGACTCAAAGGATTGAACCTCCTTACCAGATTCAATTTCCCAAAGTATTGCTTTTCCGTCTAAGCTCGCGGTTATTAAGTATTTACCATCAGGAGTACAAGCAAGAGACGTAATTCGGTCCTTATGACCTGAAAAAATCCGAATTTCTCGGCCTGAGGCAATTTCCCATAAGGTGGCCATGCTATCCCCTCCACCAGTAATAAGATATCTGCCGCCAGAAGTAACAATTACATTTTCGAACCTGTATCTGTATCCAAAATTTATTTTAGGGCTACCAAAGGTATTCTGAGCAAAGCCTTGTTGGTCTAGCTGTTGATAGAAAACTTCATTAAACATCCCCCAAGAAGTCTCTACCTCAGGATATAGCTGACAATTCATAGCCGCAAGTTGCGCAGCCGCAGTAGGATCGGTCTTTGAAGTACGTAAAGCCAGCAAAGCATTTGCATTCGCCCGCGCCATACGCGCATTCTGGTCCCGCTCAGCCTTGATAGCATCAATATACCCATCCTTGGCCCAGCGGATCAGGGAGTCAATTTCAGTGACTTCACCGCCTTTAGCCAGCACCTCTGCTGCCTCAAATTGAATCACCGCGTCTTCAAAGAGGAAGTTGTCATAGGC
>CAZFPQ010000479.1:0-3357 GCA_964521065.1 uncultured Bacteroidia bacterium | reverse complement strand
GTAACTTCGATCTGCATGAGGGTAGAGAGATCGACTTCACCATTGGAAATACCCTGGATGTCTTTGATGCGCGCATCGGAAAAGGCATGAAAGGCGGTAGCAGCCACCCGACTATCGGCATAAATCGAATAGGTAAATGGGGCTGGAGCGGCATAGCCTACTGGCGAATTGGGGAGTGCGTAGGCTAATACCCCATAGGCATTGGGCAGGGTATGGGTGAGTGCCCCTTCAATTTGCAGCTTTGCCTTGGTTGGATTGCTGGTGCCGATGCCGACCGTACCTTCGATGATGGCGCCATCGGCTGGTCCGCTGACTGTTACATCTCCTGCGTAGTTTTGACCAATGGCTATCCCTCCTTCGACATCAAGGGTATGCTGGGGAACAGTAGTGCCGATTCCCACGCGGCCATTAGCCGTAACGACCATCCTTGAAGAACCGCCACCTGCATACAGTTCCAAGGCAGGTATTGCTCCTGGTGTCCCAGCCCCTAAGCCATAGAAATTCCCATTGATCGTTCTCACAGACAACTTTTTGCCGTTGGAGCTTCCCAGATCAAGCATGTAGGACGGGGAGGAAGTGCTAATGCCTACTCTGCCCAAGCTGTCAATGTGAATTCCCTCACTGTCGCCATCACCGGAAAGCCAATTTGATCCCATCACCAGGTTTTGAGCCGCTGTATGATTTCCGAGCTGATCTCCTGGGACATTTGTCAAGCCAGCACCATCGCCCATGAATGCGTTCGCATGGATGGTGTCTCCATTGATTATATGGTTATTCGCTAAATCCAGGGTTTGGGTGGCTGTATGATTTCCGAGCTGATCTCCTTGGACATTTGTCAAGCCGGCACCATCACCCATGAATGCGTTCGCATGGATGGTGTCTCCATTGATCATATGGTTATTCGCTAAATCCAGTGTCTGGTGAGCGGTATGGTCGCCCAGGTTATCGCCGGATGTAGTTGCCAAAGCTTGCCAGGTCGCCACACCATCCGCGTCGGACGTCAGGACATGGCCAGCGGCCTGATTTCCATCTTCATAGCGCATTTGTCCTACGACATGCAGGGTAGTGTCTGGGGTTACGGTTCCCAGGCCTGTATTCCCGTTTTTGAGAATGGTCAGCGCATTGGAACGGTTATTAATATTCCGCCCATTCCCTATCACAAAAAGTCGATCTGTATCCTGAAAATTGGTTGAGGAAATAGGGGTGTAGCTTTCGGAGAACATACCAAACACGATTTCGCTAAATGAAGGAGCGGTATTCCCTCGTCCTCCTCCGATGAAGGAATAATCACCAGAAGCCAGGTTATCTCCCCCTCCCACAATAATGCTGTGATAAGCCGAAGCATGGTTTTCCTCTCCTGCTCCTACCATCGCATAGGAACCCGTGGCATAATTGACTTCTCCCCCCAATACGATGGAAAATTGTCCAGTAGCCTCATTGCTAACGCCCCCCAAAATGGCAGCATAATCCTGTGTTGCTCGGTTCCCGCCCCCTCCTACTACGATTGATTCCTTGCCTGAAGCCCTATTGTCTTCGCCTCCTCCAACAAGGGACTTAAGCCCATTGGCTTCATTGGTTTCTCCGCCCATGATCACAGAAAGCGCCCCCTGCGCCGTATTGCCGATCCCGCCTCCCACGAAAGCATGCGCATCTGATGCCGCATTATATTGCCCGCCGCCGATTACGGAATAGTTGCCAGAGGCACTATTGGTACTTCCCCCGCTTACAACGGCCGCAGACCCAACTATAGAATTGGATACCCCTCCCCCTAAAAATGAAAAGGTGCCTGTGGCGGAATTTACCTCCCCTCCGACAATGGTAGAAAATGGGCCACTGACGCCATTGCTTTCCCCGCCGCCTATAAAGCTGCCTTCACCGATCAAGTAGTTCTGTTTCCCCCCTCCTACGAAGGAATGTTCGCCCTTGGCGGTATTGTTAATGCCTCCCCCCACAAAGGAATAATCGCCCCAGGCCTCCCCGTTTTCTCCTCCAGCGACAGTAGAATATTCGCCTATAGAATCCGGGTGCCAATGTATTCCATTTACAGTGCCTGCGCGGAAGGCTGATTTCTGTGGAACCCACATGAGCCGGGTACCAGCTCCGCTATCGGGGAGGGGGCCGCCATAGTTGGGGACAAAGCTTCCTTCGCTTAGCAGGCCGAAGGTGCTGATTTGAAGTCGCTCCTGTCCGGCCAGACCCAGTCGTATTCGGTCTTCATCAGGATTGGCCTCTACTTGAATGCGGGTATCTCCGTCAGCGTCTTGCAGGATGCTATGCACCTTGTTGGACAATTCATTCCAGGTAGCGGCCTGATGGTACCAAAAAGAATGGGTGGTGCTGTCATAGACCAGCAGGCCTTCGGCAGGATGGAGGATCGCCCTTCGGCCCGTGCTATCCATGCGGGGGATGAGCAGGCCCTTGTCGCTGCTTTGGATATCCAGCATGGCGCTGGCATCGGGGTCGTTTCCGGTGGCATTGATGCTGATTCCCTCGGTTTGAGCCATGCCCTCCAAGGTCAGCAAGAGACATAAAGTACTAATGATTACTGCTTTCATCTTTCCGTGATTTCGTTTGATGACTCAAAGAAAATCAGGGGTCAGATGAGGGTATTACACTATTGTTCCAAAGGCTTCTCTTATTATTCCAATGTCCCTGAGAGGCTCAGAAAGGCGATTCATGAGGTTTTTGCAGGAGCGTTTTGTTGCCAAAACGCACTGGGGGTGGGTGCAACCAAATTTTGAAAATGCGATTGAAATAGCCGGGATTAGAGAAGCCAGTCGTAGGCGATTGCAGAAATGAGAGGGGGAAGCGAGAAGTTAGAAGCAAGAGGCGAGACGGCTTGGATGAAGCTAACTTTTTCGGAAGTCACAGCCAATGGGGAGAGAATTGAAACAAAATCAAGAGGAGTATGGCACTTGCGCGGGGTACCGCCAAACAATGTCTAAAAATGGGTTTGATGAGTTGAGTTAGCGGCATGATTCAAGAACGCACTTTCCCACCTATATTCCTTCCATAAGCCTCTGCAAGAATCCCTGCGCAGTACGGTCAGCTGGATGCTGTGATAATACGGATTGAAAGCTGGTAATGCCGTATCAATGTCCTTCTTTTGATAGGCTTCCACCCCTTTTAGGAATTGCGACAGGGTATCTAGCTTTTGCAGCCTGCTTTGCTCATCATCCCCTTCTAGTGCTTCATATATACCTATGGGTTTGATTTTGCCTTTGACCTGCACCTGTCCCAAAAAGCGGCAGTTTTGTCGCTGAGAGGGGCTAAGTCCTTGATAGCTCGCATCGCTCAGGAGGATCCGGTCTTCCCCATAGCCAAAGTTGAATTCCGTAATTAAAATCGAAAGGCTTA
>CAZFPQ010000478.1:0-3395 GCA_964521065.1 uncultured Bacteroidia bacterium | reverse complement strand
TACAAGCCCGCCGACTTGGTGATCCGCAACATGATCGACGTCTGGAGCAAAAATGGGGTCGTCCTGCTCAACGTCTCCCCCCGCGCTGACGGGGTAATCAACCAGGAGCAGCGAGACATCCTCGCCGAGATAGGCGCTTGGCTAGAGGTCTATGGCGAAGCCGTGTATGGCACCCGCCCCCATTCCATCTTTGGTTATGGCCCTGCCAGGGCCCAAGATGGCAGCCATGGCGGGCAATCCGCCACCATTGCCTACAGCGCCGAAGACCTGCGCTTCACCGTCGCCAAAGATCAAAAATCCTTTTATGTTTTCTTCTTGGGCCAGCCCGAGTCCGGCCAAAAAGTCCAGATTCGGCCTCTAGGCTCCCACCGCAATTGCACTCCCTCACCCATCAAGCGGGTGATCGACCTGGGAACCCAGCAAGAGGTCGAATGGGAAATGACCACCGAGACCTTTTATCTCACTATTCCTGAGGGAGAATCGAATCCCTTGGCGAACGTGTTCAAGTTTGAATTGGAGTAGGTCTTTGAGACATGGGAGAAACATATGTGGCATTCAAAGAACTCAGCGGGCTATAGACAAACGATCACAGGCTACGATTCAGCCTCATCCCCTGAGTAAATTGCTTTCAACTACGACTAAGGAACACTCAAAAAATAAGTTATGCCTTTTTGCTTGACCTTTTGCCCCATCTCTTCGTTAGAAAATCCTCCCTTAGCTCACTAAGGTCGATTTTCCTTCCTTGATCTGGAACAAAATTCCTACGCAAAAGCGACATGTTATTTTTTTCGTGTTCCTAAGAACATCTAACTAACTCTAAGCGTCCATGAATACGTTTAAGTATCCTTCATTGGCTTGGGGCCTCTGTGTGGTCCTATTATTCGCTGGGGGCAGCTACGCCCAAAACAGCATCCACGTCTACGGACCGGAGATTCCCTGGCAAAGCGATTCGGTGGTGCAGGAAGTAGGCAAAATCTACCGCATCTCCACCGCCTTGGCTCAGGCTCAGGCGGGAGACAGCCTCATCATTCACGCGGGGATCTATCGGGAGCGAATCGCCATTAGTACTAACAACCTGGTGATCACCAATTATCAAGATGACTATGTGCTCGTCACAGGGGCAGAAAAGGTTGAAAACTGGACCCCTGCCTCTGGCATGGCGCCTGGTGTGATGCAAGCCAACGTGGCGGGATTGGGCATCCAAAGCGACTTTTCTCAGCTCTTCGTGGAGGGAAATGCCGAAATGATGGCCCGCCATCCCAACAATACCCTGGGTAAAATGATGCTACCCTTGGAAGCGGGGGGAGGTTATTCTCTGCTGACCAGCGTGAGCAAGGACCAAGGAGCCAATGCCAATGGCTACGCCACGTTTGAGCAAGCCATTCCCAACGTGGACCTAACCGGGGGAATCTTCCGGGGCCTGACGGGCAAAATGCGGAACTACGTGTTTGGCGACATCACGGCCAAAAGTGGAAACCAAGTCACCTTTAGGGCCATCAACAATGGTCAGTGGAAGAACGATGGGCAGATCGGCACCAGCAAACACAAGGCGGCCTGGGGATTTCTCTTGCACAAAAACCTGATCGACGTGCCTGGGGAATGGTTCCTGGAAGGCCAGCAGCTTTATTATCTGCCTCCAGCCGATGCAAACCTGAACGAGCTACGCACCGAGGTGCAGGTGAGGGACCAAGTACTGCGGATCAACAACGTACAAAACCTCACCCTCAAGGGCATCAACTTTGCCGCAGGCCACGCCGAAATGTTAAACTCCAACCAGCTAAGCTTCGAAGGCTGCTCCTGGCGCTACCTCATGCCCTTTTGGACCCCTACTGGCTACGGCGATAATGCCTCCGATGACACGGGGATCTTGATCGACAATACCTCCAATACCTCTTTCAAGGATTGCTATTTGGGTCACAGTTGGGGCAATGGCTTTGCCATCCTGGACGGCAGCAACCACCGCTTCGAAAATTGCATCATCGAGGACATTGCTTGGCTAGGGATTTTTGCTTCTTCGATTTACACCCGTACCGGACCGGTCACGGTACAGAATTGCACCTTTGGGGATGCGGGGCGCTTTCACCTGCGCATGCGGACCAGCGACAAGATGGACGTCTATGATTCGGATTTTTACGGAGCCATGATGATGGGAGAGGACGCTGGGCCGATCGAGGCGACTAGTACCGGATCATTGACAGCCTTGAACCTGCAAGGCAGTGAGTTTGCCTATAACAAGGTGCACGATTGTCAGGGGGTTCCTGTCTTTGATGGTGGCTACAGCAAGCAATTTGTGGTGGCTTTCTACATGGAAGACACCGAAAACTACACGGCCCATCACAACCTGGTGTACAACATCAACTCTGACAATTATACCGGTACCGCAAGCCGCGAGGCAGCCGGTGCCTTCCTTTACTTAGGGCCTCGCTATAACTACATGAACTTACCCGTCAATTACTACAACAACACGGTTTGGAACTACGACAAGAGCATCAATATTTGGCACATTGAAGCCGATAACTGGCAGGACCTGGGCATGGCTGAGTCAGGTGGCAGCATGCGAGATGGGGATTTTGTCAATAATATTTTTCAAGAAGGGGCTTCCTTCAAGCTCAATTGGACCAAGCAGATCCTCAACGCCAACGGAGGTCGGGTTGATTGGGTATCCGTCAACAATCCGCCCAATATCAATACCAATGACTTCAACGCCTACGTCAATCATTGCGCAACCCTCAACTATAATTTCAACGCCAGCCATACGGTTATCCTCAACGAAAACGACGAGAGTCAAAACTTTGCTGATGCGGCCAATGGCGACTTCAATTTGACTAGTAATTCTCTAGCCAAGGGCGCAGGCAAGGTGATTCCTGGTATTACCACCACCAGCAACCCCGATTGTGGGGCCCTTGAAGGCGGAAACCGGGTCTTGATGGCGGGGGCCACGATGGACCGGCCCGACTTCAAGGAGGTAGAGCAATTCACCACTACCCAGATCGCAGAGCTTCCTGCTGCAGGTCAATTGACCCTCTATCCGAATCCCACGTCAGATCGCGTGACGCTACGCAGCCCAGTGACCTTCGCTACAGGGACAAAAATTGAGATCTACGAAATCAATGGACAGTTGCTGTCTTCTGAGCTCGTTTCAACGCCCAGCGATGAGCTAAGCTTGTCGGTGGCTGCTTTGCCGCAGGGGGTCTATGTGTTGAAGTTGATGAACGGGAAGCAGGCTGAATTTGTGCGGTTTATGAAGGAGTAAGGGTGACTCAGGATAATGAGCCCGTTCTCTGTCCTCACCTGAGCCATTTAAGCGGCCGAATCTTTCGAACAAAGGCAAAGAGAACTATATGGCTACTGTGCATTGACGAAGGATTCGGTCGTATAGTTGGAGAGGGTGTCTC
>CAZFPQ010000477.1:0-3407 GCA_964521065.1 uncultured Bacteroidia bacterium | reverse complement strand
CTCTCACTTCACCGCCCGAGCATGGTCTAAAATATAATTGAGCTCAAGCTCACGGTGGTTCAGCTTGAGTACCCCTTCGAAGGTCAGGTAATCATCTTGCTGGAAATTGTCGTCGGGGTCAGCGAGTCGGAGCTCCATCACCGATTCCTGACCTGCCCCTCCACAGAAAAAACAACTGCTAAAGGGAAAGGCAGACAGCACATAATTGTCACCTGATATGTCTAGAGGCAGCACATAGCCCGTGATGCGGATCTTTTTCCCCTCCAAATCTTTTACTTCTTCTTGAAAGGTGGGTTCTCCGTACCAAAAATTCTGGTCGCTGTTCTCAATGTAGGCGTATTCTACTTTTTCTAAGGTAGTCCAAGCCACTTCGGTCTGTGCGTACAAGGCACTCCAGGCTAGACTTATCGTGAAAAGAATGAACAAATAATATTTTTTCATGAAGCAAAGTCAATTCTAGGCATGCGACCGAATGAAATGGAGGCCGAGACCAGTCTATCCCTCTGCCAGCGTTTGGGAAATATTCAACCGGAAGGCCTGCCAAGCCGGAAGGGCAGCTGCCAATAAGCCAACCAATAAGGTTGCACCGAAGAGATATACTTCTTCCACCAAGAATAAGTTTCCTTGCAGGTCATAGTGATAGCCGCTGGCCACCGCGCGATTGATGATCAAAAGCCCCGCCCGACTGATCAGGATTCCCAGAAGAAAGCCCAAAGCCGCCAAGATGAGTCCCTCAAGTACCACCAAGGAAAACAGCTGCCATCGAGAAGCACCTAGGCTGCGCATCAGAGCCATTTCGTAGCGTCTTTCTTTTAAGCTGTTGTATAAAGAAATGAAAACGCTGATGCCTGAGATCAAGATGATGGCAAAAGCAATGGCCCTTAATACATCAATCCCCACCGCAAAGAGACCAAAGAGGCGGTTGATTTCGATCGCGGGCAAGGCCGCTTGCATAGAGGTTTCTTCATTGATTTTGCGGGGCAGCATGACCATGCCCATGGGACTGCGAAATTTGATCAGCATGGCCGTGATGTCTCGCTCTTCTTCATGGACGTGATCTTCTGAGGGGCCCTCCTCATCTATGTGTTCGCCCTCGTGGCTATGCCCTTCTTCCTCTTTGTGCTCTTCCTCCTCAGCTCCTTCTTCCTGCTCTCCGTTCTCGTGAGCTTCCCCATGTCCCTCCTCATGAATTTGCCATACACTTTCTATCGGAGTCAGAATTAGCTGGTCTACCACCGTTCCACTCGCTTCTAAAATGCCTACCACCCGGTAAGCTTGCCCTTCGTGGACCTCTGCATTTTGCCCTGCTCCATGCTGTCCATAGAACTCATCCCCTACTGCTAATCCTAAGCGCTGGGCTACCTTGGCCCCTAGGCTGACCTCAAAAGGTGCCTCCCATAGTTTCCCCTGGCTGATGGAAACCTCGTAATGCGCAGGGTAGCTTACTTCCGTCCCCAGAATCCGGTAGCCTTGGTAGAAATCTCCATAGGCCATGGGAATGGTTTTCTCTATCAAAGGGTGAGCGGCGAGTTCTTCTGCTTCGTGCAGGGGAATGTTTCCAGTAGGATTATCAATGTGGTAAACACTGGCCAAAATCAACTGTAGAGGGCTTCCTTTGGCTCCTACGACCAGGTCAATTCCTTTCAGATTTTTAGTAAAACTGCCTTCTAGCTGGCGGTTGAGCATCAACAACAGCGAAATGATGCTTACCCCTAGGGTGAGCAAGATCAAGCTCATCAAAGTATTGAGCGGACGCGACTTGAGGTTGGCCCAACTGAGGACAAACAAATTCATGCGGTAAAGATAGGAGAATATTAGGGATCGGAAGGGAAGATCTTGGCCTTTTGTAGGGCTTCAAAAGGTGCAAAATAAGGAATGTGACCCTCAGCTAAAATTTGGTCTCAAGGTTTTCCGTCACTCCCTCTTTAGAAAATGGTGCCTTCCTCGGATACTGGGCGGGAGAAAGGATTAACTCTCATAAAAAAGGGCATATCCCAACCCTGTTAACAAATATCGAATCATTAGCGGTACGCATGAATTTTTCTACCTTTGTATACAATCCAATAAGATAACTCAACCAGACATGGGCAGTGTAAAACGAGTATTAATCATTAGCGGTATCAGCATATTGATCATTGGCCTCATTGGAGGTTCCATCGCTGTTTTTGGCACCTTTAGCAATGGATCTCGGGTGGGCAAGATCATTAAGTTTTCCAAGAAAGGGTTGATTTTTAAGACCTACGAAGGAGAATTGAGTCTGGGTGCTGTATCACAAAGCGAAGACGGAGGTCTGACGGAGAAATGGGATTTTTCCGTGCACCGAGGTGATGATCCCATCATTCAAGCCATCAACAAGTCCATGGAGACAGGCAAAGAGGTGCGTCTCTACTACAAAGAAAAGTACTTCCAATTTGAGTGGCGAGGCGATACCAAGTATTTTATTTACAAGGTAGAACAAGTGGAATAAGGCCTCCCAGGCCCTCCTAGCAGGGATTTGCCAAACATATTTCCACATTTCGCATTTTTCCTACTGAATCGGCACAAATTCTGCTTCAAGAGTAATAACCTGACCTTAGGATGAACCATAAATTGGTTCGCTATTCCAAAGAGATCAGGCAATATTTGACTCAAGACGAAGCTTGAACGTTCTATTATCATTCGGTGGAAAAGTGGGTATGACTTCCCAAGATCACATTCTTCACGGCTTAAAAGTACTCCTGTTATCAGCGTTCATCGCCTGCGTAGGTGATGTAAGCTATGGGTACCTTATGCATCAATCCAGCTCAGTGCTCCTGGCGCTGAACTTGCCACAACCCCAGCCTAGAGAGGTAGAAGTGGCATACACCCTGAGTCCAGAAGATACCCTGCCCCTACCTGAGTTACCGGCTACTGCCCAAGCCGATTCTCCCTCAGAAGTAGATGAGCAGTCCTTCCCGCCCCATCCTTTAGCTCGGTTTTTCCAAGCCTTGATGAGACTGGAAAACCAGGGCGGCAAAGTACGGGTTGGCTATTTCGGAGATTCCATGATTGAAGGGGACTTGGTCACCCAATCCCTCAGAGATGACCTGCAGAGAAGATACGGGGGAGAAGGCGTAGGCTTCGTGTCCATCAAATCTCAAACCTACGGATTTCGCAAAAGCATCTGGCATCGTTTCTCCGGAGATTGGAGAGATTTCAACTTGCTGATGCCTCGCTCCTCTGCCCATGAGTACGGAATCTCTGGCGAATACTTCCTCACCAAAAAAGCTTCCTCCTCAGGGCGTACCTGGGTAAAGTATAAAGGAGCCGATCTTTACGAAAAGACCCAAGACTTCCAGCAAGTTCGGCTGTTTTATGGACGCCGCAAGAAACAAGCCCCCCACGAGTCTTATGTCATCGTTGACAACCAACACGATCTCGATACCCTT
>CAZFPQ010000476.1:0-3426 GCA_964521065.1 uncultured Bacteroidia bacterium | reverse complement strand
GCCCGTAGCCCGTAGCCCGTAGCCCGTAGCCCGTAGCCCGTAGCCCGTAGCCCGCAGCCCGTAACCCGTAGCCCATACCCCGGACTCTTCTGTCCAATCTAGAGATGCCTTATGAAAACCTACATCCTCTTCCTTTTGATAAGCGTTTATGGAATCACGGCTTCTTTTGCCCAGCCAAGGGGCATCCGAGGGATAGTTACCCATGCAGAAACCGGTGAACCCCTGGCCTATGCCACGCTGATACATACCCATTCGGGTAGGGGGACCGCGACCAACAATCAAGGTGATTTTGTGATGCCCTACGCGCAGCAGGGAGATTCACTGCGCGTGTCCTACATCGGTTTTGATACTAAATGGGTAATCGTACCCCATGGCTCTTTCGTGGGGATTGGACTGAGTCCCAAACCGACTACCTTGGACGAGGTCGTGATCAAATCTGACGACAATGAGTTTCTGTATGACCTGGTCATTAGGGCCAAAAAGAATGGAAACAGCACCCAGCGAACTGCCAAAACCTACTTCTTCCTCGAGACCTTTTTGGATGAGAAGCATTCCGAAATGATCGAGGCCTATTTTAATGGACAGTTTAATGGCTATAGGGTCGAAGACCTATTTATGAAGAAAGGACGGGTAGGCATCAAAGCGGTCAATGAACGTTTTTTCATTTCTACCGAATCCTCACATGCCTTCATTTTGCACAATCCATTCCTGCATGAAGACTTTTATCCTGGCAATCCTCTAGCTTATAGCAAGCGGAGGCTACAGAAGAAGTATGAACTGGACATAGAGCAGATTTACAGCGAAGGTGGAGGCAAAATCTATGTGGTGGATTGCCAGCCCAGAGAGGACAGCCTGGGCTTGTTCCGAACCAAATTATGGATAGACCTCACCCATGAACAGATCATCAAAACCAAGTTTTCTATCAAGGGAACCAAGCGCCATCCCTTCCAGGTAATTGGTTATCAACGCGCAAAAAGTGTAGACATGGATTTTTCTCGCACCTATGAGCGGGTAGGAGAGGAGTTGAGGCTGTCTTCGATAGACTTTACCTATAAAGTGAATTATCAGGGCGAAGGGGAGGAAATGCAGGAGGCTTTTACCCGTGCCTATCTCAAAGTCTATGACTATGAAGAGCCCTTCCAGCTACCGTTTTTCGACTTTTCCATTTCCCGCTTCAAGGACTATCGCGACATTACCGTAGCTCCCTATGACGATGAATTCTGGGATAAGATTGATGAATTCCGGTTTTATGACCGGACGCAGGAAGTCAATGCATTCATGCGCAGCCACAGGCTGAACAACAATTTCAACAGGCTCTCTATCAAGGAACGGGACAACCTCCAATTGGGATTTAGCTACGTATCCTGGCGGCCCGACCGCATCTTGATGCGAGATCCCAATCCAGAACTTTTGGAACGCTATCCTCCAGTTAACGGCCTAGATACGGACCGCTATAACCTGAATGTCAAGCTGTACCTGGATGCTTCTTTTATCCATGATTCACTCGTTTACCAGCTCAATACCCTCATCGATCCCGTGGGTACTTTTTATCACTTTGTCATGGATGAGGCGGACCATGCCTTCATCAATATGAACATCGACTTGATGGAAATTCAAAAGCGAAAGCTGGCAAAGGCAATCGAAAAGGAGCGCCCCAAGACCATGCAAGAGGTGCAGGCATTGTACGCAGAACACGTCAACCAGTATAAGTTCATGAGTCGGCGGTTTCAGACAGAAGTCCAACGAGGGCGCAACAAAATACGGATGCGTAAGTGGAGCGGGATCATCATGGAGGAGCTAGGGGTTGATAATTTGGTGTATTTTCCCATCGGGGAAGAGTATGACGAGTAAGGGGCCATTATTCGATCGCAGCCATACCTTCGATTTGACCTGCCCACCATTTCCGCAGGGATGCCATTCTCCTTGTGCAAAAAAGCAATCGCAACATGGCTATATTTTACAAAACAGCTATCTTGTTGAGTTTTTTGTAAACTATCATGCCTTTTTGCTACCTATTAATCCCCATCTGTTGAGGATTTTGGTGGCTAAGGAAAAAGTTTTGCACGTGATAAACAGATGAATTATGAAAGCAAATGCAGTGTGGTTAATGGTGTCCTTTATCTTGGTGGCCTGTTCCTCATCCAAACAGTTAAGCTACCAGAATAGCCCTCTAATAAAGGCCGACTCAGACTATTCGGAATATCGAATTGGTGAGGATTGGTACAAGGGACAGTGGCGAATCGCACCAGAGGTAGCGCACGATACCTTGAAAGTCATCTGTTACTCTCCTAAGGAATCATTTGAATTTAAAACCGATACAGATCACATTGCCTTTGAAATTGGAGCGAATACAACCAAGAGTTTTTATGTGGAGATGGACGAAGACACCTACGCACACACGGTCATCCAAGGAGTTCCTTTTCAGGCCAATGCACTGAGCTTTGAAAGCGATCGATCTTCTGGCTATAAAATGCAGTTCCAAGACGGGAAAAGTGCTTACCTAAAAGAGCTGAAAGAAGCCTTTCCCTTGGAGTTTGTCACAAGCAACATGAGTGAGACGGAAGTGGTGCTTCAGGTCTTGGATTGGACCCATCATCGCTGGGAACACAACGGGAACAATTCTCCATCAAAAGGTGATGCCATCACGATCTTAAACGAAGCAAAAGAAGGGCAGCGTTTTCCCTGTTTTGCTTATGCGATCGTCTTGCGAGATCAATTGAATGCCTTGGGCTATCAAGCACGGACGGTTTATTTGAAAACCCAAGATGCCGAGTACCGGAAAAGTTCCCCCGGACACGTAGCCACCGAAGTCTATTTACGGGATTTGCAAAAGTGGGCTTTCGTAGATGGGCAGTTCAACGTAATGCCCTTCCTGAACGGAAAACCCTTAAATGCGGTAGAACTCCAGGAGGCCATCGGCGAGCATTATGATGACTTCGAACTGAGAAGTATGTCTCCAAAGGGAACCACCAAGAAAAACTATGTCACCTTTGTCTATGACTACCTATACTATTTCGATACCCTGTTTGACAACCGTTACGAAAAGGATGAGTGGTATACGGTAGACGGCAAAAGCTCCCTGATGCTCGTTCCTGCTGGGGCTGAGCCGCTAACCCATATCGGGATGTGGGACACCGAGGTAGACTATTGCGTGTACACCCACTCTGTCAGTGATTTTTATGCCAAGCCGGATTGAGTCGGGAGGAGGAAGAGAGCGAGATGGGGTATATGGGAAGGGGTAACTTGGATAGAAGATTGTTTCGTCTAATAATGGGGCAAGGGTAAAGAAGAAAAGACCGACTCTATTGAGACGGCCTTACCAATCAACTGTCTGGTTTAAGGTTTACTGCTTATTGCCACTCATTCACGCCGACTTCTTCCGAGGCTTGACTTGGCCAAAGCCCTTTCTCATCCGCTCCATGCCCC
>CAZFPQ010000475.1:0-3446 GCA_964521065.1 uncultured Bacteroidia bacterium | reverse complement strand
AGGTGTTTTCGATGGAATTGATGGTGATGGAAAAGTTAGCGTATCGGGTGCGGGAGACTGGAGACCGCGCTAATGGCAGTGACTGAGTCGCTTTCTAAAGATTCCGGTTCTCTAACAAAAAGAGCGGGAATTTGACAGGATGAGCAAGATTTTCAGGACTAACAGGATTTAGGACTGTCTAGAGGGTCATATTTTTAAGGTAAGTAACGCTCCAAAAATAAGTTATGCCACTACGCTTAGTTCCTTCGGCTTCGCTCAGGACAAGCCTTGCCACGGCATAAAGCCTCTGCGCGAAAGCGACATGTTATTTTTCTCGCGTTACTAAAGAGTTAGTCCTGTTGAAATTGTCAGAGAACCAAGATTTTTGATGGGCTCTCCATATCTCGCTGAGTATCTAAGAAAAGGCTACGAATAAACTGGTAAGCAGCAAAGCTACTAGGGTTGATTGTAAGACAAGGTTAACACCTAATAGCAATATAAAGATGCTTCCTGGAGGGGTATCCTTAGCCGTACGATTCAAAAAGAATGGCCATTCTGGATGAGCCCGTTTCATGGGATAACTCAGCCAATGGGTCAGGATTCGCTCAGCCTTATTACCTAGCTGGATTAGTGAGGGTTTACGTTCATCGTCTAAGCCTGCGCCTACTAGGCATAACCAACAAGCGAAGTAGGAAATAGCAAGCAGGATCATGATAATCAGCCATATATGAAGTAGGCTATTAATCTGTATCTGATCATCAGCTCCGCAAAAATGAAAATTCAAGAGATTCATCGAATGAATTTCAAAGGGAATTTGAGGCAGGAAAAATAGTCTTTTGAAAGGAAATCAATTATTTCCCTTACCCCTAATATCATTTGATGACATTTTAGAAATGTCTTTTCTCGTCTATCTCCTAACAAGCCTTCATTTAGTTACCATAAGATGGAGAAAAGGCGAGGGGGCTTGACAGGGGTCTATTTGCTTCATTATCTTATTTGAAAAATGCTGACCAGCTCTTAAAATGTCCCCCCATGAAGCGCATAGCCCGATTCATTTGTTTACTGACGGTTGGTATGTCAAGTCTAGCCATCGGTTTAGGGCAAGGCACAAAAACTTCTTTCGAATACCCTTTAGTTGAAGAAAATACCACCATGCGGAGCTATTACTTCCAGGCAACGGAAGGTGGGGCAGGCTTTAAGCTCTATTCGGATGGGAAAGTAACATATCGAATGACAGACATGGGTTATGCCCGCGTATTTGCCGGGAGGATAGATACGGTAGTGGGAGATACGTTCCGGTTGATTTTTGATCGCATTCGTACGCTGGATCTGCTACAGAAGCATCATGAGTTTATTCTTACGCGGTGTCAGGATTTCTCGGAATCTCTTTTCTATATTTCTCCTAACCTTGGTCTTGTGGAGATATCAACAGATGAACCAGCATACCCATACACTCCAGTTGGTGCCACTTTTAGGCAAGTTCTAAAAAGAACTTGGGGCGGAAAATGGCGCATACCAGAAGGGTTTTGGCAAGGAATGGGGATGACGGCGACCTGCCCTTACTCAGGCTTAGTGACTCATATCTCAAAGAGCTCTAATGGCACTCAATCGGTTCTTCTCCATCATGGCTACCACATGAGTGTACTTACCTGCCTACAAACCATAGCGGTCAATGTTGGAGAGATTGTTGAACGAGGAGAGATCCTAGGTACCTACACCCATGACTCTCAACACAGGATTATTAGGATAGATTAGGTGTCCCTTAATGCAAGTGAAAGTATGTGGTCGGTAAGTTGATTCCGCTCTTAACTCAAGCGAGCAAACCGGAACTGCCCAGTCGACAATTCCGGTTCAAGTAGACGTTTTCAAGATTTCTGGTAAGGAAAATAAAGCTGAGTCCTTCTGAATTAATTGCGGCCCGCCATGACTCCACCGTCGGTGTCCATGATGGAACCCGTGATCCAGGCTGCATCATCAGAAAGCAGGAAGAGGATGGCATTAGCTACATCATCAGGAGTTCCGTTTCGGCCAATCGGGTGGAAACCATTGAATCCTACAAGTGCTTCCTGAGCAGCGGTTTCGCCTCCGAATACACCGTGATACACGGGGGTGTCCACTACAGCGGGCGATACCGCATTCACCCGGATATGGTAGTCGCCCAGTTCCATCGCAAGGTGCTGAGTAAGGGAGTGGAGACCTGCTTTTTGCATGGAATAAGCGGAAGAGGGAGTCGCTTTCACGGCCTGCTTGGCCCACATAGACCCCACATTGACGATCGACCCACCTCCGTTTTGTTTCATGTGCTTTGCTACGGCTTGGGTGATGAAGAAGAAGCCCCGATTAAGGTCTAGGTAGGAATTGTAGTCCTCCAAGGTATGATCCAGAAAGGGCTTAGGACCAAATATCCCTGATGCGTTGACGAGGAAATCGATGCGGGAGATTGTTCCTAGGGCTTCGATGAGGCTTGCTACCGCTTCCGTATCGGTGATGTCTACCTGATGCTTGAAAAGCTTGGGCGCATCTGCGATTTTCTCAGGGTTTCTACCAATGATGTGGACGCTAGCTCCCTGCTCAAGTAATTGTCGGGTGCTGGCTTTTCCGATTCCACTGGTTCCTCCGACTACGATGGCGGTTTTGTTGGCGAATTTGGACATGATAATGAATAAATTGAACAGACAGGTCTGTCTATAATGGTGAAAAAAATAATTAGCTTTTGAGAAGGTCTGCCAGCAAATCGATGTTTGCATGGATAGGCCAGGAGTCATGTTGTAGGTGGCTTTCAGCGAGGGCTCCTTCGTAGAGGAGATAGGTGCGGGTAGCCAGCTTTTGGTGTTGATCTGAATTTCGATTCGGCAGGTTTTCTCTTACCACCTGCAAGATATAGTCACGCAGCCCTTGCTTTTGCTTTTGTATCTCGGATCTGATATGCACGTCTTCCTGGGGAATCTCTGCTACGGTCCGAATACACCAGCACCCATTGAAGTCTTTTCCTCCAAAGAAGGGGATCAAAAACTCAAGAATACCTAGCACTTGATCTTCACCCAAAGGTTTCTCTGCAAGAAAGGATTTGAGTCCCTTCATCAAGGTTTCGTTTCGAGCTTGTAGGTAGGCAACACAGACTTCTTCCTTGGATGCGAAATGACTGTAGAGCGTCGCTTTGGCAATGCCGGCTTCAGCAATGATCTCATTGATCCCGGTCAGGTTATACCCCTTGCGGTAAAACAGATCCGAAGCGGTCTGGATGATTTTTTCTCGAGTTTGAGATCGTTTCACACCGTAGTATACAAACAAGTCTGTCTACTTGTTTCAAAAAGAAAGATTTTTTTAAAAAATCATGACTGATAGCCTTGGTAGGGAGTATTAATTCTTCTTTCTCTTATTCAAAATCCACCCTTCTACCACCAGCAGATTTACCACCCACCCCAACCAGGCGACAAGCCGATAGGTATCCATCGGGGGCCAGGCCC
>CAZFPQ010000474.1:0-3455 GCA_964521065.1 uncultured Bacteroidia bacterium | reverse complement strand
ATGGGCTATGGGCTATGGGCTATGGGCTATGGGCTATGGGCTATGGTTATACAAAAGAATAATTGCCAAGACATAGTCCGTACTCCCCTACCCCGCTTAACGTCTTTCTCATGTCCATTTGCCAATAAGTAGGCCATTCACTGCTTAACCCTTTTGGGGTTGGCGCCACCGCCAGTATGCCAAAGCTAGCAAAGCCATGAAAACCAGAACACCTAGGAACCATCGCCAAGGCTGGGGTTGGCTCAATTTTACCGGTTCCATGTCCCCAATCGCGATGAAAGCCGCCCAGTAATAGGGGGATTGCAAATAAGCTGGGTGGCTCTCCAGGTAGTCTAATTTGGCTTGGCGCAGGGCTAGATGTTTGGGCTGGCCCTCGGCCAGATAGCCATAAAAACCCTCCATCAGCTCCATGCTGCTGCGGTCGTTGACATTCCACAGCGAGGTCACCAAGCTTTTGGCTCCAGCGTAGCTGAAGCCTCGTGCCAAGGAGATGATGCCTTCGCCTCGTTGTAGCTGCCCGATACCGGTTTCACAGGCGGAAAGGACGACGAGGTCAGCGTTGAGCTGAAGGTTGTAGATTTCGCTGTTGTAGAGCCACTCGTTTTCGACCTCCACGCTGTCGTCCTCTATGTGCTGGAAGGCCAGGAAAGAATAGTCGCCCGCCTGATCATTGGCTTTGCCGTGGGTGGAAAGGTGCAGGATGCGGTAATCGCTGGCTTGGCTAAGAAAAGCTTCCTCGGTGGCGGCTTCTCCCATCAAGAGGTCGCCATCCAGACGTTCAGCGATGCTTTGGGCTTCAGACAGGTTGTAGGCAAGGGCCGAAAGCAAATTGCGGCGATCAGTCGTATCGATGAAACGGCTGGCTAAGAGAGATTTGCTGCGGCTGCTGTCGCCATTGAAGGTTGGGGCTACGGCCAACAGGTTGCGCGAAGGCGGCGACTGATGCTGCTTGCGATGCATTTCTTGCTGTAAGGTGGCGGAGTAGGCATAGCTTATGGGGTATTTCTTAAGCAAATAGGGAGAATCTGCGTATCCCTGAACAGGGTCAGGCATTTCTGTCAACAGCACTTCAAAGGGTAAATATCCCAACACCCCATCGGGTACAACCAATATCGAACATCCTTGGGGAAGTAGGCCATCTACCGCCGCAAAAAGTTTTTGGTAGAGCTGGTGAGCATAATGAGCAAATGTGCCTAGGTCTTGAGCCAACACAGCCTCACGCAGGCCTGCTATCCATGCCTCCAAATGGAAATCACGCTCCCTCTCCCACAAGTAAGCCGTGTCAGGCAACACCAAGCAAGTATACAAGGCACTGTCCCCCACGAAATACTCTAGCAAGGCTCCATGATGTGCCTCCAATAAATATTTTCGCACCTCTTCCAGTGAGCTGACCGACCTCTGGTATCGCAACTGATGATACGCTGGATAATAGAGGCCCAAAAAATACAACAAGCTGTCCCTTCGTCGCTGCAAGTGAAAGGCCTCCTTCTCGTACGCAGATAGCAAAGAATCTTCCTTGAGAGGTGGATCGCCCCCATATTTCCGTCGAAAAATCTGCTTATCAATTTTTGCGATACCGGATTCCAACTCTCGCTCTACTCTCAGCAAAGAGTCGGGCACTCCAAAATTCAGCCGATCGGCATCGAATTGGAGCCTTTCTACCAATTGGCGATTCTTGGTCCGCTCCATCAGGTCAAAAATGTGCCCTGTATTTCTGTATTGCCCATGATCTAAGGTGTGTTTTATCGCTGCTTCATAAATTGGCAGAGCCTGGGCGGCGTAGAATTGCCGGGTTTGCTGGCCCCGGAAGGTAGTCTGCTTGTACTCTTCCAAGGCAAGCATGGTGGTCAGTTGCTGAGAAATAGAATCGAGATAGTTGGCATCCTGGGTAGCCTCCCACTTTTGGCGATAATACATTTCTAACATCAAAAGCATGTGGTGAAGTACTTTGAGGTCAGATACTTGGTCAAAAGAGCGAGGTTCAGCCGAGTTAAAATTCAGTTGCCTAGCGGCTTGGTTAAGGCATGAAAGAGCCTGTTCCTGATTGCCCTCGGCCAGATACGTAAGCCCCAAGTTCAATCTGTAGCCTACAAACATCGGATGACTTTCCGCCAAACTTCCCTCCATGACATTGAGGGCTTTTTGGTGGTAAGCTCGGGCTAGAGGATAGTTCTTTTTACCTCGTTGTGCATTCCCTAGGTTGTTGTAAGTTTCCGCCATATCAGGATGGCTTTCTTCTAAGTCGTTGGCTTTTTTGATAGCCAAGGATCGCTGATAATAGAGGAGAGCGGTATCAAAGTTCTGCTGCTCTAAATGGGCTCCCCCGATGTTGTGATAGGTATGGGAAAGGGCTAAATCTTCCGCATCTAAAATCTTTTGTTGGATAGTCAACGCTTCTTGATAGTTGGCCAGTGCTTGATCAAACTGTCTCATGCTCCAATAGACGTTTCCAATGTTGTTGTAAGAATCGGTTACGTAGGTATTTTCCTCTCCCAAATACGTGAGCTGGATCGCTAGTGACCGCTGATAAAACGACAAGGCCTTTTCGTACTGTCCTAGCCTTTCAGATACAATCCCTAACCCTCGATAAATACCCTCCAGCTGTGGATGATCATGACCCAGAATCGGATACAGCAATTCCAGAGCTGAATGGTAATTCGACTTTGCTAAGGAAAAATCACCGTGCATCCAAGCAGCGCCGGCCAAATTCACTTGGGCATAGGCTACCTGAGGATCTCTAGGCCCCAGTATGTTCCGTTTGATGTTGACCTCTCGGCGATGGTAGGCCATAGCAGAGTCAAACCTACCCAGCTCTCTGGAGATCTTCCCTATCTGGTTGTAGGCTGAGGCAGTTTTCAGGTGCAATTCCCCAAAAGTCCGCTTCCTGATCGCCAAGGATTCTCGAATGTAAAACTCTGCAGAATCAACAAGGTTCAGATCCAAAAACACTAGGCTTAGGTTGTAGTACCCCTTCTCTAAGCGGGAAGTAGCCACGTTTGACTGGGTTTCGGCAATGGCCAAGGACTGCCGGAAGTAATGTATGGCTAGAGAATCTTGCCCACTCCGCCGAGCAATGATCCCTCGCAGGTTCAGAGCATCCGCATACTTCATGTGATTCTCCCCTAGGATGAGACGTAGGATCGCCATCCCACGCTCGGTAGCCTGTAAGGCTAACTCTGGCTGCTGATCCAGCAAATATATTTTCCCTTCTAGCAAATAACTTTGGGCGGTAAGCGTGTCATTTTCCCCTACCAGTTCAAGATAAATGTCCATGGCCTCCTGAACCCGCACCAGCGCCTCGGTATAATTGCCATAAGAGGTGAGTGTTTGGGCACTGTCCAATAAGGTCCGGGCCCAAAGGGTATCTCCTAAAGAAGGGTTGATGAGGATGACAGGGTCTCCAGATCCCTTTAGCGAGTCAACTTCAGCTTGCTGCTTTGGTGCTTGGGGTTGGG
>CAZFPQ010000473.1:0-3479 GCA_964521065.1 uncultured Bacteroidia bacterium | reverse complement strand
AGGGCTAAGGCGAGAAATTAGAGAAGAACTGGGAATCGGGATCCAGGTGCTCGATCCCGTACCCCCCGTATCATTAGCTCTGCCAGAAAAGCAAATCCAACTTTGGCCCTTTCATTGCCTCCTGGAAAATGAACTCCCCAAACAGATTGAGCACATAGGCTTTCGTTGGCTTTCTTGGTCTGAGCGCTTAGACCCGGCTTGGGGAGCCCTGGACCGCCAAATTGTAAACAGCTTAAAAAAGGAAGACTGGTGTAGGGGGATTGCTTGGCCCCAGGTGGCATTGATCATGCCCATTTTCAATGAATTCTCCCGTGTGGGCACCACCCTAGCCCCCTTGGTGGCCCTGGGTATAAGAATCATCGCCGTTGATGACGCTTCTACGGATGGTAGCCTCACCCTTCTAGAAAAATTTCCTATCCATGTTATAAGCCATCTCCAAAACCTTGGGCAGGGAGCAGCACTACAAACAGGGATGGATTATGCATTGCAAGGCAATGATCTACCAACTAAAGATCTACAAGCTTTGGTTCACTTTGATGCAGATGGGCAACACGATTGGCAAGATCTTCCAAGCTTGCTTGGGCCCATTTTGTGGGAAGAAGCCCAGGTGGTGCTCGGTTCACGTTTCATGGATGGAGCAGAGACTCCCGGCATCAGTCCTTGGAGAAATGCCCTTCTCAAACTAGCCATTTGGGTACACCATCGCTTCACCAAACTACACCTGACCGATGTGCACAACGGATTCCGAGCCTTTTCTCCCTCCATTGCGCGCAAAATTAAGCTAAAGCAAAATCGCATGGCTCATGCTACCGAAATCTTGGTACAGCTTGGTCGCCTTAACGCTAGCTACCAAGAGGTACCCGTTAAAATCACCTACGATGAATACTCCAAGAGCAAAGGGCAGTCTAACTGGCAGGCATGGTTGATCCTCGGAGACCTACTCCAAGCTTTTTTCACCCAAAACAAACGTAAACCCAGATCTTAATTATGCCTTGAAAAAGCTAGCCGGGATCTACCCAGTGAACCACTTACGTAAGAAAATTTGGCGAAAATGAAGCACTTTGTCTCTAAAGAGACAGCTTATGCATAGGTCAAAGTTGCTAGCCTGTAGGGAGTGACCTAGGTTAAAGTCCTGATTAATGGCCAATTAAGGCTCATGGGAGCAAAAATAGGTTGGGACTCAATGCGAAATACCATTTACGTGATAATGAATACTTCGTTTTGTTTAACTACGAAAATGGCTACTTTTGTTAGGCTGAGACCAAACTGTTCTTGTTAATGGGAGAAATTTTTACCAAAGCATTTATGAAGTCCTTAACCAGACTGCTACTAGTATCTTTTGTCTTTGGTTGCTGGACCGCGATGAACCCTGTATTTGGTACCCACCAAATGGGGCTGGACATGACCTACGAATGTTTGTCGGCATGTACCTATCGCATCTACGTAACGACCTACTATGACTGTACCGGTAGCGCCATGAACCAGTATCTACCGCTACCTGGAACTCCTCCTCCAAATCCAGATGCCGATGTGAATGCTCAATTCCGCATTGAAGGTATCGGGACTGCATGTACTGTTCCCACCCCCGTGGGAGGATGGGTACAAGATGCCAACTATGGTTACATCGAGGTAACCCCCATCTGCCCAGTAGCTGGTGGAACGGGGTGTACCAATGGCACCAGTGGCATTAATGGGGTAGTTTCTGTTCGTTGGTATCGTGATTACAACTTTTGTCCTACCAATCCTACTTGTACCGAGTTTCGATTGGTGTATGATGGATGTTGCCGTAACGGAGGCATTACTTCCGGTGCAGCCAACGATGGGATCAATTCCCGTCAGACCATCATCAACACGGCCCTTGCCAATTGTAATACCTCACCTGTTTTCTCCAATCCTCCCGTACCTTATTTGTGTGCAGGCCAGTCCTTCACCTTTAACCAGGGAGCTTTCGACGCTGATGGTGACTCACTGGTGTATTCGTTAGGTACTTGCTTTGACGATGAACCTTTTGGCGGGGGTGTTCCCCCACCAGTTGGATATAACCCCGGGTTTAGCGCCCTCCAACCACTTGGGGCCGGCTGGAACGTATCCATTAATTCCCAGACGGGTGACATCACCATGAACCCCAGCCCCAATGGTCCTGTTCAGGTGGGGGTGATCTGTGTAATTGTGGAAGAATACCGAAATGGGGTAAAGATTGGGGAAATCGTGCGGGACATGCAGATCACGGTGATCAACTGTGGTACAGCCAACACCTTGCCTAGCGTTCCGCAGCTCACAAATTTAAGTCCGGCTTCCGCGACCGCAAATGGATTTGTCATCGATGCTTTTGCCTGCCAAGAGCTTTGTTTCGACATCCCATTGGTGGATCCAGATGCGGGCCAAAATAAGATCATTTTCTGGAACCAAGGCATTCCTGGAGCGACCTTGAGTAATGCCAATACCGGCGTGGTAGGAGATACCATCTCAGCCGTAGGTGGACTCAACCCCACCGGGCGATTCTGTTGGATACCAGACTCCTCTGGCGTCTACTCCTTCCTGCTCACGGTTCAGGATGATGGTTGTCCCATTTTTGGGCAAAACCAATATACCATAGTCATCAATGTGCAAACGGGCACCCTAGATCCCAGTGCATCTCTCAACCGGATCGATTGTAATACGGTCGAGCTGATCGGCATTCCTTGTGGAGGCAATGGTCCGTTTACCTTCAGTTGGGTAGGAGATGGTGGCCTCAGTGGGGTGGGTGAGAACCTGATTCATGCTTATCCCGATACAGGAAGTTACGAGTTTACCCTCACCATTACCGATGCTTCTGGAATCCAGACTATGGTTACCGATACCGTTCGCTTGACCAATACAAGTCAAGCCAATGCGGGAACCGATCAAATTGTTTGTTCTGGCCAAATCGGAAACATTGGTACCCCTGCGGTACCTGGTTATTCCTACTCTTGGGACTCCCCCTTGGGACAAGGATGGGCGGGTCCAGGCAATCCCAGTGTAGCCCAACCCGACATCACCTTTAACAATGGCACTACCAACCCGGTGGTACTCGAATATTACCTTACCGCTTTTGACGACGTGGGCTGTCCAGCCTATGATACCGTCAAGGCGACCTTCCGACCCGCTATTCTTTCAGATTTCATTATTGATCCACCAGTAAGCACCATCTGTGAAGAGGATACGGTTACAGTCACCTATCAGTCTCCTCCTCCTCCAGGAGCTATCTATAACTGGGATTTTGATGGTGGATTTAGTACCAACGTAGGTCCTGGTCCTCACCGAGTAACATGGAATACTCCTGGAACTAAGTTTATTCGACTATCAGTGGGAGATGGAACTTGTATTTCTGACACCACGACTCAAACCATGGAGGTCAATCCTATTCCCACTTCCAACTTCAACTTAGCTGATACCGTTTGTGTGGATGAGTTCACCAACCTGGTCTACACGGGTTCAGCTACGAGTGGGGCTACCTACAC
>CAZFPQ010000472.1:0-3497 GCA_964521065.1 uncultured Bacteroidia bacterium | reverse complement strand
CAATTGGATGATTAGAGGCAGTAGTCCTTCCATAACTTTTGGTTCAATTACTTAGGTGAATGAGAGGAAAATTGAGGTATTGAACGTCAACTTCTACTTTAGGACGAGACAAATGGAGAAGGTCACATATGTATGAATACTTCTTTCATCGCTTGGAGTAGGGACATCTCTGAATCATACATTTTCCCCCAACTTTCTGCTCCCAAAAACAAATTGCCCTTAGTGGTCCTTATATCCCTATTACTCTTCTATTCCGTTAGCCTATGGCCGAGCTTGAACACATGTCTTTGATAAATCAACCCATCCAAAGTCTTGCCGATTTCGAGAGACTTTTTCATCAGTACTATGGGCGGCTAGGTCGCTACGCCATGCGCTTTCTCAGCAATCCAGAGGATGCAAGAGACTTGGTTCAAGCAGTATTTGTGCGTCTCTGGGAGAAGAAAAAATACCTAGACGACGACTTTCAGGCTTCCGCCTATCTGCATACAGCGGTGAGAAATGCTTGCCTCAATCAATTGGAGCACATGAAAGTAAGACAGGTTCATGCCCAGTATGAGCTCCAGGCACCCTTACCGCGAGACCATTCCCCTCAAGACCACTTAGAAGCTCATGAAACCGCCGAACGAATCCGCTTGGCTCTGGCGGAACTACCCGATCGCTGCCGAGAAGCCTTTTTACTTAGCCGCCGAGAGGGTTTGAGCTATCAGGAAGTTGCGGAACGCATGCAGATCAGCCCCAAAACGGTAGAGGTACAAATCGGAAAAGCCCTTAAGCTTCTCCGAACCCAATTAGGCGCAATCCTGCCCATTCTTTTACTGATTTGGCGGGGATGAGCTAGCAGAAAAAAAATCGAAAAAATTGATGAGGGCATAAGGGTAAGTACTGGCTGAACGGTTATGACTACATGGCATCAATAGATCAATTCGAAATTCCCTGGGAACTGATTGCGGCCTACCTTGGGCAGAGCATCAGTGATTCGGAAGCTGCGTCCTTGCGGGCATGGAGAGAAGCCTCAGCAGAAAATGAGCTTCGCTTTCAAGAAGCGGTGGCAATTTGGCAAGATGGCCAACAGCTCGGGCCCGATTTTCCCTTTGACAGCCATGAAGACTGGCCCTTGGTAGCTGACCGCCTCATTGCGCCCGTAAAGCCTCTTTGGGGCCGTCCCTTCATGCGGATAGCCGCAGTTCTGGTGATTTTGCTCGGCTTAGCTGGAATTTTGCAATGGGTTCTACAGCCATCTTCCCAAACCTGGCAGGAAGTGGTGGCCAGCCAGGAAAACCTTTTGGTCACCTTACCAGATGGTACCCAGCTCACCTTGCGGGCGGGCTCAAAGCTAAGTTACCCTCCTTCTTTTGAGGGAGATGCCCGTGAGATTAGGCTATCAGGAGAAGCTTGGTTGGAGGTCAGTCATGACCCTAGTAAGCCATTCACAGTAGCCGGACCGGAACTGCAGGTAGAGGTGCTAGGCACCTCCTTTGCTTTCCAAGACTTTCCCGAAGATGGCTTGGGGCAAGTAGACCTAGCCGAGGGCAAAGTGAAGGTCAGGGGTCAGGGTGAGCTGACCTTAGCTCCGGGACAAAGCGCAGCCCTTGCCAATAACTCTCTCGTACAAGTTAGCCAGAGTCCATATTTCCGGGCCTGGCAATTGGGGGAGTTACGCTTTCAAGCCGCACCTTTGCGGGAGGTCATTCCTGCCTTAAACCGCTATTACGATCTTAGCTTTTTCCTCAGAGATTCGAGCAAATTGGATATCCCTCTAACCGCCACCTTCCGCCAAGAAACGCCCGAAGACGTCCAAGAAATCCTTCGCATCGCCCTTGGGGTAGAGCTTCAGCAATGAGGTAGCATATAGATTTTTCAAAAAACTGGGCTCTCTGACGAGACCTTATTGCGGAATTACTCAAGCTTTCTTTCTTTTCTTTTAACATCCCGACCAGGGTTTATCTATTTTGAGCTTCTAATCAAGGAATGCCTCCAACATAAATGGACTCACTTACCTACCGATTTTCTAGCGATTGGCTACAAGCACGATTTCAAGCTGATGCCCGGGCCAGGAACATGGAAATCCAATCCGCCTCCTTGGCCCTACTAGAAAATGTAGCCAATCCCGTCTTGGTCGATCTTGGAGCAGGTGCTGGGGCCAATTTTGGCCACCTATTGCCTCAACTTTCTCAATCAAAGCTCACATATTATTGGGTAGATCAAGATCCGGCCCTCAGGGAAGCGGCAAGAGATTTTTTAACCTCCGGAATCTATCCACAAGGAGAGATATTGGCGGATGATCTTTACCATTTGATCATACAAACCTCTACCCAACGAATTGAAATCAGATGGTGCATTGGAGATATTCTTGATTTAGACAGCTTACTCGACCTGAAGACCGTTCACCTTATCACAGCCAATGCTGTTTTTGATCTCTTTTCTCAAGAGCAGTTTCAACAACTTGCTCAGTTGCTGCATCAGCATCAACTGCCACTCTACAGCAGCATCAACTATCAAAGCATGCATTTTGAGCCCGCCTCCCTACAGGATGCGAGTTATCTCCAAGCCTACGATGCACACATGCAGCGCCCAAAAAGTTGGGGCAGCTCCATGGGGCCAAGTTGTGTCAAACATATGCCCGACATATGGCGAGGATTCGAACGAGGTCTTGTTCAGCACAGGCGGAGCCCTTGGCAGGTAGATGCTTCAGAAGCAGCCATGATCAAGCATCTCTATGGCTTCATGGCCAATTCGATTCCAGAGATGCTTCCCCCTGGTGAAGACAACTTTCAAGCATGGTGGCAGGATAGCAAACAGGATTTACTGACAGGGCAACGAATCCTTTGGGTAGCGCACCAAGACTTCTTATTCAGCTGGTCTTAAGCACTTGGATAGAAGAGTCGGGCTACGGGCTACGGGCTACGGGCTAGGGGCTACGGAAAGTCTTCCTTAACTTTCTTAACTCTTTAACTTTCTTAACTCCTTAACCTCTTCAACCCCGCTTACCCGTTTTTTTGTCTGTTGCTTAATTCACCGAATTACACACAAAAGTACCTGTCCAGTGAAATAATTTTAACCGCAGACACGTCTTCTCGTAAGAAAAAAGACCCATTCTTGACACCCTCATTTTTTCAACCTCCCACTGGATGAGCCAAATCCTGATCCTGGATGTATTTCCCTTGTTGTCAACTGCGAATGATACCGCAATAGGTGTTTACGTAGGTCTCTTTTTCGCTTCCTTCGTAAAATTTGGTATTGCAGCAGTGGCCGCTATGGGAAACAAAAGCCTAGGCTATTGGGAGCTCTTACTAACGATTGGAGGGGGTGCCTTACTCAGTGTGCCTTTTTATGCTTTTTTTGGTGACCAGGTCAATCGATGGCTACGCCGCACATTCAGGCGCCGTAGGCAAGTTAGTTTTGCCCGCCGGAGACAGATTTACAAAATATGGAAACGCTACGGCCTTGCTGGGGTTGCTTTCCTATCGCCAGTCATATCCCCCATGCTTGCCGTTGGA
>CAZFPQ010000471.1:0-3512 GCA_964521065.1 uncultured Bacteroidia bacterium | reverse complement strand
CTTCAAACTACCTTTATTAATCTACAGGGCCCTAAGCCCTCTGTAATACGAAGCCTAATCGTTCGGCATTTTTCCGTAGCCGCTTGATTTGTTGTGCTTTGTGCTTTGCATTGTATTGTTGGTCTGTTTGTTTGTAATAGGGAGTTTTTCGAGTCATCATGTGGTAAAAAATAACAGCTATTTTTCTGGCGGTAGCTTTGTTAGCTACTCTAGCCCCTTTTTGTGCCTTCTTCTTTTTGTAAAAAGCGCCCAGATGGGAGCGGGTTCTAGCCGCTGCTCTGGCAGCTAGTCTAAAGGCTTGGCAGGCAGGATTAGCCCCTTTTTGTTGATAGTGGCCTACGATTTTGCCTCCTGATTTTTTTTCTCTGGGATCCAGCCGAAGCCAGGAGATAAAATGCTTTTCAGTGGGCCACTTACTTTGCAAGTCCAAGCCTACTTCACTGATGATTTCTAAAACCGTACTTTCACTCAGACCATCAATGGCGGTCAGATCGACCTGTGTCAGCTCTTGTAGGTACGTTTTTAGATCAAAACGATAATCATTTTTTTTACCCTTTCTAGTTTTGGGCTTAGCAGCTTGCTTTTCCAAGACTATCTTATCCGTATCTATCTCATATACCATTCGGTTGAGTAGGGTTTCAATTTCAAGCTCACAAGCTTTGATCTGCTCGCTAGCAAAGTCGTAACGATGCAGGGCTTGCTGTAGGGCAAAAACATGAGCTTTACGATAATTACCTTCTAAGCTGAGTTGTAGCTCTTCTTGGGTAGCCAGTAACTGATTACTATGATATTGAGCTAAACTAGCAGGATGAGTTTGTCCCTCAGCAATCGCTCTGAGAATTTTCATACCTGTGGGGCCATCCATATTACTGATCACATGATGGACCTTGAGGTTCATCATATCTAGTGCTTTATGCATATGCATCATCGCTCTACTCTTTTCTCGGATGATATTGCTGCGCTGACGTACATAAGCCCGTAGATCTCTAATTTCTTGACCCGGTACAAAACTGGGCCGTAGTAGACCATAGCTATGCAATTGCTGTAGCCATTGACTGTCCTTGACATCACTCTTACGACCCGCAACATTTTTTAGGTGTCGAGCATTGACCAGGCACACTTGTATACCCGCATCTTCTAAGGCTTCATAGGCTCCCATCCAATACACCCCCGTAGCCTCCATCGCAATACTGCTGATACAGTGGGTCTGTAACCAAGCCACCATCTTTTGTAAACCACTCGTATGACTAGGGAAAACCTGAGTAGCTCGTTGACCCTCTTCAACAAGGGCTTCGTGGATACTAACATAATGCTCCCTAGCGCCCAGGTCTGCTCCAGCAGCATAAGCATTGATCATTTCTAGTTTTGAAAAAGGATCTACTCCTTTTTTACTAGCTTTACCACTCATATTATATGCTTTTTGTGGACAGATCAACCAGGCACTCAGCACAACATCAGTTATTCTTCAAAACGGAGTCATCTGCGGATGCTACCAATTCTTTTGTCAAATGCCGAGTACAGCCAGTCTTCCGATAGGGCCCTTAGGCTCCAGTGGTGGATACGGCTTCTTTGACTGGTTGGTCTGCCCTGTTTTGAGCAGGTAAGTTAGGTAGTTTATTCCTTTTAGGTGCCAGAGGCACCTAGTAGCCTTCCGATTTCATTTCCCTTTCCGGCGGTTATCTTCCGGCTGTATATCAATCAACTTGTGATAGGGATCAATTCCTACCTCTAGGGGCGCTTGATCTACGTGTATCGAAAAAGTAGTATCCATCGAACTGATTCTATGTTTTTGAAGATAGATAGGTAATCGTTCCCCATCCTGCTCCTGCTCTCCAAAGACACCAATTTCAATATAATCTTGCAGAGGTAGTGAGTACTGAACCTTACCATCCTCGTACTCAATGCTCAGCGAGTCTAAATTATTATCACTATACAATCGATTGCCATAGCCATCACTCCTAAATTTTGCTGCTTGAACGCGCAGCTGCAAAAGATAACTACTATCGGCCAACTGTTCCCAGGCCGTTTCTACTACCTGGTTGTTGTAAATGGTGATCGTTTCAAAAAAGTCTTTCAGTAGATAAGACAAGGAGTCCGGCACGATTTCGGCGATGGCATCCCGCAGGCCTAAGGAATGGGGAAGAGGAGGACCATGATAGGCCTGTTGGGAAAGATAGGATGAAAAGACGGCATTCAGTTTCTCTTCCCCCAGATAATCACTTAGGGCGTAGAAAA
Organism: uncultured Bacteroidia bacterium; assembly: GCA_964521065.1. Classification (GTDB taxonomy): domain Bacteria; phylum Bacteroidota; class Bacteroidia; order J057; family J057; genus CAYVAP01. The sequence continues at coordinate 1,277 of CAZFPQ010000471.1, read as the reverse complement.
GGAGTGCGCCTTTCTGATAATTGATATATTCTTGATGCGGGTAAGCGGTTGTAAGCGGTGTTTCTTTTCCTCGCTCATTGGCACGTCCCGCTAAATATACATCCAGGTCATTGCGCAAGAAGCGGCGGATCATGGCCTTACCATATCGCTTTTCGAGGACTTTGAGTCCCACGTATTCTGCCATTGCCTCGGTTACCATTTTTCCACCTCTAATGTTAGCGGGATTCACTTGATGTCCCCACCAATGGTGGGCCGTTTCATGGGCAGAAACATAGTAGGGCAAATCAATACCATCCGCAGAAACATCTCCAATCCAATACAATTCGGAATAGGGCATCAGATTACCCATTACGGTAGCAAAGGTTCCTTCGGTACGAGGATATTCAACGATTCGCAATTCCTCATGTTGGTAGGGGCCAAAGTATTGGGTGTTGTAATCTAGTGAGGCTTTTACCCCTTCTATAATACTATTCAAATTGTAGGTGTGATCGGGGTGATAGTAAACCATGATATCTACATCTTGCCATTTGTCTTTTTGTAGGGCAAACTGGCCGGAATGGAAACTATATTGAGGGGTTATCGGATGATCAGTACGATAATGAAAGTATCGTCTACCGTTTTCTTCCCATTCCCGCTTTAGAATACCGGGAGCCAAAGCCATTTGTTCGGGGGTAGTAGATACAATGGCTTCTAGTTCGATCCAGCCTATTTCATTGGCCGGGTTGGCGTAACCCAAGGCAGTGCTGTCTGATGGTAAAGGAAGGTCAGTATCTCTTGGCGGAAGACCGTGTTGCTTGCGCTTTTCGTTGTCCGTTAATTCTACGGCCCTATATCCGAGTTTCGGAAATACTTGGCTGCCTAAGAATGTTCCATTTTGAATGACTCGTGGATCGGTCTGAAAGAAGCTAGGCTCTTCGCTGGCCACTTGAAATTGCATGAGCAGACTATCTCCAGGCATCATCGGATCTTCCAATTGGATCACATCAAATTTGATCAGGCTATCCTGTGTGATAAAAGTATGAGGCCAGAAAAGCTCGTAGGTGCTTTTTTCACGATAACTGTGTGCTATCAATAGGGTGTCGATGGCTTCTTGAGATGTATTGATCAGCGTGTAGGTGCCTTCGGCCGAAAAGTGCTTTTGCTCCGGATATAGATCGACGGCCACATCGACCTTGGTGAGCTGAGGTTGGAGGATGTTTTCATAACGCTTGTAACGTTTTTCATTCTCTACTTTAAAAGTGGTCTCATCATCATTGCTTATCCGGGTTTTATGCCAT
>CAZFPQ010000470.1:0-3542 GCA_964521065.1 uncultured Bacteroidia bacterium | reverse complement strand
AAGGGACTGTGTTAAAAAACTTCTGCATTTCAGGCCAGCCCGCTAAACCGCCCCATTACACCTAATGCAGCCCAACGCCGCCTCAAGCTCACATTAGGCCCAACCCCTACCTTGAATTAATCAACATCAGCCTAAACCTATTTCGTGCTTTCTTCTAATGACCGGATAACTCTACAGGGATTCCCAGCTGCAAAGACATCTGATGGGATGTCTTTGGTGACCACACTACCTGCTCCAATCACGCTGCGGTCTCCAATGGTCACTCCAGGACAGATAATGGCTCCGCCCCCTACCCATACGTAGGCTCCGATTTGGATGGGTTTTGCGTACTCTTTACCGGAGGATCGCTCTTTCCAATCTAGGGGATGGGTGGCGGTGTAAATCTGAACATTTGGGCCAAACATGGTGTGGCTGCCTACGTGTACAGGACACACATCTAATACAATGCAATTGAAATTGAAAAAGACGCTGTCACCTAGGTGAATGTTTTGCCCATAATCACAATAGAACGGCGGTTCAATCCAAAGATCACTGCCTGCACTGCCCATCAACTCTTTTAAGATTTCCTCTCGGCGTGGCTTGTCATCCTCACTGCAGGCGTTGAACTCCTGAAAAAGTAGTCGTGCACGGTGTCGGTCTGCGCTTAACTCGGGGTCTAAGGCTTCGTACATTTCTCCCCGGAGCATCTTTTCTTTTTCGGTAGCCATGATAATGAGTAGATAGTAGGTGTAGAATAAAATTGGAAAGGATTGGCCTAGTGAGGCCATGGAACCAACCCTCATCTTGACTGAGGATCAGTTTCTTGTCAATTTTTCCCAGTGTAACTGGTTGGCAAACCCCAATAAATTTCGCTCTCCCTCTGGATGGTTGGTTTGGAGACTCAAAAGGTAGCGCCCGTCTATTATGATGTCAAGCTGAGAAATTCCGCGAGATGATTCTGTCGTAAAACGAGAGCCCTGGATGGGAAGCTTTTTTCCTGGTAGATAATTCAAGTAAGACACCGTAGGCCATTCCTTGCGTAAGAGCAGCAAGGCACTGCTGTCTTGAGCATAGTCCCCCAAACTGGCCCCTAGGAAGATCTCTCCTCCTTGGTGGTAGCTTTTTTCTGCCATCTTGAAAGGCCGCCTTGCGTGGTCATAAGTCCTGACTGCCGCATCGCCACTGAGCCAATCTGAATGGTTGGCTGGCCAAAACTCTCTAAGCTGAATTTCTGAAATGAGGGTGGTGTCCCCGTCTTGGTAACGTTCACGGATGGAGGTTTTTAATTGCTCGATTTCAGAGTGGACACCCGGACTATGTTGACAAGCGGAAGCGAGGCCAATCAAAACGATTAGCGCGAATGGCAAATGTTTCTCAGGCATGGATAGGGGCATAGCATGGGTAAAATAAATAAAGAGGGCTGACTTTAACTAAAGTCAGCCCTCTTTGCTTAGTGATGGTCCTTCCTGGACGATCTGATTAATCAAGCTCGATGACACTTACCCCAGGATAACTTTTAGGATTAAACTGGAAAGAAGCAGCGGTCAAACCTTGGTTGGTCTTCATCTTTGAGAAGATATAGCTGGTCCGAGTCTGCCTGCGGTCAATCAAGGTAACCTTTCGAGGAAGCTTGGTCTTTTGGTCGATGTATAGGAAGGCTTGATTGTAGTCCAAGTCCTTGCTTTTGACCGCCAAAAAGATCTTGTCGCAGGCAGCGCCATTTACGTTTTCTATTCCATCGTAGCGTGGCTGGGAGTTGGTTTCATAGAGCTTAAAGATAGACTCGATGGTTTCCGTTTCGTCTGGCTGGTAGTCAGAAACTTCTACTTCATTTACCTCTTCGAGGTAGACCCAGGTCTTATTTTTATCACAGTATACTTCCTGTCCATCTAACTTGAGGGTATACATCCCATCTTTATACATGAAACTGCCGGTTTGCGTGACCGGGCGGTTCATGGCAGGGTTATTCATCTGAATGGTGAAATCAGCAGAAAAATCCTTTGCGGCTTGGATCTTGGCTTTGGAAGCTTTCAAAATCGCATCGGCGTCTAGAGCAGACGCCACAAATCCAGAGCTGAGTAGTCCGAGAAGGGTAAGCGTCAAAAAGGTAAAGAAAAAACTACGCATGATATAATATCTTTTTCTGATCTGTGGTATTCATGGGGCTTGCTTGTTTTACTGACAAAATTTCCCACAAAATTGCTATACATTCCTACGATAATCAACCATGTAGGTATGCAAAATTGACCTAGGACCTTTTGAACGTGTTTCAGAGGCCCCAGACCGTGTTCTTGTTGGTAGATTTCTACCTGTTTTGCGTAAATAACTAGCCGTCAAATGCTTGGCCACCCTGCACACCGCCAGCCCTGTTCACTACAAATCAGCTAGATATTGTTCCAAGGTGTTTTCATCCTGTAGGAGCACGTCCCTGGGCTTGCTGCCTGAATGAGGCCCCACAATTTTGGCTTTCTCCAATTGGTCAATGATTCGCCCTGCTCGGTTATAGCCTAGTTTCATCTTTCTTTGGATCAGGGAGGCAGATCCAATCTGATATTTGACGATCAGCCGGGCGGCTTCCTCAAACCGGCTATCCTTCTCGAATGGTTCATCCTCAGCAAGGTCGCCTCCATCATCAGAAGGAAGTTCCGGCAGATAGTAAGGCTCAGTAAAGCCTCGCTGCCGGTTGATGTATTCGACAATGCGTTCTACCTCTGGAGTATCGATGAAGGCATTTTGTAAGCGGATGATGTCGCTTCCAGTGGAGAGCAACATGTCTCCCCGCCCGATCAATTGATCAGCGCCATTGGCGTCTAGGATAGTTCGTGAGTCTACCTTGGAAATCACTCGGTAAGACAAGCGAGCCGGAAAATTGGCCTTGATGATACCTGTGATGACGTTTACCGAGGGGCGCTGGGTAGCCACCACCAAATGTATGCCTACCGCTCTTGCGAGCTGAGCCAAGCGAGCAATGGGCATTTCCACCTCTTTGCCTGCCGTCATCATCATGTCTGCGAGTTCATCAATGATCAGGACAATGTAAGGTAGGAATCGGTGACCTTTGCGTGGAGATAGCTTTCGCCCCCGAAACTTAGCGTTATATTCCTTTAGGTTACGGACCCGTGCCTTTTTTAAGAGGTCATAGCGGTTATCCATCTCGATACAAAGGCTCTTGAGCACACTCACAGCATCTCTTACGTCCGTGATGATGGGCTCATCTCCTTGCTCAGGAAGCTGTGCCAGGAAATGGTTGTGCAAGGCTTGGTAGAGATTCATTTCGACCTTTTTGGGGTCGATGAGCACAAACTTGATCTCGGCGGGGTGCTTTTTATAGAGCAAGGAGGTAATCACTGTGTTCAAGCCCACGGACTTTCCTTGGCCGGTCGCCCCCGCGATGAGCAAGTGGGGCATCTTGTTGAGGTCGGCTACATATACTTCATTGGAGATGGTGCGCCCCAAGGCAATGGGCAGCTCTCCTTTGAAGGTCATGAACTTCTCGGTGGTCAATACGCCCCGTAGAGAAACAATCTCAGGAGCAGAGTTGGGTACTTCAATTCCAATGGTCC
>CAZFPQ010000469.1:0-3577 GCA_964521065.1 uncultured Bacteroidia bacterium | reverse complement strand
CCAATCTGGCGAAAAGTGTGGCTGATTATCAGCTAACTAGACCGGGACAAGTCTAGTATTTAGCTTGCATAGCTCCCTCACTTTCCATTTTCAATGATCAGCAACTTTGAGGAGTTTGACGCGGGCATGTCTCTTGTCAACCAACACGTCTAACAGGTACATCCCCGTGCTCAGCGAGGACACATCGATGCGATCATGTTGTAGGGAGCCACTCATTACGACCCTCCCGCGGTAATCAAGCACCGTGTAGGGACTACCTTCAGGTACCCCTGAGACGGTGGCCCATTGTTCCACAGGGTTGGGGAAAATGGACAGGGTCTCTAAGGAGATAGAAGACAGCGAAGTCAGAGGATCATCAATCTGTGCAAGATGACCAGCATTATCGGGGCCAAATTCACCGCCGAAGATTACCTTGCCATCGAAGTACGCGAGGCTATTAACGGGGCCACTCAAATTGGCAAGGGCTTCCATTTCGTTGGTGACCAAATTTACGTGGGCGAGGTTGTTCCCGTAGATACCAACGAAGGGAGTTATCTCGAACTCACCCCCAAAGATCAACTTGTCAGAATCATAAAAGCCCATTGCTTGGATGCTTCCAGACGACATGCCACTCACCAAGTTAGACAGCACCAGTGGTTGTAAAGTGCCGTTGAGATAGCGTGTAATGCAGACCTCGCTGCGGCCAGAAGCCGAAGAGCAGGTACCCCCTAGATACAAGGCATTACCAAACGAGGTAACCGTGTATACGGTATCACTGATTTCTGGGCCAGCGGTGAACCAATCCTCAACATAATTGGCACCGAATATCAAGTTATTAGCAAGGAGGAAGGTATCGGCCACATTGCTCCGCTTTACCCAGACGGAGTCAAAATGACCGGCATATACCCGACCATACATGCTGGCATCCATGTCGAATACTTTTCCGTGCACGGTTAACTGATGTTCCCAGCCAGTAGTATGATTCAAATGCCACAGTTCTTGATAGCTAGGACGATCAGGAGAGGTAATCATCATTTCAATGCAGCAATTACTGCCGCTGACCAAAACCGCAGAACCGATTGCATTGGCACGAGTAGGAATGGCTTCATAGCGCCATCCGCTGGTATCATGGATCGCCAAAGGATAAATTTGTCCGCCATGGGTAAACTCTCCTACCGCTACCATTCCTTGAAGGGTGCCTGTTCCTTCTATTTGCTCGATTCTTCCCTCTGGCATTGTGGAGATGCACGTTAGTTGGCCATTTCTATAAAATCCTAAACCTCCACAGGGCTGCTCACCCAAATGCTGAAAATCTCCTACAATCAGTAGCTGCCCCGTGTAATTATTGGGCGTGAGGATATTAACTGGACCATCTGCTCCCCCGTCAACCATGGTGATCGGTACCTCTGGCGGATATCCGGGTTGTATCCAAGCCAATTCGGCCAAGGTAAACCCGTGGGTCTGGGCCCACTCGCTGACCCCTTCGGTACGGATGTCTGCCAGATAAGCGTAGTTTTGCTCCTGGCTGATGGCTTGAGCCAATGCTCCATGTCCAGAGGCTTTCATCAAATAGCCTACGGCGCAGTGGGTTCCTTGGTGATCGATGAAGTAGGGACGTCGCGCCGAATGGTAGATGTTTTGGGGAAATCGCTCCGCCTCGGCGTAGGCCACTAAGCTATCGAGTAAGGCACTGCGGATGCCTTGGGCGTCCAGGGTGATATCTGCAGGCAGTTGAGTTCGCAGGTGACGAGTTACCAGTTCAAGGTGATACCGAATGCGGACCACATCGTTGGAGAAGTGGACGGACTGATCAGGAACCACCTCAGGATAATGTTGCCACTGAGCATTGATTTCTTCCAAGTGCAATTTGGCGGGAAGATGCGCTTGAGGAGCCTGACCGAAGAGGTAGCCCATGAGAAAACAGGAGAGTAGGCATAGGAATCGCATAAGGTTGATGGTTAATAGGTTGGCATACAGGAATGAGGACGCTCTCTTGACGTATCTGAGAGCCAAGATGATGCTTGAGCGAAGCTACTGCCCCAAAAAAAGTAGCAGGAAAAGCAATTTTAACCAAGCGTGGAATTCTACTTCCTACGATCGCTTTGATTCACTAAGGGCTAAGGGGAATGCCAAAGGCTAATATAACTCGCATACCTGGCATCAAGCTAGATGCTACTCCTGGGGACTGCTTTTATGATGGCTTAGCTTGAACAACAAGAGTAGATGCGGAAGGTGTCTCTTTTTGCGACAGGATAGCTTAGAATAAATGCCTGACTTTTCCATTTTTTAATATAGGCGAAAAGAATTCAGGTTGCTGGCCATGACCTTTGCCCCAAAGAAACAATTAACATCATGGCTACTAAAGTGAACGACCCCAAAGAGATCCTAAAACTCATCAAAATGCTTGCTCCTCAAGCCTTTCCCAGGCTAGAATATATCTCGCGTGAGGACCTAACCCTGACGAATGTGCACGACAAGGGTATCAAAGTAGATGCGCCCCTTATCTCAGATATGCGCTATCCTGCTCCCTCGTCTTATCCACTAGGAGCAGAAAATGTACACGGGGAAGTAGAAATGCTAGGCGAGGTAGAGGCTACCCATTGGTATGCAGACGCAGATGGCGTCACCTGGCATTTTGTAACCACGGGAGACCCCAGAAACGAGCCTTTCGTGATGGTGCATGGCTTTCCTGAGAGCTGGTACACCTTTTGTCACCAAATGCGCGACCTTTCTGACCAATACTATTGCATCGCGGTTGACACCCTCGGCAATGGGCAAAGCGACAAACGACTGGATCTGGGCTACCGCTATTCTGCCATGGCAGGCTCACTCGCTAAGATGTTGGACACCATTGGCATAGATCGCTTCAATTTGGGCGGGCATGACCGCGGTTCTGTCATCTCGGACCATCTCCTAAATGTAGAGGGCATGGAGCAACGCGTGCTGCGCTATGTGCGCATGCAGCAGTCCGCCAACGAACCGCATGGTGAACCCAAGCCCCCTCATAAACTGTTTTCTGCTTCATGGTTTCCAAACCTGATGAAATGGACAGGCTTCCCTCGTATCGCCTATGTAGCCAGCATGTACAAGGTCGAAGACATAGACCCCATAGTACTGAGACGCCTGGACTACGAGATCAAGTACAAGGGAATTGCCGAAGCCTGTCCCCGGCAATTTGACCATACCAGCCTGGAGCAAGAACTAGAGGATCGCCACAACTTCCTCTTTGCCAAGATGACCATGCCCGTTCTGTTTTTGCAAGGGAAAAATGATCCAGGCCAGCATCCCGAGGAGTATGGAAATACGCCGAACTTCGTAGCCAACGGACGGGTGCAGTTCATTGATGGCAACCACTTCTTCCAGCTAGGAGCTTCCTCCGAAGCGGCGACGGCAGCGATGCGGGCTTTCCTAGCTGAGCCCCTCTCGTAAACACATGCCCTTTCTATGGCTGGTAATGCCCTCTGCAAGACTTGCTGCTTGTGGGGCGCATGCCAGCATCTATTTATCTCCTCCCAAGGAAAAAGCCAATGAAAATTTTCAACATCATAGTCCTAGTCCTTTCTGGCCTTTCCTTGTTTTATGCGTGTACCATGCGCCT
>CAZFPQ010000468.1:0-3634 GCA_964521065.1 uncultured Bacteroidia bacterium | reverse complement strand
AGGTCTTCATCTGTTTCAAAATGGCTAAAGTCCAGCTAAGAACTGGTTTTTTGGGGCGGAGCGGTGGCCAAGGAGTAGGGTAAACAGGGATCTAGCCCTTGGTTCAACAAGCCAACTTGAGCCTGCTGATGCAAGCCATCGCTAAAGGTATTCACATGATAGCTAATCGAGGAAATCAACAAAGCCTACTAGATAAGAAGCCGCCCCTTTTTGAGACGGCTCTTACCCAGTAAAAATTGAACCGCTTACAATTGTGACCTTATTAAGCAGGAGGCCAAAAGAAAAACGGTAATCGGGGTACGAGAGTACGAGGTATGTTGCTGTATTCATTTATTCTTATATCCATAGCCCATACCGCCATACCCCGATTTCTTCTGTCCATGTACTTAAGTAGGTAAGCCGAAGAAGCCGAGTAATGCGATTGGTTTAACTTATTGCTCATCAGTATCAAGCCGTCACGCATCTCGCTTCTAACTTCTCGCTTCCTACTTAACCCTTTACTACCCTACTCTATCAGCAACATCGCATTGACCAGCACACCCTGCTCACCAAGAATCCGCAGACAATGTACCCCCTTCAGGTGGTCATGCAGATTCACCTCCAGCGTGTGCGCTCCGGCGGGGAAATATCCTAGTTCCTTAGTTTCTTGTACCAGCCTCCCTTGAAGGTCATAAACCTCTGCCTGTAGGACCGCACCCGCTTTTAGTTCAATGGGAGTGTACAAAAGTGCAGCATGGGGCAAAGGATTGGGATAGGGTTGCCGAATCAGAGGGGTGCGGACAGCGGCAATAGAAGTAATTGCCGGCAGACCCAAGTAAAAGGGCTCTCGCTCAACTGTAGGGTGGGTAGCGGCAAAGTATAGGCGTCCTCCAAATTCGAAAAAATGCCCAGGATTGGACCCATCTGTTCCTGGCACCAAATCCCCCACGAGTTGAGTACCTGCCGCCGTACCGTCGCTAACAAACAACTCAAACACAAACTCATCTTGGGCGTGGATGCTATCAGCCCCAGCAAAATACACCAGGGAATCCTCCCAGACATAAAAGCTCTCTCCGGGAGCACCAGTCCCAAATACTCCATCTTTGGGGCCAGGATACAGATCGATGATCATCTGGGTGCCAGCCAGCGTACCGTCGGAAATCCACATCTCTCGTCCGTGGTCTTTTTCGGCATTAAACACCACTTTGCCGTTGCCAAAAGGCATGAGGGCACGAGGGAAAATATCACCGTCGCTAAAGTCTAACGCCACCGGGTTACCAACGTGGTTGTACACAAACAATTCAAAACCAGCGGTCCCTGCACCATCCGAAACATAGTAGAGGGTTCCGTCGGAATCCACAAAGTCTCGGGGTCGGCTAGAAGCGGTGGTACCAAAATTGCCGATGAGGTCCGAAGGACGGCCCGTGCTGTCCGTTCGTCGGACCTCAAAGCCTGAATTGGTTCCCAATCCTCCATAGTAAACATAGCCGCCTGAGGCAGTAAAGCCGGAAGGAAAACCATCAGCGGTTCCTTCGTTGAGGTCTTCTATCATGAAGGTTCCTCCTTGGCTTCCATCGCTGCGCCAAGCTTCGATGCCATGGGTAGGTGTGAACCCTGCGAAATAGGCAATGTCATTGATCACTGCCAATTCACCCCGATATCCATCACCAGGGCCGGGGGCTATATCGGTTAAGCGATAGGTACCGGCAACCGTGCCATTGCTACGCCAAAGTTCGTGGCCTTCGTCAACCGTATATCCCGAAAAGAAAAAAAGGCTATCGCCAGCTACGATATCTTCTATCCCCAGCGATAGCTTCACCGTGTCGAGGTCGAAAAAAAATTGTGTCCCCGCTACCGTACCATCCGTGACATAGAGAGATCCACAACTGTCTGCGCCAAAGGTGGGGTTACATCCGCCAAAGTAGGCTTTCCCCCCCAACTGGATCATATCAGTTTCCACCTGAAAGAATCCCAGTCCAATGGTACCCGCTTCCGTGCCATCACTGGCAAATAGATAGTTGTTTTCCAGGATGTTGGTGGCTTCAAAAACAAAACGGTCCTCGGAGACCGCCACCCAGTTTTCGGGAATAGAGCCTCCACCGGGAAATCCTTCTATATCTTTCAAAAGAGTGATTTGTGCAGATAGTGGCAGGGAGATGGCTAGTAGAGCCATGGATACCAGTGATTTGAAGATCATGAGACAATAGGTTCTTGGTGATAAAAACCAAGCAGCCGGACAGAGGAAATGAGAAATAAGGAGTAGAGATATATGTGAGGAAGGGTTTGGATAAAACCATGCCTCATATCTCACCCACCTAACTCATCTTCTCCAGGTGCTTGAATGTATGCCTCAATATTATTGGGAATCACTGGGGGCATCAATTACCCATTTGGGTAGTTTTGAGGGGGATTTGCGACCAGAAAGGAGCTAAGGTCTTTGCCTAGTATTCCAAGCTTGATCAACATCTAAGACCCAAAAAACATCCGTAATCTCACCTTTTACATATACGCTTCGTATGTTAAGGCGTAAGAATCTCATAGAATATGGCCATTCTGATTTCCGATGACATTTTAAAGGCGCAGAACCTAGACGAACATGCCCTTCGGGTAGAAGTAGCTAGCGTTCTTTACGATAGAGAGATATTAAGCTTGGGATTAGCGGCTCGCATGGCCAGTTTAGATCGGATGCAGTTTCAGCAGGCACTCACTGAGCGGGATATTGATATCAAATACGGCCCAGAGGATCTTCAACGAGATATTAAGACGCTCTCGAATCTGAAGTTGTATGGTCGTAATAAGTGATACCTCTGTCCTTAGTAATCTATTACAAATTGGCCACATCCACTTGTTACCTTTCTTGTTTAAACAAGCCATTATTCCCCGGCTGTACATCGAGAGTTAAACCAAATGACCGGGCTGTACAAGTTTGTATTAGTAGAACATACTTGGCTAGGTGTTCACCCTCTGAAAGATTACACCTTAGCGACCAAACTACAGGTACAATTAGACTCAGGCGAAGCAGAGGCTATTGCATTAGCACAAGAACTGCATGCTGACGTGCTGCTAATTGACGAAGCTTAAGGACGTAAAATTGCAACTCTACATGGAATTCCTATAACAGGATTATTTGGCGTTTTATTAGCCAGCAAAGATCAGGGGTACATTGGCTCCGTTATACAGTTGATGGACCAGCTAAAAAGTAAAGCTAAATTTAGAATAAGTGAGGAACTCTATCAGTTGGTCAAAACTGAAGCCAGTGAATAGAACCCTTGACAGATGTTTACCGATAGAAGTAGACGTATGAGATACCTTGCATTTTCAATTTTCCTGATCTTAAGCAAGCTTTCTGCTCAGGTAGGATCAGTGTATCCAAGTGATTACGCCCCAATAATTGATCAAACCTATCTTGATGAAGAATTCTGGGACTTTACTGTAATCTTAGCTTATGCGGTAAAGGAGAGGAATTGGTCTATTTTTGAGTCCCTACTTGCAGATACTATCTCAGAAAGCAACGATGGCTGTAAAGGATGCTCCAAGGCAGATTTCCTTAGTTACATCCCACTTTCCGAGTCAGAAAACTGAGAAGTTGTATTTTCGAGTCTTTAAGTCTCGAATCCAATGGAAGCCTACCTCGAAGATGGGAAAAAAGTCTATG
>CAZFPQ010000467.1:0-3682 GCA_964521065.1 uncultured Bacteroidia bacterium | reverse complement strand
GGTGTCGTGACCAACAAATTACTCAACTATGGGCGTTTTTACTTTAGACAACTCCTAATGAAAAATGTATATGAAAGAATACCATCGCTCATTAAAAAAGTACATAAATGAGATTAGTAACCACTTTACGGGAGTGCACTTTACAAGCAGCAATGAGCACCTATATGCCGGCTCGCTTGACGGCCTGGATATAAGCGAATAGATATCGGAGTCAAGAATGTGACTTTTTAACTGTAAATCTCCCTTCAAGGAGATCAAAATTACTTCCTGTGAATTGATTTACCCCGTTATCAGTTTTACCGCTAGTTTTTAAACATAAAAAACACCCTAACCAACTGGTGAATAGGGTGTTATCTTTTAATTCTGTGGTGCGGGACGGAATCGAACCGCCGACACAAGGATTTTCAGTCCTTTGCTCTACCAACTGAGCTACCGCACCTTCCTTTCGGAAGTGGGACAAAGGTAAAGCAATTGATTGCAATGAAACAAGCCCTGGCAGATGTTTTTATCCTAAAAATGCCTGGTTTTTCGACTTTTGGGATTAACCCAGGCTAACACCCGTTAGGTTTTTTTGAAAAAACTTGTATCCTGGCTTGGGTGAGCATGCCCCATTTCTTATATTTGTTATGCATGCATACTATTTTTTGAATAGTAAACCCAATTCGCTTATATGCTTAGTCAACTGCTATTTCTACTCGTCTTATTAGCTGGGGCCGGGCTTTTTGCTTGGCAAATTCGTCAGATACGAGCCAACATCTTCCTAGGGCGATCTGAAGACCGAAACGACCGCCCCATCGAGCGCCTTCGTCAAATGGCCCTGGTGGCCTTTGGCCAACAAAAGATGTTCAAGCGAATCACCCCGGCCGTGATGCACCTGATCATCTACGTGAGTTTTATCGTCATCAACATCGAGGTATTGGAAATCGTGGTAGATGGATTAAGCGGTCAGCATCGCTTCTTTGGACAGTATGCCGGTCCCATCTACGATGGGGTGATGTGGCTCAATGAGTGGCTAGCGGTACTGGTCATTGTGAGCTGTGTGGCCTTGCTGTGGCGCCGTAACGTGATGAAAGTCCGACGCTTTCAGGGAATTGAAATGACAGAATCCAAGGGCTTGATCACCCGCCGAAATTATTCTCACCTGGACGCCAACGTCATTCTTTGGACCGAGATTGTGCTAATGTTGGCCTTGATGGCCTTCAACATCGCGGATATACAACTCCACGCCATGGGAGCAGGAGTACTAGCAGAATTGCCAGGGGCATTCCCCATCTCTCAGCAACTGGCTGATCTACAATTATTTGGGACCAACCCAGAAACCCTACACCTGATCGAGCGAGTAGGCTGGTGGATGCACATCGTTGGCATTTTGGCCTTTCTTAATTATTTGCCCATCTCCAAGCATTTCCACATCATCGTGGCCTTTCCCAATGTCTACTACGCCAACCTTGATCCCCAAGGTAAGCTAGAAAGCAGCAAACACATTAATGAGGAGGTCAAGGCTGCTTTTGACTTCAATTATCAACCTGAGGAAGACCCCAATGCCCCCAAGCGCTTTGGTGCTCGGGATGTAACCGACCTGACCTGGGTTAACCTCATGAATTCCTACGCTTGTACGGAGTGCGGACGCTGTACGGACGTGTGCCCTGCGAACACTACGGGGAAGAAGCTTTCCCCTCGTAAAATCGTAATGGACACCCGGGATCGCCTGGAAGAGATTCAAAAGTTCAAACTCAAGCCCAATGAGGAAGGAGTGTTGGTACCCAGTGATGAAAACCTACCCGGGGCCAAAGAGGCGGCAGAGCACTACCTGCTTAGCGATCATTATGTTTCTGAGGAAGAGCTCAACGCTTGCAATACCTGTAACGCCTGCGTAGAAGCCTGTCCAGTTAATATCAACCAACTAGACATCATCATGCAATTGCGCCGATACATGATTCTGGAAGAATCCAAGATGTCTGAAGGCTGGGCTTCTATGACCAACAACATTGAAAACAATGGCGCTCCCTGGGCCATGCCAGCCGCAGATCGATTTAAGTGGGCAGAGGAGATGCAGAAGGAAGCGTAGGTTACGGGAAGTAAGGGAAATAAAAGGAATCGGGGATATAAGGGACATAGGCTATGGATGGAAATGAGCGTTTGGTAACAGAATACATTTGGGGCTTAAAGGATTCAGAAAGTTCCGAATGGTTCTTGGAGGAAGTGCAGAAGTCGTATGCCAAAGAGAAAGATTTTGTCTCCTTGGCAGCTTGGAAGCGCTGTCGTGAGCTACGGAGTTTTTTTTATGAGGCTGTGATCCCCTTGTTGCCTCCTGAAGAGAAGTATGCCCTCAGTAACCAGATTCGTAGAGCAGCACAAAGTATTACGTTAAACATTGCTGAAGGGTATGGCAGATTTCATTACAAAGAGGGGATTCAATTCTACCGAATAGCACGTGGGTCTATCTATGAATTAAAAGATGCTTTGATCATCTGTTGGGACCTAAAAATCTTAGATCGGCCTACCTTAGAGGCTTTTTGGGTTTTGGCATTTCGAGGCCAAAGGCGGGATTTTTGGGTTCTGGCAAGCGAATTTTGCGAGGAATACCGAGGTATTCCGAGTAAAATTGGCGCAGACAGGTTCCAAGAAGCCAAGTTTGGACCGTAAAGGAGAAATCCAAACAGCCTCTTAGATCGTGGGCTCGAGTTGATTGAAGAAGCCAAAATCGCACTAAACGGATTTATTTCCTATGTCCAAAAAAGACTCCAACACGAATCCCCCTAATCCCTAAATTCCCCTATAACCCTATTCCCCCTATAGCCCCTATACCCTATACCCTATACCCCCCTTACCTCAACCCTTTCACTAACCCTAGCTCAACGAGAAAGTAAAAAAAGAACCACTTCATGTCAGATAAATCAGAAATCCGTCCTAGCGTCGTAACCATGGCCGATGCTGCAGCAAACGGCCAAACCCCCGAATACCTCTTTTGGGTAGGCTGTGCCGGAAGCTTTGATAGCCGCGCCCAACGCATCACCCAGGCCATGGTCAAGATCATGAATCACCTAGAGATTGATTTTGCGGTCTTGGGCCAAGAAGAAACCTGTACAGGGGACCCCGCCAAGCGCTCTGGCAACGAATTCCTGTTCCAAATGCAGGCCATGCAAAACATCGAGGTCTTGAACATGTACAATGTCAAAAATATCATCACGGCCTGCCCCCACTGTTTCAACACCCTCAAGAACGAATACCCAGACTTAGGGGGTAATTATGAGGTAATCCACCACAGCACCCTGCTGCAAGAGCTGATAGACGCAGGTAAGCTCCGCATCCAGGACGGCAAGGCCTATCAAGGCAAAAAGATCACCTTCCATGATTCCTGCTACCTGGGTCGTGCCAACAACATCTATGAAGCCCCGCGTCGCGTCATCCAAGAGCTAGATGCAGACCTCAGCGAAATGAAGCGCTCTCGCAAAAACGGTCTATGCTGTGGCGCCGGTGGTGCCCAAGTGTTCAAAGACGCTGAGAAGGGCAACAAAGAAGTTAACACCGAGCGGGCTGAGGAAGCCGTGGCCACGGGAGCAGACGTAGTAGCCATGAACTGTCCCTTTTGCATGGTGATGTTTCAAGACGCCATCAAGAAGCTGGACAAGGAAGAAGACATTGAACTGAAGGACATCGCAGAAATCGCGGCGGAAAGCCT
>CAZFPQ010000466.1:0-3683 GCA_964521065.1 uncultured Bacteroidia bacterium | reverse complement strand
GATCTTGGGGACAGCTGGCCTCAAAGTGTTATCTATTGGTACCATAATTCTAGGCACGCCATCGGATGTGTTTTCTTGGTGTTTATATGTGGTCATATGTAGCTGTCTAGATCAAGGTTGTGTGTTGGTCGTGTTTGAGTTAACTCAAAAGGTCTATATCTAAGTAAATAGATATGGCTCACCAATGAACAAATGGAAACCTACCCCCCACCGTGCAACCATCTCAAACCTAGGAGCGACCTACAGGTAGATCGAACCTATTATTGCTATGAGTAGAATCATCTTCTTTTGTGTGGCCTTGATGATGGCAAGGATCGGGATTGGCCAACCTTCTACCGTCGGTCCACTAGCCGAAGAACAAGTTTGGGGCTTACTCGAATCTACCTTCACTGATCTTCCCATCGAGACAGAAATTGCCCTTGCCTGGGTGCAAGGTGACACAGTGAGGTACTTGGGAGCAAGGAAAGAAGGAAAGGGCGCTTTGATTCGCCTGGACAACAGAAAGCATATCTTTGAAATTGGTTCAGTAACCAAGGTGCTGACTACTCAGCTACTAGTTCATGCGGTTCTAGAAGAAAAGATCGAGAGTCTGGATTCACCCGTGCAAGCTTATCTGGACTTTACGTTGCTAGAGGGGGACTCCATTACCTTTCGAGACCTAGTCAGCCATCAGTCAGGAATCTCAAATGAGATCGCTCGAAGCGTGCTGAGTGGCCGCCGAAACCCCTACGCGAGCTTTGGTAAGGAGGAACTCAAAGAACACCTTAAGCAGACACCCCCCGTTTTTCTCCCAGGTAGCCAGTATCAATATTCCAACGTCGGTATGGCTCTGCTTGGGCATGTGCTCAGCGAGGTCTATGGGCAGCCTTACGAAAAACTGCTAGAGGAGGTAGTATTTCAGCCCTTGGCGATGTCCCACAGCCGAGTAGGCCAGCCGGTCTTGCCTGATTTATTGGTGTCTGGGCTTAATCACAAGGGAAAACCCACCGACAATTGGACCTTTGGGGCCTTGGCGGGGGCTGGTGGGGTATTGTCTTGCGTGGAGGATCTATCGGCCTACGCAGGCTGGAGTTTTGATGCCCTTACTGGAGACTCTGCAGTCATGACCGAACCAATCCGTGCCGTTACCCCCAAAACCTCGGTGGCTTTGGGGTGGCACCAACTTTCCTTGTCTGATCAGGCGCCATTTCTCTGGCATAGCGGGGGGACAGGAGGTTATAGTGCCGGATTGGCACTTCGTCCCGAGGCCCGTCAGGCGGTTGTGGTCCTAAGCAATGTGAGCAGCATCAACAACCCCAAGAAAAAAGCCATCAATCGCTTGGCTTACGAGCTGATGGCGGAGATAGAAAAGTAAGTATCCTTAGCCTTAGACGACAGAGGTGCTAGCCTTGAGTAGTTGGATAGATAAAGAGGTAACTGGCCTGGGTTCATGACACAGTCCAGCGTATCTCGTAGATGCAAGACATACCTTGAATCTACTCCCGCACACTCCACACCTCATAAATCTCGGTCCCCTTACTGCTAAGACCCGAATGATGCCAGTCCCCATCGCGAAGCTCGTAATCAAATTGCAGCGAAGCCCCGACGCGGCTGTCATCCTTGGAGAAGAACTCAATATTTTCGGTGTATTTGCCATCTAGGGTGGTATAGGTCCCCCCACCAGTACCTTTGAACTCGTGGGTCTCGACGTTGTAGGCGATCCACTGAAAGCGGGTTCCAGAGAGGATCTTCATGGTTTTGCGAGGTCGATCGGTGTCCCGCCGCTGGATCTCTCCATCGCGCATGCGGCCCGAGATGAGCCATGCCCCAGCGAGCGCGCCTGGGGTGCCATCATCTACGCGGGTCCAGATGCGGTCAGTGCCAGCTAGCATGAGCTTGTTTTCAGCCAGGACAATTTCAAAAGATGCTTCGCTGCCCACACGGTCAGGGTTTTTCGTATCGAACTCCACCCCCTCGGTAAGCATGTTGTCTTTCAGAGACCAAGTACCTCCGTTACAACTGATGAATGCACCTGTTGCGGCATCGTACCAAGTGGCTACCTGGAATCCATCGGCAAAGATGACGGTGTTGCGCACTTTGCGGCCATCTTCTTGGGTTGCTATGCGTTGCCATGCGCCATGGAGGCCTTGGGCGAAAGCGCTAAAGGCGAACAAACTGCTGAGTGTGAAGAGGATTAGCTTTTTCATTGGCGGTAGATTAGTCAGAGTCCTACTGGAAAATACGTTGAAGTTTCGGGATGGAAAAATGAGCGGGTAATGTAGATCACGTAGGGCAACTCCATAAATGGTATAACCGCCGATGCCGAGTGAGCTAGGGTACCACGGCTTTCCAATCCGTAGGATCCAGTCGGCTTAAAGGGCCAAGACTAATCCTGAAGTCACATCCACCCGTAAGGTCTTCCAAGCAGCAAAGTTCATTTCATCCAAACCAGTTCTCCCATTCCCCGTAACCACAAAAGCCTATCCACCAAACATGGCTAGCGAGAGCAGCCATTGTCCCCTCAATTTTTTGGTGTAATTTTGGCCCGCCTAAGAGGCTGTTTGGATTTTTCCTTTACGGCCAAAACTTGTCTTTTTTGAACCTGACCGCGCCGATTTTTCTCGAAATAGCTCGCTATTCTTCAAAAAATCTGCTTGTCAGAACCAAAAAATCCTGCGTTTGGGCTCGAAACACCAAAACCCAAACAGCCTCTAAAGAATGGCGTGGTAATGGATTTATGAGCGTTTTTGGCCCAAAAAATCGCCTCACAATTCCTCAATATCCCAATCTCCCAATATCTCAACATCACTATGGGGACTTACGACTACAGAAACGTCGAGAAAAAATGGCAACAGTACTGGAAGGAACAGCGCAGCTTTGTCGCCGATAAGCTTTCTGACAAGCCCAAGTACTATGTATTGGATATGTTTCCCTACCCCTCTGGGGCTGGGCTTCACGTGGGGCACCCGCTCGGTTACATTGCCACCGACATCATCACCCGCTACAAGCGGGCCATGGGTTTCAACGTGATGCACCCCATGGGCTTCGACGCTTTTGGCTTGCCCGCCGAGCAATATGCCATCAAAACGGGCATTCACCCTGCGGAAACCACCGCCAAAAACATCAGCCGCTACAACGAGCAGTTGGAGATGTTGGGCTTTCACTATGATCCCGATGCGGAATTGGCCACCAGCAATCCCGACTACTATAAATGGACCCAATGGATATTCATCCAACTTTTTGAGCATTGGTATGACAAGAGCCAAGAAAAGGCCCGTCCCATCAGTGAATTGGAAGCCATTTTTGCTGAGCAAGGAAACATCGGCTTGAAGGCCGCCACCTCATTTAAAACGAAATTTACCGACTCCGATTGGGAAGGCATGTTGGCCAGCGAAAAGGCTGATGCTTTGATGCAATATCGCTTGGCTTATTTAGACTATGCCACGGTGAATTGGTGCCCTGCTTTGGGAACGGTATTGGCGAATGAGGAAGTCAAAGACGGCAAATCAGAGCGGGGAGGACACCCGGTAGAGCGCCGTGAGATGAAGCAATGGATGTTGCGCATCACCGCCTATGCCGATCGCTTGTTGAGCGGATTGGAAAGCATCGATTGGTCGGAGTCCATGAAGTCCATGCAGACCCACTGGATCGGTCGCTCGGAAGGGGCCAGCGTATTTTTTGGTGTCAAAGACAGTGAGGACCAA
>CAZFPQ010000465.1:0-3687 GCA_964521065.1 uncultured Bacteroidia bacterium | reverse complement strand
TTATGGGTTTATGGGTTTATGGGTTTATGGAGGCAATTACAACTCCTTAGAGGAAGCATTTTATTCTCCAACAGGGTGAGATTTCCCAAAAAATAGTGGAGCTTTATCCATTCAACCAGATCTCAAAAACATGACCTTTAACGATTTCCTTTTCAAACGGTTCAACGCCAACCTAAAAAAGAACTTTCGCTACCTACTGGTCATTGTCATCATTGATTTGATTCCCCTGTACGCAGTACTTTACAAAGGCTGGGATGCTGTAGATGCCGTTTACCTATATTTTATCGAAACCCTGCTCTTGGCATGGTTTGCTATCCTAAAAATGTGGCGTGCCAAGCACAACCTTGTTTGGCTTGGCCAAATGAGCCGAATGGTGGGGACCTCAAAAAAGGCTATTCTTCAGAGAATGAGTAAGTTGGCCACTCCTGCAGCTGGGTTTGTCCGAAAGAGCTTCAAATTTGTCTTTATCCTCACCTTCTTGGTTCTCTGCATTCCCGTGGCAGTGCTAGAATTGACCGTCATGAACCTCATCTCAGGGATGGCCTATTTCGGCAGTCACCTTTCCGGGGAAACCATTTTGGGCTTCAATCTATTTTGGTGGGTTCTCCTTCTAATGTTCTTGGAGCATTTGTTTTATTATCGGCGACATTACGTCAATCAGGAAGAATACAACAATACAGGAGTCATAAATGAGGGACTAAACATCACCATCCGAGTGCTGGTCCAACAACTGGTGATGATATTTGGACTGTTAATAGCGGTATCTTCTGCTCTTTCTAATTTCATTGCCGTATGCCTGATCCTATGGAAGTTATTCATGGACGTCTTTAGTTTCCTTTTCAATCGCTATTGGGGTGGAGAAACAGACAAAGAGTTTTCGGGTGAATGAGGAAGGGAACCTTGAGATCTTAGCAGGAGAAAAGTCTAAGAGGCTGTTGGCCTACTCTGGCCCCTTGGTTTCGCCCATCACCATCATAGGGTTTTTAAACTACAGAAGAATAATTAAAAATTGTCTGAACTACTCCGAAAAGTGGAGCAGTTCAGATCAACAAGTAAGCAGAAGTAGTATTTCTAAATATCCACCTCAGGGCCATCTTCACCCCAAGTACTAGGGTCAGGCTTGGCACAATCTAAATAAGACATCTTATCTGCCAACCCGCGCTCGCTGACAATCTCAGGTCCTCCAAATAATGAACGACTGCGTTTTAAGTGGGCGGGAAGAGGCCCCATGACTCCATCTACTACTCGTTTCCAATCAAATCCCTCTTCAGGATAATCCCATTTTCCGGTAGGGCGAAAATTAGTATGGCAACAAATCCCTTCAAAATCTTTGGCGGCCTGCCCAGAAGCAAACAAATCACCTCGGGTCCCTTCTGGCATGAAAGCTCTTTTTACAGGGACAAAAGTTTGCTCTTCTTCCGAATTGCTCTTGGTCTCAGTGAGGTATCGAAGCAATAAAATCACGGAGTCGTATTGAAGATCCGTTGGCTTAGCAAAATATTGGGCCCCTCGATAAGGAGCGCTCAACTTGGTGTAGGCTTCTACGTCATCTAGGGTGCAGAAGAAGTGACCATGGTCCCAGCTAACCAAATCTCCATTTTCTTCTCTTAAAGGGCCCCAGTTGCTCACTTCTATGCCAACTGAGGTAGGGCTCATAGCGGTATTACTCCCCAATGCACCACTTCCAAGGTGCCAAGCCCAAAACTCTACATGCCCAAACAAGCGGTAAATGGTGCCATCATAACCAATTACAAATGCAGTGGAGATAGGGTTAACTGCGGGTTTGGTAAGGGTGCTCAAGTCCCCCATGATGTGCCCAGCGGTAAAGTGGAGTACCACCTTCTTCTTTTGCACCCTCTCATCGAACTGGTAGCGGCCATTGCCATCGGTGCGAGACACTTGATGGAATTCAAGATCCATCTTATCCTCTTCTAGTTCTACCCCAAGCGCTTCAAATTTAAGACTGTTCTTGAAATTGGCGACCACATCATCGTGAAGACGGGAACTACGCATGCCATACTGACTTTTGCCACGGCGACGGTGAGCGCTACTGTCTTTGACCGTTTTCCAATCTGGACCCAGATCAGGCGCTACGGCTGTGAGGATGGCCTCCTTCAATGCAGCACTTACACTGCTGCCATCAGAAGCCACATTTTTCTGTTGAGCAAAGGCTTTGACAGCGGCAGTGGTAGAGCCGCCATAATCGCCATCTGCTCCAAAGCGGGCCCAATTCAATTCGTTCTCAAATCCTAAATACTTCAAAAGCCACTGCAGGGCCTCCACCTTACTTCCTTTCTTTCCTCGCTTGAGCTCATCCGCAGGCGCACTGATCTTATCAAGCGTGCGTAGGGGTTGAGCCGCCTGATGTCGGATCACGATAAGGTTGGCCAAAGCAGGAGAGACTGATTTCCCATCACTGGGCAGGCCGGCGAGCTTAGCAAAGGCGGCTACTGCTTGGCTGGTCCCATTGCCGTATATGCCGTCTGCACCAAACTGTTGCCACGATAAAAGCGTTCCAAAGCCTAGCTCGTTGAGTGCTGTTTGAAGCTTACGAATGGATGCTTTATCACTGCTACCAGACTTTAGAATTTCGGCCACATTAGATTGAGTGGCTAAGTTGTAAAAAGAGTGACTCATGATGGGGGATGAATTTTCCTCTTAGAGGTTGTTTGGGATTTGGGGTTTGCTCGCCGAAAGTAGGATTTTGGGGTTCTGACCAAGACTCTTCCTGAGAAATAGCGAGCTATTTTAAGGAGAAATGATGCGGTCAGGTTCCTGAAAGACTATTTTGGCGTATAAAGAAAAATTTCCAAACAGACCTTTAGATGAGGAAGGGGTTATTTGAAATGATTCGCTGTATTCAATTAACTGAAAGGTCGAAGCAAAACCAAGCATTTGGGGGTAGATCTTGCTGGCTTTGGAGGGTATTGAGAGTCTTTGATGTCAACTTTAG
Organism: uncultured Bacteroidia bacterium; assembly: GCA_964521065.1. Lineage (GTDB taxonomy): Bacteria > Bacteroidota > Bacteroidia > J057 > J057 > CAYVAP01. Next base: position 734 of record CAZFPQ010000465.1, on the reverse strand, counting down.
CGGATTTAGTCAACAAGCGAGTAGCCTTCTTTCGCTATCCTGACTCTTGCTCTTCGAGTCTTCGTAGCAAACGAATGCGATAAAATTCTTCCAAGCAAAAATTTAGGTCATCTGAGCTTATGTCTAGCTGAGGGGGGAGAACGGCTTGGATCTCCACTGGATCAAGATTTCTTTTGGTTCCATCTTCCGTTACCAGGGCAAACAGGATTTCCAAAGGCAAGCCCTTAACCTGTTTTACTCCTCTCCTAGCTAAATTGGCCTCAACCAAGCTCAGTTGCTCGTCTAAAAAATCAGCCAACACTTCTTCGAGTTCCCCAACTGATTGTACCAAGCTAGGGTCAAAGGTCACTCGATCAATGCGGTCCTCATCCCCCCCTTGTCGATCTACATCCATCCGCCATAAGCGGTCTAAATAAACTTGCAGATGGGTTAATGCTACCCCATCTTTCTTGTCTCGCAACATCTTGAGGATTAAGGGAATCGTTGTCTCAGGTTCAAGAACCTCGATGTTCCCATATTCTGCTGTCCCCAAGATTACCTCATGCAGTCCCCCTTCACTCATCAGCTCAATGCGAAGGCGGTGGTCAAATAAAGAAGGGACCATTCGCTCAAACTCATTGAGATAAGCGATATATTCTTCCCGAATAACCAGCAATATTTTACAAGGCAATCCGGCCTGATGGCTTTGCCCTCATCAGTAGCTATCAACAATCGACTCCCTTTTGAGATGTAAT